>JAKBFW010000024.1 GCA_021833345.1 Pseudomonadota bacterium | reverse complement strand
GCGAGCGCGGCGTCGATCGCCTCGAGGAGGGCACCGTCGTCGGAGACGACCTCCAGACCGCGGGCGACGACGACCTGCTCCGGGGAGCCCTCGCCGGCCAGCACACCCTCAAGGACCTGACGGGCGAGCGTGTCGTTGAGGCGACCGGAGTCCACGAGCCCCTGCAGCTGGGCGATCTGCGCCGGTGTCACCGGGAGCTCCTCGAGCTCGATCTGGTCGGTCTTGGCGCTCCTGGCGAGCTCGCCCATCCACCACTTGCGTGCCGCCGCCGGCGCCGCGCCGGCCGCGACGGTCGCCTCGATCAGGTCGATGGCGCCAGCGTTCACGACGTCGCGCATCTCCGCGTCGGCGTAGCCCCACACCGCCTGCAGGCGGTTGCGTCGTGCGACCGGCATCTCGGGCAGCCCGGAACGGATCTCCTCGACCCACGCGCGGCTCGGGGCGACGGGGACGAGGTCGGGTTCCGGGAAGTACCGGTAGTCCTCGGCGTCCGACTTCACCCGGCCGGCGGTCGTCGTACCGGTGTCCTCGTGCCAGTGCCGCGTCTCCTGCGTGATCGTGCCGCCGGCGGCAAGGATCGCCGCTTGCCGCGACACCTCGTAGCGGACGGCGCGCTCGACCGAGCGGAACGAGTTGACGTTCTTCGTCTCGGTGCGCGTGCCGAGCGGCGACTCCGGGGTGTCACGCAGCGAGAGGTTGACGTCCGCCCGGACGTTGCCGCGTTCCATGCGGGCCTCCGAGACGCCGAGGGTGCGGAAGATGTCGCGCAACGTCTGCACGTACGCGCGAGCGACCTCCGGGGCGCGCGCCCCGGCGCCCGTGATCGGCCTCGTGACGATCTCGACGAGAGGGATCCCGGCGCGGTTGTAGTCCACGAGCGAGTACTCCGCACCGTGGATACGTCCGGTGGCACCCCCGACGTGGGTGTTCTTCCCGGCGTCCTCCTCCATGTGCGCCCGCTCGATCTGGACGCGGAAGATCGTGCCGTCGCCGAGCTCGACGTCCAGGTAGCCGTCGAACGCGATCGGCTCGTCGTACTGGGACGTCTGGAAGTTCTTCGGGACGTCCGGGTAGAAGTAGTTCTTGCGAGCGAACCGGCAGGTCTCGGCGATCGAGCAGTTCAGCGCCAGGCCGATGCGGATCGCGTACTCGACAGCCGTGCCGTTCACCACCGGGAGCGCACCCGGAAGCCCGAGCGAGACCGGCGAGACCGCGGTGTTGGGCTCCTCGCCGAACACGGCTTCCGCCGGGCAGAACATCTTGGTCCGCGTGCCGAGCTCGACGTGGACCTCGATGCCGATGACCGGGTCGAACCGCGCGATGGCGTCGTCGTAGTCGATCAGGTCGACCGTCGGGCTGCTCACTTGCCTACCTCCAGCTCAGGGGCGCGATCGAGGATGTGCCCGCCCCAGACGTGCTCGAGCATCGCCTCGAGGGCCGCACCCACCCGGTAGAGCCGGTCGTCGGCCTTGGCGGGGGCGAGGATCTGGAAGCCGACCGGGAGGCCGTCGTCGGACAGCCCCGACGGCAGCGACATGCCCGGCACCCCCGCGAGGTTCGCCGGGATCGTCGCGACGTCGTTGAGGTACATCGCGAGCGGGTCGTCGAGCTTCTCGCCGAGACGGAACGCCGTCGTCGGCGCGGTCGGCGAGACGAGGACGTCCGCATGCGTGAACGCCGCGGCGAAGTCCCGCTGGATCAACGTCCGCACCTTCTGCGCCGAGCCGTAGTACGCGTCGTAGTACCCGGCGGAGAGCGCGTACGTCCCCAGGATGATCCGTCGCTTGACCTCGGGCCCGAACCCGGCACCGCGGGTCGCGGCCATCACCCGCTCGGCCGTGACGGGGCCGTCGGCGGGCTCGACCCGCAGGCCGAACCGCATGCCGTCGAACTTCGCCAGGTTGCTCGACGCCTCGCTCGGCAGGATCAGGTAGTACGCGCCGAGGGCGTACTCGAAGTGCGGGCACGAGACCTGGACGATCTCCGCCCCGGCCTGCTCGAGAAGAGCCAGCGCCTCGCCGAAGCGCGCACGCACACCCGGCTGGTAGCCCTCCCCGTCGAGCTCGGTGACGACGCCGACACGCACGCCCGTCAGATCACCCCCGGCGCCGCGGAGAGCGGCGTCGACCAACCCGGGGAGGGGCTCGTCGATCGAGGTCGAGTCGCGCGGGTCGTGGCCGCCGATGAGCTCGTGCAGCAGCGCGGAGTCCAGCACGGTGCGCGTGACCGGCCCGGCCTGGTCGAGGGACGAGGCGAGGGCGATCAGCCCGTACCGCGACACCCCGCCGTAGGTCGGCTTGACGCCGACGGTGCCCGTGACGGCGGCCGGCTGGCGGATCGAGCCGCCGGTGTCGGTGCCGATCGCCAACGGCGCCTCGAACGCGGCGACCGCAGCGGCGGACCCACCGCCGGAGCCACCGGGGATCCGGTCCAGGTCCCACGGGTTGTGGGTGTTCCCGTACGCGGAGTGCTCGGTGCTCGACCCCATGGCGAACTCGTCCATGTTGGTCTTGCCGAGGATCGGCAGGCCGGCCTGCCGCAGACGCGTCACGAGGGTCGCGTCGTACGGCGGGATCCAACCCTCGAGGATCTTCGAGCCGGCCGTCGTCGGCATGTCCTTCGTGACCACGACGTCCTTGACCGCGATCGGCACACCCGCCAGGCGGTGCAGCGTCTCCCCGGCGGCACGTCGCGCGTCGACGTCGCGCGCGGTGGCCAGGGCGTCCTCGGTGCTCACGTGGAGGAACGCGTGGACGGCCGGCTCCACGGCCGCCATCCGGTCCAGGTGCGCCTGGGTCGCCTCGACGCTCGAGACCTCCCGGGCGCTGAGCGCGTCCGCGAGGTCCGCCGCGCTCAACCGGGTGACGTCGCCCATCACTCCTCCCCGAGGATCTGCGGGACGAGGAACTTGCCGTCCTCGCTCGCCGGGGCGCTGCGGAGCACGTCCGCGATCGGCAGGGACGGCTCCGGCACGTCCGCACGGAACACGTTCGACAGGGGCAGCGGGTGACTGGTCGCCGGGACGTCGGGGGTGGCGACCTCGCTGACGCGCGCGACCGACTCGACGATGACGTCGAGCTCCCCCACGAGCCGGTCCAGCTCGTCGGAGGTCAGGTCGATCCGGGCCAGTGCCGCCACGCGCGCGACCTCGTCGCGGGAGAGGGTGGACATGGCCACGAGTCTAGAGGGTGCGCCGGGCGACCGGTCGGGTCGGGACGAGCGCGTCGACGTCAGGGCTGCGCGACGTCCGTCGCCCGGCTGACGAGGTCCAGCAGCGCGAGACCGTATGCCTCCGCGGCCGACGCGGCCGTGCGAGCCCGCTCGACGCCCGCCTCGGCACCGGTGACCACGACGCGGTAGCCGTCGTCCGTGCGCTCGAGGCGCCGGAACGTCGCGCCCAGCAGCTCGCGCAGCTGGTCCTCGCGCGGCAACCACACCGCCTGCTCCTGGTCGACCGAGTCGAGGGCCCACTCCGTCGTCCCGTTGAACCCGAGCACCGTCCCGGTCGGATACTCGTGCGGTTCGACGACCATGTCGCTGATCGTGAACACCTGGTCGTGCAGACCGGGCTGCGGGATCGCGAAGCGGTCGCCAGGCTGCGGGTGCCAGCGCAGGCCGGCGAGCTGGAGTGCGGTGGCGAGCTCGGCGGTGATCATCGCTCCAGTATCAGCCGACACGGTGGCGCCGACCACGTCACTCTCCTGCGCCCCGCCTCACCGCTCTCGGTAGTGGTAGCGCTCGGCGGGGACGAACCCGAGCGACTCGTAGAGCCGCCGCGCGCCCGCGTTCTCGTCCTCGACCTGCAGGAACGCATGACGTGCGCCTCGACCGGTCGCGATCTCGAGCGCGACGGCGGTCAAGGTGCGCGCGAGCCCGTGGCCGCGGGCACGCGTGGACACCGCCAGGCAGGACAGGCCCACCCAGTCGTCCGCCCACGCAGCCCGCAGAACACCCACGACCCCGTCATGATCCCGCGCAGCGAGGTAGAGCGCCGGGGACCCGGTCACGACCGCCCTCGCGACGACGGCATCCGGCTCGACAGCGTCCGTCTTGACGGCGAGCCAGCACGCGAGCCACTCCGCGTCGGGCTCGTCGGCAAGCGCGACCCGGAGGTCGGGCGACACGGCGCCCGTGCGCCCGGGGGCCACCCGAAGACCGCCGGCGTCCACGTCTGCGTCGTCGGTCGCGGCACTGTCGGAGGTCTCTGCGTCCGGACGGACCGTGACCACCGTCGTCGGGAGGTCCAGCACCATCACCCACGTCCGCGAGGCGACGGTGTATCCCCGAGCGGCGAGCACATCGTCGAGCGCATCGTCCCCCGACGAGCGACAGACACGGACGACCGATGGGTATCCGGCCTCGCGGTAGCACTCCTCCACGGCGTCGAGGGTGACCTCGAGGGGGGTCTCCCTCACGTCGGGGCCGTGGGCGGGCACCGCACTGTTGGCCCGACGGGTGAACCCACCGGACATCCCGACCTGCCATCCGCCGACGTCGCGCACCTCGAACGGTCGCCAGGTGGAGGATTCGATGCGCACACCCGGAGCCGGCGGGATGCGCCACGAGTACACGCGCAGGGCAACTCCCTCATGGCCCCAGTCCCGATCCGGCTCGCGCCGGAACCCGAGCCTGTCGTAGAGACGCTGGGCAGTCGTCATCGTGTCGAGCGTCGACAGGACCACAGCGCCGGCGCCAAGGGCGACGGTCTCGCGCATGCTCGCCCGCATCAGCGCCTCGGCGATGCCACGCCGCCGGGCCTCGGGAGCGACTCCGAGCATCCGCAGCTCGACCTCGCCCGGCCCGGCCACCTCCGCGTACGACGAGCCGGCCGGCGCGAGCGTGATCGTGCCGACGACGACGTCCCCGCCTGCGGCGGGGAGCACCGCGACGAGGAGCGTCGCCTCCCGTTCACGGCGGGATGCGTCGCGGAGCTCATCCGCGTACTCGTCGTCGTCGTTGATCAGGCGATCCGCATGATAGGCCTCGGCCGTGAGGGCACCGGCCGCCGCGATCTCGGAGTCGGTCGCAGCCGTTCGCACCGCCACGGGTGCGTCGTGAGCGCCTGGTGCGTGAGTCACGATCGGCCGGGCGAGACTGTCCATCGGACCAGTATCGACGTTCGAGCTCCAGCGCTCACGGAACCAGCGCTCCGGGCCCCTCGTCGAGGAGCGTCACGAACTCCGCCTCGCTGAGCACGTGGACGCCGAGCTCGTGAGCCTTCGCCTCCTTGGAGCCGGCGTTCTCGCCGACGACCACGAAGTCCGTCTTCTTCGACACGCTGCCGGCGGCCCTGCCTCCTCGCGCGAGGATCGCCTCCTTCGCGCCGTCCCGCGAGAAGCCCTCGAGCGATCCGGTCACGACCACGGTGAGGCCCTCGAGGGTGCGCGGCACGGTCTCGTCGCGCTCGTCGGTCATGCGAACACCGGCCGCGGCCCATCGGTCGACGATCTCGGCGTGCCAGTCCGACTCGTCGCCGTGGAACCACTCGCGCACCGCGGACGCGATGGTCGGGCCGACACCGTCCACGGAGGCCAGCGCCTCGGCGCCCGCATCACGGACCGCGGCGAGGCTGCCGAACTCGGTCGCGAGCGCGCGCGCAGCCGTCGGCCCGACGTGCCGGATCGACAGCGCGACCAGGACGCGCCACAGCGGACGCGTCCGCGCCTGCTGGAGCTGCTCGAACAGCTTCACCGTCGTCGCCGTCGGCACGGACGGCTTCGTGGCGGTCGCGCGCGTGAAGAAGAAGGGCACCTGCTCCCACACCCCGGTCCCGACCCCTGCCTTCTTCTTCTCGCGCCAGACGCGGACGTCTGCGAGGTCCCCCGGTTCGAGGTCGAACAGACCGCCCTCGTTCTCGAGCACGGGCGCCTGCCGCTCGCCCGCGGCGTCGTCGGGTCGGTTCAGCTCCGGGTCGACCAGGGCGATCGACGCCTCCCAGCCCATGGCCTCGACGTCGAGACCCCCCCGTGATGCCAGGTTGAAGAGGCGCTCGCGCAGCTGGGACGGGCAGCGTCGCGCATTCGGGCAGCGGATGTCCACGTCGCCCTCCTTCGCCGGGGCCAGCGGCGTCCCGCACGACGGGCACCGGGTCGGCATCACGAACTCGCGCAGCTCCGCCTCCCGCCCGGCACGCAGCTCGACCACGGGACCGAGGATCTCGGGGATGACGTCGCCCGCCTTGCGGAGCACCACCGTGTCCCCGATCAGCACGCCCTTGCGTCGGACCTCGCTCGCGTTGTGGAGGGTCGCCATCTCCACCGTGGACCCCGCGACGAGCACGGGCTCCATCACGCCGAACGGGGTCACCCGCCCGGTGCGTCCCACGTTGACGCGGATGTCGAGCAACCGGGTGTTGACCTCCTCCGGCGGGTACTTGTAGGCGATCGCCCAGCGTGGCGCCCGGCTCGTCGCACCCAGACGCCGCTGCAGGGCCATCTCGTCGACCTTGACGACGATCCCGTCGATCTCGTGCTCGACGTCGTGCCGGTGCTCACCGAAGTAGCGGATCATCTCCTGCACACCGGGAAGACCCGGGACGACGCGGGTGTGCCCGGAGACCGGGACCCCCCAGCCGGCCAGAAGCTCGTACGCCTGCGACTGGCGAGTGAGCTCACCGCCCGCGACGGCGCCGCCGCGACCGCCGTGCCGCAGGGCGCCGATCCCGTGGGCGTACATCCGCAGGGGTCGGGACGCCGTCACCCGTGGGTCCTTCTGGCGCAGCGACCCGGCTGCCGCGTTCCGCGGGTTCGCGAAGGGCGCCTTCCCCGCCGCCACCTGCGCCGCGTTGAGCTCCTCGAACGGGCCGACGGGGAGGAACACCTCGCCGCGGATCTCGATGAGCTCAGGATGCGTCGCGGGGTCACCGGCCAACGTCTCGGGGACCGTCTCGATCGTGCGGACGTTGAGGGTGACGTCCTCCCCGGTGCGGCCGTCCCCCCGGGTCGCGGCGCGGACGAGTCGACCGTTCTCGTAGAGGAGCGCGATCGCGAGACCGTCGATCTTGAGCTCGCACAGGTAGTGCACCTCGGCGTCGCCGACCTCGCGGTGGACACGCTCGGCCCACGCGGCGACGTCGTCGGCGGTGAATGCGTTGTCGAGGGAGAGCATCCGCTCGACGTGGTCGACGGCCGTGAACTCGGTCGAGAAGGTCCCCCCGACACGCTGCGTCGGAGAGTCGGGCGTCCGCAGCTCGGGATGGGCGGTCTCGACGGCGCCGAGCTCCGCGAGCAGCGCGTCGTACTCGCCGTCGCTCACCGTCGGGCTGTCGCGCACGTAGTAGGCGAACTGGTGGTCGGTGATCGCCTCCACGAGCTCGGTCCAGCGCCGTCGCGCAGCGATGTCGGCGGTCACAGGCGCGTCCGCGCGGGGCTTCGGGGTCACGGCCCCATCATGCCGCCGACCTCGGACACGCTCCACGCGACCGGGCTCGGACCACCTGGCCTCCCGTGCCCGGTCGGCCCCCTCGCTGCGCGTGCTCGCGTGCGCCGGTGCAGCGTCGAGAGAACCGGCCATCAGCGACGAGAACCGGCCATCAGGACCGACAGGACGGAGGTCTCCAGCGTGGTGCGCTGACTCCCTCGACTGGCCGACCCGTGCGGTCCATCGCCCCGCCGCCCGACGCGTCGGCCGGCGGGCCGCCACGCCGGCGATCTCACCGCGCCGCGGCCTCAGCCAGCAGACGCGCGACGTCGAGGAGATCAGCCAGGTCCTGACGCGCGCGACCCATCTCCGGCGCCGGCGTTCCCCGCGATGTCGCCGACTCCGCGACGAGAACGACCTCGGCGAGCCGGGACGCAGGAAGGCCGACCTGACGCCACGGCTCCGTCAGCACCCGGGCCTGGACCTCGGCACCTGCCGTCGCCGTTGCGCGCGTGCGGGCTTCCCGGCGCCCGGGGATCGCCGCCCAGAGGGCGACCCCACCCTCGACGGTCTCGGCCACGCGGTCCCAACCCTGCCGGTCGGTCTGCTCGACGGCCAGCACGACGCCGTCCGCACCTGCCGACACCACCGTGCCGACGGTCGTCCAGGCGGCTCCGACGTCGACCACCACCTCGACCACCGGCTGGCTCCCCGACCCGGATCGCACCGAGTCCAGCACCCCACGGAGCAGCTCGGCGGCAACCGGAGGCGGCACCGGACGGAGCGTCGTCCGCCCGGAGAACGACGGCACGGCGCCCCGGAGTGCGGCGACGAGATCGACCTCGTCCAGGACCACGACCACCTGCGCCGAGGGAACCAGACCCCGGACCCGGCCGACGTGCGCGGCGACACCGGCACCGAGGGACTCCCCGAGCGCACGCAGGGCGCCGGAGTCCGCGAGGACACGGTCGCCGCGGGCGAGGTACAACGTCGCGGCCAGAGTCACGGGACCGATGACCGGGACGACCAGGCGCCCGGCGTACTCGTACGCCGCGACCGCGAGCGCGTCGAGGTCCTCGCGCACGGCTGCGCGAGCGCGGTCCAGGTCGCGTCCGGGGCGGTCGGCGAACATCCACCCGTGCACGCCCAGCTCCGTCGACATGTCGACGAGCAGCGCAGCGGCCCGACCGATCGGCCCGGCCCACGGTCCACGGTCCACCGGGTTCACCGCGAACGGGAGGCCCTCGACACCCTCGGGCGCAGAGGTGAGGTCACCGACGACGACGGCCTGCGCCTCCCGGACATCGGACCCGGGCCAGCGACCGAGGCCCGTGACGCCGGTCACCTCGCGGCCCCGGCGATCGAACCGCGCCTCTCGGTACGGTCGACCGTCGCCTGCCCGAGCACACGGGTGCCGTCGTACAGCACCACCGACTGCCCGGGGGCGACACCGCGCAGGCGTCCGTCCACGACGATCTCCAGGTGCCCACCGGGCGTCGCACGCGCCGTCGCCGCAACCGCGTCACCGTGCGCCCGGACCTGGGCGAGGCACGCGAACCATGCGCCGCCGTCACACGACGCACCGCCGTCGCGCAGCACCGCGTCGTCGAACCGCACCGCGTCGTCGAACAGCACCGCGTCGTCCGCCATGATCCGATCGACCTCCAGCTCGTCGCCGGACCCGACGACCACACGGTTTCTCACCGGCTCGACCTGGAGCACGTACCGAGGCTTGCCGTCAGCCGCAGGGTGCCCGATCGACAGCCCCTTGCGCTGGCCCACCGTGTACGCGTACGCGCCGTCGTGCGCACCGACGACCCGCCCCGCGGTGTCGACGACGTCACCGGGTCGCGCACCGAGCCGCTCCCGCAGGAACCCCTGCGTGTCGCCGTCGGCCACGAAGCAGATGTCGTACGAGTCGGGCTTGTCGGAGACGCCCAGCCCCCGCGCCGCCGCCTCGGCGCGTACCTCGTCCTTCGAGGCGACGTCGCCGAGCGGGAACAGGACATGGCCGAGCCGCTCCTCGCCCATCACGGCGAGCACGTACGACTGGTCCTTCGCCAGGTTCACCGACCGGTGCAGCTCGCGCCGGGGGCCGTCGGCCGTCGGCACGGTCACCAGGCGCGCGTAGTGGCCGGTGCACACGGCGTCGAACCCGAGCGCGAGCGCCTTGTCGAGGAGCGCCTGGAACTTGATGTGCTCGTTGCACCGGACGCACGGGTTCGGGGTGCGCCCGGCGGCGTACTCCACGAGGAAGTCCGCCACGACGGTGTCCTCGAACCTCTCGGACAGGTCCCACACGTAGAACGGGATCCCGAGGACGTCCGCCGCGCGCCGCGCGTCCCCGGCGTCCTCGATCGAGCAGCACCCCCGTGAACCCGTGCGGAACTGCTCCCGGCTGCGGGAGAGCGCCATGTGGACCCCGACGACCTCGTGACCGGCGTCGACGGCGCGTGCCGCCGCGACGGCAGAGTCGACCCCACCTGAGAGCGCGGCAAGAACACGCATCAGCGCGCCCCGGCCGCGGCCCTGCCCGCGAGCCCCGCCGCCTGGGCACGTTCGACGACGCCGGGAAGGACCTCGACGAGCGCGTCGACGTCTCGGCCGGTGGACGTGTGCCCGAGCGTGAACCGGAGTGCGCCACGGGCGTCGTCCTCGCCGACCCCCATCGCGAGGAGCACGTGGCTCGGTCGGGGAACGCCCGCCTGGCACGCCGACCCCGTCGAGCACTGCACACCTGCGGAGTCGAGCAGGTAGAGCAGCGAGTCGCCCTCGCAGCCCGGGAACGTGAAGTGCGCATTCGCCGGGAGCCGGGCGGTGCCGTCGACGAGCGGGTCTGGACCCCGCAGGACGGCGTCGGGCACCGCACCCCGCACCCGCCTCACGAGGTCGTCACGCAACGCGGCGAGACGGTCGGCCGCGACGGGCTGGTCGGCGACCGCGAGCCGGGCGGCGACCGCGAACGCCACCGTCGCCGGCGCGTCGAGGGTGCCGGACCGGATCCCACGCTCCTGCCCGCCCCCGTGCAGCACCGGGGTGAGGTCCAGACCGCGCCGTGCCAGCAAGGCACCGACGCCGAGAGGTCCGCCGACCTTGTGCGCCGCGACCGTCATCGCGTCGAGACCGGAGGCGGCGAAGTCCACCGGAACCTGCCCGAGGGCCTGGACTGCGTCGCTGTGCACCGGGATCCCGTACCGGTGCGCACGCGCGGTGACCTCCCTGACCGGTTGCAGCGAGCCGACCTCGTTGTTCGCCCACATCACGGACACCAGAGCGACCTGGTCGCCGTGAGCGCTCAGCTCGTCGTCCAACGCGTCGAGGTCGAGCACACCACGCGAGTCGACCGGGAGCAGGACGATCTCCGCACCCGCGTGCTCGGCCATCCAGAACGCGGGGTCCAGGATGGCATGGTGCTCGACGGCGGAGACCAGGATCCGGCGTCGGTCCGGGTCCTGCACGCGCCGCGCCCAGAAGAGCCCCTTGACCGCCAGGTTGTCCGCCTCGGTACCCCCGCCCGTGAGCACGACCTCGCTCGGGCGCGCTCCCAGCGCGAGCGCGAGCGCCTCGCGGGACTCCTCGACACGCCGCCGCGCGGCGCGACCCGCGGCGTGCAACGACGACGGGTTCCCGGTCGACGTCAGCTCCCGCGTCATCGCATCGACCGCGGCCGCGCGCATCGGAGTCGTCGCCGCGTGATCGAGATAGGCAGTCACGCACTCCAGTCTACGAATGCCCTGGCAGGATATGGACGTGACCGCCGACGACGCCACCTCACCTCCGCGCGCTTTCAGCGGGCAACGGCTGGACTGGCGCGACCTTCCGCGACGGGTGAGGTCACGGATAGCCGAGCTCGCCGGGGCACCCGTCTCCGCCGAGATCGGCGCCACGACCGGATTCAGCCCGGGGTTCGCCGCAGTGCTCGAGCTCTCCGACGGCCGGCAGGCTTTCGTCAAGGCGGTCTCCACCGAGCAGAACCCGGACTCGCCGAACCTCTCCCGTCGGGAGATCCACGTCGCCCGTGCGCTGCCGGCCGAGGTCTCGGCGCCGAGGATGCTGTGGTCGGACGACGACGGCGACTGGGTGATCGTCGCGTTCGAGGTGGCGCACGGACGTGCCCCCGAACAACCCTGGCGCAGCGAGGACCTCGCCCAGGTGCTCGACGCCCTCGTCGCGCTCGCGCGGGTGGAGCTGCCGTTCCCGTCCTTGCTGCCGCGCTACGACGAGGAGATGGCAACCGCGTTCACCGGGTGGCGAACGCTGCTACGTGACCCGGAGCTGGCGCGGATCGCCGCTGCCGTCGACCCGGGCGAGCTCGGCTCGTGGGCTGCCGCGCACATCGACGAGCTCGCGGTGTGGGAGCAGGACGGCCTGCGCGCCCTCTCCGGCAATGCGCTGGTCCACGGTGACCTCCGGGCCGACAACGTCATCCTCGACGGCCCGCGCACGTGGTTCATCGACTGGCCGCACGCCGCGCAGGGGGCGCCGTGGGTCGACCTCGCCTTCATGCTCCCGAGCGTCGCGATGCAGGGCGGCGGCGACCCTCAGCAGATCTTCTGGTCGCACCCGTCGTCCGAGGGCGTCGCGCCGGCCGAACTGCGTGCTGCGCTGGCCGGTCTCGCCGGGTACCTCGCGGCAGGCTCGTTCGCACCCGCACCGCTCGGCATCCCCAACCTTCGGGCCTTTCAGCGAGCGCAGGCCGTCGCGGCCCTCGTCTGGCTCCGCGAGCTGTCCTAGCCGCGATCTCGCTCCAGAAGGGGCTCCGGCCCCTCAGCCGTTCCCACCCGCGCGCTCCCTCACCCGCGCAAGCGACGAAGCTCCTCGATCGCCTGTGGCAGCACCGCGAACAGGTCCCCGACGATCCCGAGGTCCGCGATCTCGAAGATCGGCGCCTCCGGGTCGGAGTTCACGGCGACGATCGTGCCGGCCGACTGCATCCCCCCACGGTGGTGCACCGCGCCGGAGACCCCGGCACCGACGTAGAGGCGCGGGGCGACCGTCACGCCGGTCTGGCCGATCTGGGCGTCGTGAGCGATCCACCCCTCGTCGGTGGCCACCCGGGTGGCGCCGACCGCGCCGCCGAGCAGGTCCGCAAGCGCCTCGACGGGCCCGAAGTCACCGTTCGTCCCCCGCCCACCGACCACGACGACCTGCGCGGCGCCGAGCTCGGGGCGCCCGGACCCAGCACGCTCGGTACGCTCGACGAGCGTCTGGCGGAGCGCGAGATCGCCGATCTCGACCACGTGGTCCACGACGGCGGGAGTCGTCACGAGCGAGGCCGGCTCGGTCTGGACCGCGTTGGCCTTGAGCAGCACGACGGCGACCGACGCGGTCACGACACACCGCGTGTTCCACGTCCCGGCGAACACGGTCTTGTCGGCGACCGCCGCGCCGTCGTCGTCGAGCTCGAGACCGGATGCGTCGGTCACGACGCCGGCACCGGTCGCCACCCCGACCCGCGCGGCGATCTCCTTGTTCTCGAAGCTCGACACCCCGAGCACGAGGCGCGCACCCGTCGTCGTGACGAGAGCAGCGAGCGCCTCGGCGACGACCGGCGTCAGGTGCGGTTCGGCGACACCGACGTCCACGTGGTGCACCGAGACCACCCCCTGCTCGCCGAGCTCGTCGAGCGCCCGACCCGGGTCCCCACCGATCCAGGCGCCCTCGACGACCGCGTCTGGTGCGAGCCCGCGGGCCAGGGTGAGGATCTCGAGCACCGCGGGCCGGAGCGTGCCGTCGGCGGTGTGGTCGAGCAGGACCAGGACGGGCCCTGCGGGCGATCCGGACATCGGTGCGCTCCTTGCGTGGGGTCGGGCGGCGCCGGGCGGCGCGCGGGGGGACGGCTCCGGGCCGTCAGACGAGCTTGTTGTCCACGAGGTAGGCGGCGAGGATGCGACCGGCGTCACCGTTGTCGATGATCAGGACCCGGTTCTCGCGAGCCGGACGGGCCGTGGCGGACAGCACCCGCGTACGCGAGCCGGACGTGCCCACGGTCGCAGGATCGATGCCGAGGTCGGCGAGCGTGAGCGTGGTCACCGCCTTCTTCCGTGCCGCCATGATGCCCTTGAAGTTCGGGTACCGGGGCTCGTTCGCCTGGTCGGTGACGGACAGCAGCGCCGGCGTCGCCGCCGAGAGCACCTCGGTCGCGTGGTCGAGCTCGCGCCGCACCGTGACGCGGGCTCCGTTTGGGCCGACCTCGGCCTCGATCGAGCTCGCGAGCGTGAGCTGAGGGAGCCCGAGGTCGGCCGCGAGCGCAGCCGGCAGCATCGAGGTCAGACCGTCGAGCGCCGCCATCCCGGTCACGACGAGGTCCACGGGGCCCTCCTGCTCGATGACCCGGATCGCCGCGGCGAGGACCGCCGCGGTGCCGAACACGTCGGAGCCGGCGAGCGCGTCGTCGAGGACGTGGACAGCCTCGTCGGCGCCCATCTGCAGACCCCGACGAACCGCGTCCACCGCATCGGCGGGTCCGGCCGTGAGGACCACGACAGCGCCGCCGTGCGTCTCGGCGAGCACCAGGGCCGCCTCGACGGCGTTCTCGTCGAGCTCGTTGAGCGTGCCGTCGCCGCCGTCGCGCATCACCCGGCCGTCATCGCCGATCATCCGTTCCGACTGGATGTCGGGCACGTGCTTGACGCACACCACGATCTTCATCCCGCGTCCTTCCGTCCAGGGGCCGCCCGATTCACGCTCGATCGACGAGCGGTCCCGACCGCATCGGCACGCGCGCGGTCCGGGCTCCCGGTCGAGAGGCTACCGCGCAGCGTCCCGGAGGCCCGTGTCCGGTCGATGCGCGGACCCGCATGGTGAGACCGCTCGGGCGTGCACGGGCGCCTCAGCACCGATGAGGGACAATGCTCCGGGTGAGCGCTCACTCGCAGCACCCCTACCGTCGCCCCGTCCCCCGCCTCGGCGTCCGCCTGTCCGACGACGGGATCGATGTCGCGGTGTTCGCCTCCCATGCGACGGCGGTCGACCTCTGCCTGATCGACGGCTCCGAGACGACGCCCGAACCCGAAGCATGGACGGAGCGTCGCATCCCGCTCGACGGCCCGGAGCTCGGGGTCTGGTGGGCGCACGTCCCGGGGGTCGGGGTCGGTCAGCGGTACGGGTTCCGGGTGCACGGCCCGTGGGAGCCGGCCTCGGGCCAGCGACACAACCCGGCCAAGCTTCTCGTCGACCCGTACGCCCGGGGGCTTGCGCGCGAGCTCGGGTACGGCCCGGAGACGTACGGCCACGTCGTCGACGACGAGCTCGTCGGGGACCCCGCCGGTCCGGCCGACCCGCGCGACTCGCGCGGATCCGTCCCTCTCGGTGTCGTCGTCGACACCCGGCACGCCGATCATCGGCCCCCGCGCCCCCAGGTCCCGTGGTCCGAGACGATCATCTACGAGGCCCATGTCCGCGGCCTGACGATCGGCTTTCCGGGTCTGCCGGAACACCTGCGCGGCACGTACGCGGGCCTCGCGCACCCGGCCACGATCGCGCACCTGCAGTCCCTCGGCGTCACGACTCTCGAGCTGCTCCCGATCCAGGCTGCGGCCTCGGAGCCGCACCTCGTGCGGAAGGGCCTGCGGAACTACTGGGGGTACAACACCCTCGGCTTCTTCGCGCCGCACGCGGCCTATGCCACCACCGCCGCTCAGCAGGCGGGCGCCGGCGCCGTCCTCGCCGAGGTCAAGACGATGGTCGACCGCCTCCACGAAGCCGGGATCGAGGTCGTGCTCGACGTCGTCTACAACCACACGGCCGAAGGCCCGGTCGACGGCCAGCACCTCTCGTGGCGCGGCCTGGACAACCCGGCCTACTACCTGCACGACGGCTGGTATCCCGCGACCCTCGCCGACGTCACCGGCTGCGGCAACTCGTTGGACTTCCGCCGTCCGCAGGTGGTCCGCACGGCGCTCGACTCGCTGCGCTACTGGGCCGACGAGGTCGGGGTCGACGGGTTCCGGTTCGACCTCGCCGTCACCCTCGCCCGTGGCGCCGACGGCTACGACCCCGGGCACCCGTTCCTCATGACGCTCCAGACCGCGCCGAGCATGCATGGCATCAAGCTGATCGCGGAGCCGTGGGACGTGGGCCCGGGCGGGTGGCAGACGGGTCGGTTCCCGCCGCCCTTCGCGGAGTGGAACGACCGGTTCCGGAACGCGGTCCGGTCGTTCTGGCTGGCAGATCCGGCGCAGGCCGCGCACGGGCTGCCCGGCCACGGCGTGCGCGAGCTCGCGACCCGGCTCGCGGGCTCGGCGGACCTGTTCGGCTACAGCGAGCCGCCCGGGATCCGCGGGTCGGCGGCCTCCGTGAACTACGTGACGTCGCACGACGGCTTCACCATGGCGGACCTCGTCGCGTACGAGCACAAGCACAACCACGCCAACGGCGAGGCGAACCGGGACGGGAGCGACGACAACCGGAGCTGGAACCACGGGCTCGAGGGCCCGGTCCCGCTCGACTCCGTCGGCGCCGAGGTCCTGCCGCTGCGGCGTCGGTCGATCCGGAACCTCATGAGCACGCTGCTGCTCGCCGCGGGGACACCGATGCTCACGGCCGGCGACGAGCTCGGCCGCACCCAGCACGGCAACAACAACGCGTACTGCCACGACTCCCCGGTGTCCTGGGTCGAGTGGGACCTCTCGGAGTGGCGGGGAAACCTGCTCGCGACGACGCGCCACCTGCTCGCCCTCCGTCGCGACCACGCCGCGCTGCGGGGCACGCGGTTCTTCGTCGGCCGTCCGTGGGCGGACGGCACCCGGCGAGACCTCTCGTGGTTCGGCGCCGACGGCACCCTGCTGGACCACGGCCGCTGGCACGACCCCTACCTGCGGACGATGCAGATGCTGCGCAGCGCCCCTGCGCGGGCGAGCCGATCCGCGCGCCCGGACGACCCGGAGTCCGCCGTCCTGCTCGTGGTGAACGGGTCGCTCGACGAAGCCGACGTCGTGCTGGCCGACGAGAGACCGACGACCTGGGAGCTCGTGTGGGACAGCACCTGGGAGCACCCTGCCGAGCGGGATGCGGCCGCCGCGAGCGCCGGCGGGATCTCGGCGGAGAACGGCACGGTCGTGACGGTGGAGCCGCTCTCGGTCCGCGTCTACGTCGCGCAGGACTCAGCGGGGGCCGGCACGCGACGGGGCTAGGGTCGAGGCACCTGCGGAGCGACGTGGTGGTCGTGGGAGCCGGTCTGGCCGCGGCACGGGACCTGGATCCTGGCGGGGCCGAGCTCCCTGTGACTCGACGCCGACGGGCACCGCCTCCCTGCGCCGGGACGTCCGCACCGCGCTGCAGCGCGCCCGTCCCGGCGCGGTCGGCCCGGTGGAGCGGTTCGCCGAGCTTTCCCCGGAGTTCCTCTGGGCCCGGACTCCCGAGGAGCTCGCGGCTCGCATGAAAGCGCCCACCGGGACGAGCCGGATCGATGCCCGCGCACTCACGTCGACCATCGCCGCGCGTGACCGCCGGGTGCTGACCGGCCTCGGCAAGGACCTCCAGGTGATGGCGGCGACGGTGGCCCGCCGCTACGTCGTCGACCGACCCATCGGGGTTGCGCGCCCGGCCGCCCTGCTGGACCCGCACGACGGGCCGCTGCTCCCGGTCCGCCTCTCGGTGCTGACTCGCAAGACCCTCGGTGGTCTGGCCATGGATCTCGACGGGCGCGTCCTGGACCCCGAGGGAACACCCGTCTCCGGCCTCGCGGCCGGGCGCGACATGATCACCTCGACCGCGGGCTGAGCCCCCCGGCCGAGGTCAACCGGCGTTCGCCACGAGGCCGAGCTCGGTCACCCCTGCCATGCCCGGGTGCGACGGCACGATCCGGACCGAGTACCCGAATGGTCCCGAGGTGTCGAGCTCGAGCCGTGCGGCGAACGCGTGCCGACCGCCCTCGTAGGTCTCGACGTGCGGGAGACGGAGCACGGAGGTCCGCCCGATCACGTCCGAGTCGGACACCTTGCCGTAACAGACCTGGACCTCCACGTCGTCGGGCGTGAGGTCACCGAGGCTCACGAACGCACGCACCACCATCACGTCACCGACCTGCGGGACCTCGCCGACCCCCTCCGACTTGACGTGGTCGACACGCACGCCGGACCAGGAGCTCCGCACCCGGGCCTTCCACGACGCGAGCTCCTGCGCACCGACGTGCCCCGGGCCGTCGAGCGCCCGTGTGGCCGCGGCGGCGGGGGTGTAGAGACGCGTGACGTAGTCCTCGACCATCCGGGTCGCCTGGACCTTCGGCCCGAGCGTCGCCAGGGTGTGCCGGATCATCTCGAGCCAGTGGTTCGGCAGGCCGTCCGAGTCGCGGTCGTAGAACCGTGGCGCCACCGTGCCCTCGAGCAGGTCGTACAGAGCCGCGGACTCGAGGTCGTCACGTCGCTCGGGATCCTCGACGCCGTCCGCGGTCGGGATGGCCCACCCGTTCTGACCGTCGTACCACTCGTCCCACCACCCGTCGAGGATCGACAGGTTCAGGGCGCCGTTCAACGCGGCCTTCATCCCCGACGTGCCGCACGCCTCGAGCGGGCGCAACGGGTTGTTGAGCCAGACGTCGCAGCCCGGGTAGAGCGTGCGTGCCATCGCGATGTCGTAGTTCGGGAGGAAGACGATGCGACGCCGCACCTCCGGGTCGTCCGCGAACTGCACGAGCTCCCGGATCAGGCCGATCCCCTGCTCGTCCGCAGGGTGCGACTTGCCGGCGACGACGATCTGCACAGGGCGATCGGGATCGAGCAGCAGGCGACGCAGGCGCTCCGGGTCGCGCAGCATGAGCGTCAGCCGCTTGTACGTCGGCACCCGGCGCGCGAAGCCGATCGTCAGCACGTCGGGGTCGAGCACCTCGTCGACCCAGCCGAGCTCGGCCGGCGACGCCCCGCGATCGGTCCAGGAGGCCCGGACCCGGGTCCGCACGTTGTCGACGAGCCGCGACCGAAGCTCGCCCAGCAGACCCCAGAGCGTCGCGTCGTCAATCGCGTCAGGACGGAGCCAACCCTGCCCGGTCGCCAGCTCGTCCGCCGTCAGGTGCTCCGCAGCGACCCGCTGGAACAACGGGTCGATCCAGGTCGGCGAGTGCACGCCGTTGGTCACCGAGGTGATCGGCACCTCGTCGACGTCGAAACCGGGCCACAGCGGGGAGAACATCTCGCGGCTCACCTTGCCGTGCAGGAGCGCCACGCCGTTCGCCCTCTTGCCAAGGCGCAGGCCCATGACCGCCATGTTGAAAACCGTCGGGTCGCCGCCGTCGAAGTCCTCGGCACCGAGAGCAAGCACCTTCGCGAGCGGCACGCCAGGCTGCTCGACGCCGCCACCGAAGTACTCGCCGATCAGGTCGGTACCGAACCGGTCGATCCCGGCGGGCACCGGAGTGTGGGTCGTGAACACGATTCCCGCGCGCACCGCCTCGAGCGCGGCCTCGAACGTGAGCCCCTCGGACTCGACGAGCTCGCGGATCCGCTCGATGCCGAGGAATCCGGCGTGGCCTTCGTTGCAGTGGAACACCTCGGGCGCGGGCGAGCCCGAGATCTCCGACCAGAGACGGAGGGCCTTGACGCCGCCGATGCCGAGCAGCAGCTCCTGCTCGAGCCGGTGCGACCCGCCCCCTCCGTACAGCCGGTCGGTGACCTTGCGCGCGTTCTCGTCGTTCTCGGCGATGTTCGAGTCAAGCATCAGGAGCGGGACGCGCCCGACCTGCGCGCGCCACACCTGGGCGCGCAGGGTACGACCGCCTGGCAGCGGCAACGCGATGCGGGCCGGGGCCCCGTCGGCGGTGCGGACCAGCGTCAGCGGCATCCCGTGCGGGTCGAGGACCGGGTACGTCTCACGCTGCCATCCGTCCCGCGTCAGGGACTGCTTGAAGTAGCCGCCGCCGTAGAGCAGACCGACGCCCACGATCGGGACACCGAGGTCCGAGGCGCTCTTCAGGTGGTCGCCCGCGAGGATCCCGAGTCCCCCGGAGTACTGCGGCAGCACGGCCGTCACCCCGAACTCGGCCGAGAAGTACGCGATCGCCGAGGGTAGCCCCTCGCCGGCGCCCTGGTACCAGAGCGGCTCCGTGAGGTACCGGCGCAGGTCCGCGTGGGCCTCCTCGACGCGAGCGACGAACACGCCGTCCGCCTCGAGCTCCGCGAGACGCTCGGGCGCGATGCCACCGAGCAGGGCGACCGGGTCGCCGGAGACCGCCTCCCACAGCTCGGGGTCGATCGCCGCGAACAGCTCACGCGTCGGCGCGTGCCACGACCAACGGAGGTTGTGCGCAAGCTCGTCGAGATCGGCGAGCGCAGCGGGCAGAACGGTCTGGACCGTGAATCGGCGGATGGCTCTCACATCCGCGAGCGTACGCAGACGGCCGTCGAAATGCACCATCCCGACCGATGTTGCGGACCTTTGCAGCAACATGCAGGCCGCCGGTGTGGTCGACGCTCGACGTGCTCCGCGTCGTGCGTCCCTCGGGAATCGGCGAGAGCCGTCGGCGCGCCCGTACCCGCCAGGTGTCACAACCCTCTCGGTCTGGATAGGTTCAGGGGCGTGACACCCACGCCCCGCTCCGCGCGCCCCCCGCGTCGCGCTGCCGCTCGCGCCATCCCCCTGGGCCGCATCCCGGTCTTGGACGTCTCGCCGGTCGTCGAGGCGGGACGGTTCCCCGCCAAGGCGGTCGTCGGCGAAGCCGTGCCCATCCGTGCCACCGTCTTCCGCGAGGGGCACGACGCCGTCGCGGCGACGGCTGTGCTGGTCGGCCCCGACGGCAAGGACCGCTCGACCGCGACCATGGCGGCCGTCTCACCCGGGCGAAGCCAGTTCGAGGCGCGCCTGGTCCCGGACGTCCCGGGGTCCTGGTCGTTCCGCGTCGAAGGGTGGTCCGACCCGTACGCGACGTGGAGCCACGACGCATCCATCAAGGTCGGCGCCGGCATCGACGTCGAGCTCATGCTCACCGAGGGCGCCCTGCTGCTCACGCGCGCCGTGTCGCGCCCCGGGTTGGCGGCTTCCGCGGTGCGCGTGCTCGCCGATGCCGTCGCCGCCCTCGGCGACACGTCACGACCGCCGCAGGCCCGGCTCGCAGCAGCGATCTCGCCGCAGGTGGCCTCGACGCTTGCGGCCGACCCGGTGCGTGACCTGGTCAGCTCCTCGCCGACGTACCCGCTGATCGTCGACCGTCCGCTCGCGCTGTTCTCCGCCTGGTACGAGATGTTCCCCCGTTCCGAGGGCGCGGTTCTCGACCCGATCACCGGGACATGGCGCTCGGGCACGTTCGCGACAGCCTCCGAGCGCCTGCCCGCCATCGCCGGCATGGGTTTCGACGTCGTGTACCTGACACCGATCCACCCGATCGGCACGACGTACCGCAAGGGTCGCAACAACTCGCTGGCGCCAGAGCCGGGCGACCCGGGTTCGCCGTACGCGATCGGCTCACCGGACGGCGGCCACGACGCGATCCACCCGGAGCTCGGCACCTTCGAGGACTTCGACAGGTTTGTCGCCACAGCCCGAGGTCTCGGCCTGGAGGTCGCGCTCGACCTTGCGCTGCAGTGCTCTCCGGATCACCCGTGGGTCACCGAGCACCCGGAATGGTTCACGACCCGCGCCGACGGCACGATCGCGTACGCCGAGAACCCGCCGAAGAAGTACCAGGACATCTACCCGCTGAACTTCGACAACGACCCCGACGGCATCTACGCCGAGATCCTCCGGGTGATCCGGGTGTGGATCGAGCACGGGGTCACGCTCTTCCGGGTGGACAACCCGCACACCAAGCCGGTGCCGTTCTGGCAGCGCCTTCTCGCCGAGGTCCGGGCGTCCGACCCGGACGTGATCTTTCTCTCCGAGGCGTTCACGGTGCCGGCGATGATGCGCGGACTCGCGCTGGTGGGCTTCCACCAGTCGTACAGCTACTTCACGTGGCGCAACACGAAGAAGGAGATCGAGACCTACCTGGCCGAGGTCTCGGGCGAGGACGGCTCCTGGCTCCGGCCGAGCTTCTGGCCGACCACGCACGACATCCTCCCGCCGTACCTGCAGCACGGCGGCGTGGCAGGGTTCGCGGTGCGCGCGATCCTCGCGGCGACGGGTTCACCGTCCTGGGGCATCTACTCCGGGTACGAGCTCGCCGAGCGCGTCCCGCGGCCCGGCGTCGAGGAGCAGATCGACAACGAGAAGTACGAGTTCAAGCCGCGCAACTGGGCCATGGCGGACGACGTCGGTCTTTCGCTCCTGATCACCCGACTCAACGAGATCCGCCGCGCCCACCCGGCCCTGCAGCAGCTCCGCGACCTCACGGTCCACCGCACGACGGACGAGGCCCTGGTGTGCTTCTCCAAGCGCGTCGCCGCGTCGGGCTCTCCGACCGGGACCGAGGACACGATCATCGTCGTCCTCACGCTCGACCCGCACACGACCCGAGAGGGCCTGCTGCGCCTCGACCTCGACGCGCTGGGTCTCGGTCGCGGCGACGACGAGCGCTTCATCGCCCATGATCTGCTGTCCGGCGAGACGTTCGCGTGGGGGCGCGAACCATACGTCCGGCTCGACCCGTGGGCCCAGTGCGCCCACATCATCCACGTGAGGACCTCGTGACCGACACCGCCCCCACCGCCCCCACCGCCCGAGTGGCACCCACCACGGGGCAGATCATGCTGCCGACACGTCGACAGCCGGTCACCCCTGCCGTCGAGCGGACGGGGCTGACCGACGACCCCGAGTGGTACCGCACGGCCGTCTTCTACGAGGTCATGATCCGGGCGTTCTCGGACTCCTCGGGCGCCGGGAGCGGCGACCTGCGCGGTCTGATCGCCCGCCTCGACTATCTCCAGTGGCTCGGCATCGACTGTCTCTGGCTGCCGCCGTTCTATCCATCGCCGCTCCGCGACGGCGGCTACGACGTCGCGGACTACACGGCGATCGCACCGCAGTACGGCACGGTCGCCGAGTTCACCGAGCTGATCGCCGAGGCCCATGCCCGCGGCATCCGGATCGTCGTCGACCTCGTCATGAACCACACGAGCGACCAGCACCCGTGGTTCCACGCATCCCGGTCCGACCCTGACGGGCCGTACGGCGACTTCTACGTCTGGCGCGACGAGAGCACCGGGTACCCGGACGCCCGCATCATCTTCGTCGACACCGAGACCTCCAACTGGACGTTCGACCCGGTCCGACGCCAGTTCTTCTGGCACCGGTTCTTCAGCCATCAGCCGGACCTCAACTTCGAGAACCCGCGCGTCGTCGACGCCATGATGGACGTCGCCCGCTTCTGGCTGGGGCTGGGCGTCGACGGGTTCCGGCTGGATGCCGTGCCCTACCTCTTCGAGGCCGAGGGCACGAACTGCGAGAACCTCCCCGAGACGCACGCCTTCCTGGCCCGCGTCCGCGCCATGATCGATGTCGAGTTCCCCGGCCGGATCATGCTCGCCGAGGCGAACCAGTGGCCGGAGGACGTCGTCCATTACTTCGGCACGGACGCCCAGCCCGAGTGCCACATGTGCTTCCACTTCCCGGTGATGCCGCGGATCTACTACGCGCTGCGGGACCAGCGCGCGACCGCGATCATCGACATCATGGCCGACACCCCGGAGATCCCGAGCGGTGGCCAGTGGAGCACGTTCCTGCGCAACCACGACGAGCTCACCCTGGAGATGGTCTCGACCGAGGAACGTGCCGCGATGTACGGGTGGTACGCGCCCGACTCGCGGATGCGCGCGAACGTCGGTATCCGGCGCCGGTTGTCGACGCTGCTCGACAACTCCCGGAAGGAGATCGAGCTCGCCCACGCGCTACTCCTCTCGCTCCCGGGCAGCCCCTGCCTCTACTACGGCGACGAGATCGGCATGGGCGACAACATCTGGCTGCACGACCGCGACGCGGTGCGCACCCCGATGCAGTGGACCCCGGACCGCAACGCCGGCTTCTCGACGGCCGACCCCGGCAAGCTCTACCTGCCCGTCGTGCAGTCGCTCGTCCACCACTTCAACAACATCAACGTCGAGGCACAGCTCGCGCAGCCGACGTCCCTGCTGCACTGGGTGCACGGCATGCTCGCGGTCCGGCGGCAGCACCGCGCACTCGGGGCCGGCGCGTTCGTCCAGCTCGTGAGCGACAACGACTCCGTGCTCGCGTTTCTTCGACAGACCGCCGGCGAGACAGTCCTGGTGGTCGCCAACCTGGCGGCCACGGCCCGGTCAGCGACGATCTCGATGCCGGGGCTCGTGGGCGCTCACCTCGCCGACGTGTTCGGAGGTGCGCCGTTCCCCTCGGTGACGACCCACGGGACCGCCACGTTCACCCTCGGCTCCCGCGACTTCTACTGGCTGGCAGTGACGAACCCATGACGGGATGAGCGTCGTCCCCGATCGGACCTGCCACCGAGGTACCGCCACCCCGAACCCCTGGAGGGCCGATGACGTCGAGCACCCCGCACCCGGATCACCTCGCACCGCTCGCGGCGACCGACCCCGCCCTCGTCGGACTGCTCCGGAGCTGGTTGCCCGCGCGACGCTGGTTCCCCGCCAAGGGTGACGACGTCGACGTGACCAGCGTCGGCACGATCGCCCTCGCCGACCCCGAGGGGGACGCGCTCGTGCAGGTGGTCCTGCTGCGGGCACGCACGAACGCCCTGGACACCGTGCTCCAGGTTCCGGTGACCCTGCGGGAGCCGCGCGACCGTGCCGACAGCACGGGCGGCGCCAGTGGTGCCGACAGTGCAGGCGGCACCGATCCGGCCGTGATCGGCCTGATCGGAAGCCCTCCGCTGCTCGTGCGGGACGCGTGCGGCGATCCGGCGTTCCTCCGGGCATGGCTCGCGATCGCGACAGGTCCCGGGGGGTTGTCACCCGCAACGATCGGGCTCGACACGGAGCACCCGCGGGTCATCGCTGGCGAGCAGTCGAACACCTCGGTGATCCTCCCCGGACCTGGGGGCGGCGCGATCCTCAAGATCTTCCGTGCGCTGTCCCCGGGGAAGAATCCGGACGTCGAGATCCCGCGCGCGCTGGCAGCCGTCGGCTGGTGGCACGTTCCCACGCCGCTCGGGTGGCTCGAGGCCGAGTGGCTGGACGATGGTGCCCCCGCCATCGGACACCTTGCGGTCCTGAGCCGGTTCGTCCCCGCAGCGCAGGACGGCTTCGAGCTGGCGTGCGCGATGGCCGGCGAAGGGGTGTCGTTCGCTCCGCTCGCGCAGGAGCTCGGCGCGGTCGTCGCCGGGATGCACGCGGCTCTGGCGACGGCGATCCCGATGTCCGCCAAGGACGCGTCGTCGGTCTCGGCGCAGGGTGTCGCCGATGCCGTTGCCGCACGCTTCCGGTGGGCCTGCGACGCCGTGCCCTCGCTCGTGGGATACGCCGATGCCGTGCACGCCGTCGCCAACAGCGCGGCGGCCCTCACAGCGGTGCCGTCGGCGCAGCGGATCCACGGGGACCTCCACCTCGGTCAGGCGCTGCGTGCCGAGGGCTCGTGGTTCCTCACGGACTTCGAGGGCGAACCTCTGGCCCCGATCGCCACCCGGTCGCGCCCGGACCTGCCGGTTCGTGACGTCGCTGGTGTCCTCCGCTCGTTCGACTACGCGGCTG
>JAKBFW010000169.1 GCA_021833345.1 Pseudomonadota bacterium | reverse complement strand
CCGATCGTCAACACGCGTGACGAGCCGCACGCGGACCCGGAGCGCTGGCGGCGCTTGCACCTCATCATCGGGGACGCGAACCTCCTCGAGGTCGCGACCTACCTCAAGCTCGGCACGACGTCGCTCGTGCTCTGGGTGATCGAGCACGCGGCTGAGCTCCCCGGGCTCGTCTCCCGTCTCGACCGGCTCGCGCTGCGCGATCCGGTCGAGGCGGTCCATGTCGTGAGCCACGACCTCGCCCTCACGGCGCGGCTCCCGCTCGTGGACGGCCGGCAGCTGACCGCGCTCGAGATCCAGCAGACCTACCTGGACGTGGTGCACGAGGCCCTCGCGACGGTCGACCCGCAGGACGACGCGGAGGGCGCCCGACAGACGGCAGACGTCGTCGCACGGTGGGGGTCCCTGCTCGGCCGCCTCGCGACGGACCCGACCACCTGTGTCCGCGAGGTCGAGTGGCTGGCGAAGCTGCGCCTCCTCGACCGCATGCGTCGTCGTGACCGGCTCGCGTGGGACCACCCGCAGCTCTCGGCCGTCGATCTCCAGTGGTCGGACGTCCGCCCCGAGCGCGGGCTCTACCAGCGGCTGAGGGCGGCCGGGGCGGTGGAGGTGCTGGTCGGTGACGCCGAGGTCGAGCGCGCGGTGGGGCACCCCCCCGACGACACGCGCGCCTACTTCCGGGGCGAGACGATGGCGCGCTACGGGCGGAACGTCTCGGCGATGAGCTGGGACTCGGTGGTGTTCGACGTGCCGGGCGCGCCAACCCTGCAGCGGGTCCCGATGCGCGACCCGTGGCGTGGGACGCGCGCACACGTCGGCCCCCTGCTGGACCGGTGCCCCGACGCCGCCGCCCTGCTGGCCGAGCTCGGCGGGGGATGACCGGCGTGTGACACGACGTCCGCAGGTCCCGCCGGAGCAGGGCCTAGGGTAGGACGAAGCAGCATCGCCCACCATGTGCTGGAGGTCGTCATGACTGGTCAGGAACGTGAGCACGCGCGGCGGGACGAGGACCAGCCGGACGAGGCCCCCGCCCCTGCTGCACCACCTGCCGTGCAGAAGCAGGACGCCGAGGTCGACGCGCTGCTCGACGAGATCGACGAGGTGCTCGAGTCGAACGCGGAGCAGTTCGTGCGGGGGTTCGTCCAGAAGGGTGGTCAGTGACGCTCGATGAGCACTGATCCGAGCGGGCGTCTCCCGCGCGCGTTCACCACGCCCGGCAGCTCGTCCTTCGTCGAGTTCCTCGGCGCGCACGCGCCCGAGCTCCTCCCGTCCGGACGCGCCGCGCTGCCGGGGACCGACCTAGGGGGTTCGCTCGCGCCGCACGGCACGACGATCGTCGCGCTGACGGTCGACGGCGGCGTCGTGATGGCGGGGGACCGTCGCGCGACGATGGGGTCGATGATCGCCAGCCGGGAGATCGAGAAGGTCTTCCCGGCCGACGACTTCTCGGCAGTCGGGATCGCCGGGACCGCCGGTCTGGCCGTCGAGATGGTCCGGCTGTTCCAGCTCGAGCTCGAGCACTACGAGAAGATCGAGGGTGCGGCGCTGTCGCTCGTCGGCAAGGCCAACCGCCTCTCGACGCTGATCCGCGGCAGCCTCCCGCTCGCGATGCAGGGGCTCGCCGTCGTGCCGTTGTTCGCGGGCTACGACCTCGACGGCAGCATCGGGAGGATCTTCTCGTACGACGTGACCGGTGGCCGCTACGAGGAGCATGAGCACCACAGCGTCGGCTCCGGCTCGGTGTTCGCCCGCGGCTCGCTGAAGAAGCGGTGGCGGCCGGGGCTGGATCCGGCCGGGGGCGTGCAGGTGGCGCTCGAGGCGCTCGTCGATGCGGCCGACGACGACTCGGCCACCGGTGGCCCGGATCTCGCGCGGCAGATCTGGCCGGTCGTCGCGACCGTCACGGCGGCCGGGTACCAGCGGGTTCCCGGCGAGCAGCTCGGCGCGCTGGTGGACGAGCTCGCGGCGCGACGTCGCCAGAGCCACGAGAGGGGGGGCCTCGCATGAGCATGCCGTTCTACGTCTCGCCCGAGCAGCTCATGAAGGACCGGGCGGACTATGCCCGCAAGGGCATCGCGCGCGGGCGCTCGGTCGTCGTGCTCGCGTACGACGACGGCATCGCGTTCGCCACCGAGAACCCGTCCCGGGCGCTGCACAAGGTCTCGGAGATCTACGACCGGATCGCGTTCGCCGCCGTCGGGAAGTACAACGAGTTCGAGAACCTGCGGGTCGCCGGCGTCCGTTATGCGGACCTGCGCGGATATTCCTACGACCGCGCGGACGTGAACGCTCGTGGACTCGCGAACGCGTACGCCCAGACGCTCGGAACGGTCTTCACGACGGAGGCGAAGCCGCTCGAGGTGGAGCTCGTGGTGGCCGAGGTCGGCGCGACGGCCGACGACGACCAGATCTACCGGCTCTCGTACGACGGCTCGGTCGCCGACGAGCACGGGTACGTGGTGATGGGTGGCCAGGCTGAGCGGCTCGGGGCGCAGCTCGGCGAGCGGTGGGCCGCAGGGATGCCCCTCGCGCAGGTGCTCGCGCTTGCCGTGGCGGTCCTCGGGTCGGCTCAGGACCCCGCGGCCGACGCCGAGCCGCGGGTGATCCCCGCGAGCCAGCTCGAGGTCGCGGTGCTGGACCGGACCCGACCCCGCCGGGCGTTCCGCCGTCTCACCGGCGCGCTCCTGGAGGATCTCGTGGCCGGCGCCGCCGGATGAGACCGACGTCGGGCGGTCTCCTGGCCGGGTGAGGCCGCGCGCGGCCGCTCCTAGGCTCGACCGGACCACCGTGAGTGCAGCACCCCCCGCAGGAGGACGAGATGGATCGCCGGATCTTCGGCCTGGAGACCGAGTACGGGGTCACCTGCGCGTCGACCGAGGGGCGCGGGCTGTCGGCCGACGAGGTCGCGCGCTACCTCTTCCGCAAGGTCGTCGCGTGGGGCAGGTCCTCGAACGTGTTCCTGCGCAACGGCTCGCGCCTCTACCTCGATGTCGGCTCGCACCCCGAGTACGCGACCGCCGAGTGCGACGACATCCGCCAGCTCGTGACGCACGACCGTGCCGGTGAGCGGATCCTCGAGGGGCTCGTCGCCGACGCCCAGCAGCGACTCGAGCACGAGGGGATCGGCGGTCGTGTCCACCTCTTCAAGAACAACACCGACTCCGCGGGCAACTCGTACGGGTGCCACGAGAACTACCTGGTCCGACGTCAGGGCGACTTCAGCCGGCTGTCGGACGTCCTCGTGCCGTTCCTGATCACCCGCCAGATCCTGACCGGAGCCGGGAAGGTGCTCACGACCCCCCGTGGTGCGGTGTACTGCCTGTCGCAGCGCGCCGACCACATCTGGGAAGCGGTGTCGAGCGCCACCACGAGGTCCAGGCCGATCATCAACACGCGCGACGAGCCGCACGCCGACGCCGAGCACTACCGGCGGCTGCACGTCATCGTGGGCGACTCCTCGATGGCAGAGACCACGACGATGCTCAAGGTCGGCAGCACGGACCTGATCCTGCGGATGATCGAGGCCGGGGTGGCGATGCGGGACATGGCGCTCGAGAACCCGATCCGGGCGATCCGGGACATCAGTCACGACATGACCGGGATGCATCCGGTGCAACTCGCGAGCGGGCGCACCGCGACGGCGATCGACCTCCAGGAGGAGTACCTCGCGCGGGTCACGGAGTTCGTGCAGCACGAGGGGGAACCAAGCGCTCTCACCGCCCGCGTGCTGGACCTCTGGGAGCGCGGGCTGCGTGCGATGCGGACCGGGGACCTCGGTCTCGTCGATCGCGAGCTCGACTGGGTCATCAAGCTGCGGCTGATCGATCGGTACCGCGCCAAGCACGGCCTCGAGCTGTCGGACGTCCGGGTCGCCCGGCTCGACCTCGCGTACCACGACATCTCGCGCACCGAGGGCCTGTACAACCTGCTGGCCGCGCGCGGGCTCGTCGAGCGGGTGACGACCGACCTCGACGTGTTCGAGGCGACGGCGCTGCCGCCGCAGACCACCCGCGCGAAGCTGCGGGGCGACTTCGTCCGTCGCGCCCAGGAGGCCAAACGCGACTACACCGTGGACTGGGTGCACCTCAAGCTGAACGACCAGGCGCAGCGGACCGTGCTGTGCAAGGACCCGTTCCGCAACGTGGACGAGCGGGTCGAGAGGCTCATCGAGTCGATGTAGCGGACCCGGTGCGCGACGGGCCCGGGACCGACGGCCCCGTAGGATCGAGGGCGCAGGGCGCGTCCGCCCGATCGCCCACGACCGACGAGGAGTTCTGTGCGCCGAGTGATCGCCGTGGCTGTCGCCGTCCTCCTCCTCGTCACGGGGTGCACACGCAGCGTCTCGGGGACGTCGGCCGTGCAGGTCGGCGGCGATCCGGGCGCACGTCCGACCGTGCGGTTCCAGGTGCCGCTCGCCGTGACGGCCCCGAGCTCGAGGGTCGTGTGGGACGGAACGGGGAGCACGCTCGTCGACGGCAGACCCGTGCTGATCGACTACCTGCTCGAGAACGCGTCGACGGGGGCCGTGGTCGCCGAGAGCTATGGCTCGAGCCCGAAGGCCTACCTCCTCACGAAGGAGAGCATGGGAGCGGACCTGTTCGACGCGCTCCGGGGCCAGCGGGTCGGCGCGCGCATCGTGCAGGAGAGCCCGGTGTCCGCCGCCGGTGGCATGACCTTTCCCACGGTGATCGTGATGGACGTCCTGGCGACCCGTGCCGAGGGTGACCCGGTGCCGGCGCGGCCCGGCATGCCCGTCGTGACCCTCGCCACGGACGGCGCGCCCACCATCGCCCCGTCGACCAGCGCTCCGCCGCCGGACCTGACCGTCGTGCCGCTGGTCAAGGGGACCGGCGACCAGGTCCCGACCGACGCCCGGGTGACGGTCCAGTACACCGAGGTCGACTGGGCGACCGGCGCCGTGGTCGACTCGACGTGGACGACCGGCATGCCGGTCTCGTTCGGTCTCGCGGGTCTGGGCGCATGGTCGCAAGGGCTCATCGAGCAGACCGTCGGGAGCCAGGTGATGGTCGTCGTGCCACCGTCGTTCGGGCTGGGCGGACCGAAGGGCAGCGAGCTGCAGAACGCCACCCTGGTCTTCGTCGTGGACATCCTTGCCGCCACCGGCTCCACGGCAGCCGCATCCCCGTCCACGACGGTGTCACCCTCCGCGGCGGCGTCATCGTCACCCACCAGCTGAAGAGGAGCAGGATGTGTCCCTCGCCCTTCGTGTGATCCCGTGCCTTGACGTCGACGCTGGCCGTGTCGTCAAGGGCGTCAACTTCGAGAACCTTCGGGACGCCGGTGACCCCGTCGAGCTCGCGCGTCGCTACGACGCCGCCGGTGCCGACGAGATCAC
>JAKBFW010000168.1 GCA_021833345.1 Pseudomonadota bacterium | reverse complement strand
CGGTGACGGTCCTCGAGCTTCTCCAGCACCACGGCGCGGGTGCGCGCGGCGCTCCACGCCCGCTCCGCCGTCGACGCGTTCTGGGCCGTGAGCTGCGCGACGGCGGTGCTCTCCGCGAGGATCCCGCCGAGGGCGGCCCGGGAGGCGATCGCGGCGTGCCAGTGGAGCTCGTCGGTCCGCCGCGGGAGCTCGCTCGTGGCGAGCTGCTCGGCGTCCTGACGGCGTCGTTCCGCGCTCTCGGTGCGGCGTGCGTTCGCGGCGCCGAGCACGCTCGCGGCGCGGTCCTCCTCGAGGCGCCGCACCCGGAGCAGGGATGCCAGACGGAACTCGGCCATCACAGGTCTCCCATCGCGAGGACCAGGGACTGCAGGTGCTGCCAGGACGCGGCGGTCGGGGCCGGCTCGTCGATCCCCTGCTGCAGGAACGCGTCGATCGCCTTGGCGTGGGTCAGGGCTGCGTCGACGAGCGGGTTGCTGCCCGAGACGTACGCGCCGACGTCGACGAGGTCCTGCGCGTCACGGCGCGCGGCCATCACGCGGCGGAGCCGGACGGCGAGGTCGCGCTGCTCGCGCGTCGTGACCCGGTTGGCGACCCGGGACACCGACGCGAGCGTGTCGATGCTCGGGAAGTGGCCGGAGACCGCGAGGCGCCGGTCGAGCACCACGTGCCCGTCGAGGATCGAGCGAGCGGCGTCCGCGATGGGCTCGTTGTGGTCGTCGCCGTCGACGAGCACGGTGTAGATCCCGGTGACCGAGCCGCGCGCGGCGGTGCCGGCGCGCTCGAGGAGCTGCGCGAGCAGCGAGAACGTCGACGGCGGGTACCCACGCGTGGCCGGCGGCTCGCCGACGGAGAGCCCGATTTCGCGCTGGGCCATCGCGACGCGGGTGAGCGAGTCCATCATCAGGACGACGTCGGCGCCCTCGCCGCGGAAGTGCTCGGCGATGCGGGTGGCGACGAACGCCGACCGCAGCCGCACCAGGGGCGGCTCGTCGGACGTCGCGACGACGACGACGCTGCGGGCGAGCCCCTCGGGTCCGAGGTCGTCCTCGAGGAACTCGCGCACCTCACGGCCGCGCTCCCCCACCAGGGCGATCACCGAGACCTGCGCCTCGGTGCCGCGCGCGATCATCGAGAGCAGGCTCGACTTGCCGACGCCGGAGCCCGCGAACAGGCCGAGCCGCTGCCCGCGCCCGACGGGCACCAGGGTGTCCATCGCGCGCACGCCGAGCTCGAGCGGGGTGTCGACGCGGCTGCGGTCGAGGGCGTTCGGGGCCGATCCGGTCACCGGCACGTGCAGGTCGACGTCGAGCGGTCCGCGTCCGTCGATCGGGCGCCCGAGGCCGTCGAGGACCCGGCCGAGCAGCCCGCGGCCGACGGGCACGGTCAACGGGTGGCCGAGGGTGCGTACCGTCATCCCGGTGCGCAGGCCCTGGACGTGGGCGAGCGGCATGCAGCGGAGCACGGTGCGTTCGGCGGCGACGACCTCGGCCGGCACGTGCGCGTCACCGAGCGTGACGAGGTCACCGACCGCGCAGTCGATGCCGACGACCTCGATCGACAGCCCCACCACGGACCGGACGGCGCCGATCCGCTCGGGGGCGGCAGTGCCCAGCGCTCGCCGCCACTGCGACGCGGCGGCCTCGGTGTCCCAGGTGGACGGGACATCGGTGCGCGTCTCGGCGACACCCGCCTGGGTCACGGTCTCGAGCGTGCTCATCGGCCCCGTCCTGCGACGATCTCCCGGACGCGGGCGACGGCCGTGCTCAGGCGTGCGTCGAGGTACCCGGACTCGTGCACCGACAGCGCGTCGCCGGGGGCCAGCGACGGGTCGGCGAGCACCATCACGCCGTCGGGGAGCGTCACTCCGCCGTCGTCGATCGCGACCTGGATCCGGTGCGCGTCCGGCGGGCTGAGCCGGATGGTGTGCAGGCCGAGCTCCGGCGGCACGGTCAACGCCTTGTCGAGGGCGACGCGCGCCGAGCGTTCGCCGTCGGCGAGCTCCGCGCCGATCAGCGTCTCGGCGAGCTCGAGGGCGGCGACCTGGAGCCGCCGCTGGGCCTCTGCGAGCACCGGCGCCGTGCGCGCCTCGGCCGCCGCGCACGAGCGTTCGAGGGCAGCCACCAGGGCGGCGTGCTCGGCGGTGCGGACGGCCTCGGCCTCGGCCTGCTCCTCCGCCAGGCGACGACGCAGGGCCGTCGCCTGCTCGGCCGCGGCGCGTGCGCCCGCGGCCCAGCCTGCGGCGTACCCGGCGGCACGGACCCGGTGGTCGTCGGTCGTGGCGGAGCGCACGCCGGCCAGCGGCGAGAGCGCGAAGGTCGTCGGCTCAGGAGACATACTCGTCCTCCCCTTCGCGGCGGATCACGATCTGGCCGCTCTCCTCGAGCCGACGGATCGACTGCACGATGCCGGCGCGCGCGTCCTCGACCTGCGAGAGGCGGACCGGTCCGAGCAGCTCGACCTCTTCGACGAGGTTCTCGCTGGCACGCTCCGAGAGGTTGGTGAGGATCTTCTCCCGGACCTCCTCGGAGGCGCCCTTGAGCGCGACGGCGAGGTCGCCGGACTCGACCTGGCGCAGCACGAGCTGCACCGCGCGGTCCTCGAGCAGGATGATGTCCGCGAACACGAACATCCGGCTGCGGACCTCCTCGGCGAGCGCCTCGTCGCGTGCCTGCAACCCTTCGAGGATCGCCTTCTCCGTGGTCGGGTCGGCGCGGTTGATGATCTCGACGAGCGGCTGGACCCCGCCGATCGCGGCGGTCTCGGCCGGTACCAGCACCGCAGAGGCCTTGCGCTGGAGCGACTCCGCGACCACGGCGACGACGTCGGGTGAGGCGCGCTCCATCAGGGCGATCCGGTGCGCCACCTCGGCCTGCTGCTCACCGGGCAGCCCGGCCAGGATCGCGGAGGCGTGGTCCGGGCGCAGGTGGGCGAGCACGAGCGCGATGGTCTGCGAGTGCTCACCGGAGAGCAGCGAGAGCACCTGACGGGCGTCGGCGTGCTGGAGGAACTCGAACGGCTGACCGGCGAGGGTCGTCGCGAGGCGCCCCATCACCCCGGCCGCGCGCTCGATCCCGAGCGACTGCTCGAGCAGCATCTGCGCGTAGCCGAGACCGCCCTGGGTGACCATCTGCGGCCCGGAGAGGGACACCGCGTGGAACTCCTCCAGCGCGGACTCCGCGCTCTTCTGGTCGATCCGCTCGAGCCGCACGATCTCGGCGGTGAGCTCCTCGATCTCGGCCTCGTCGAGCTTCGACAGCACGGCCGACGCACGCTCGCGCCCGATCTGCATGAGGACCAGCGCCGCCTTCTGCGTGCCGGTCAGGAGCATCGCCATCAGCGCTTGCCTCCGACGAGCCAGCCGCGCAGCAGCTCGGCGACCTCAGCGGGCTGCTCCTCGGCGAACGCCCCGATCTCGGCGCGCTTGATCGCGATGTCGCTCGGCCCCTCGGGCACCGGCGGTGCCGCGGGGATCGCCGGGAAGGCGTCGTGACCAGGACCCATGCCCAGGCCCAGCGGGTCGTCGTCGTCCTGGACCATCCGCAGCTCGCCGAGGTCGAGCGCCTCACGCCGCGCCTTGCCCCGCTGCCGCAGACCCACGATCACCAGGAAGATCACCAGGAGCAGCACGGCGCCGGCGATGGCCCCCTGCTTGATGAGTGCGGTCTTCTGCGCGGCCTGCGTCGCGGCGTCCGCCTGGGCGAGGGCGGTCTGGGCGGCGGCGGCCGAGGTCGTGTCGAACGCCATCTTGGAGACCGAGACGGTGTCGCCGCGCGTCGGGTCGATGCCCGCGGCGGCGGCGATCATCGCGTTCATCTGGGTCATGTCGAGCGACGCGGCGGCCTTCGAGTCGAGCACGACGGCGACCGACATGCGGCGGACCGTGCCGGGGGCGGTGATGGTGTCCTCGGTGACCTTGTCGAGCGGGTTGTCGACCGTCGCGCTGTTCTTCGAGTAGGAGCCCGTCCCGGCGGTCGACGTCCCGGAGGGGACGGCGATGTTGTTCGGGCCGAGCACGCCGCCCGCTGTCGTGCCGTTGCCCGCGTAGACCTCCGACGTCGTCGCGGAGGACAGCGGCGGCAGCGGGCTGGGCGTCGGCGCGGTGTACGACTCGCTCGTGCGGTGCGTCTGGTCGTAGTTGAGGTCCGCGTTGACCGTCACGGCGCCCTTCCCGGCGCCGACGACGCGGTCGAGCATCGCCTGGATCGCCGCCTGGACGCGAGCCTCGTAGTCGCTGGTCTGCTGGCCGGCGATGCCGCTCGCGACGGTGCTGCCGACGGCGGAGAGCACCTTGCCGTCCGCGTCGACGACGGAGACGTCCGTCGGCTTCATGCCGTCGATCGACGCCGAGACCAGGTGGACGATCGACTGGACCTGGTCCGTGCCGAGGGTCACCCCGGGCGCCGTCTTGACGAACACCGACGCGGTGGGGTCCGACTTGGTCGCGACGAACACGGTGTCCTTCGGGATCGCGAGCTTGACGGTCGACGCGGTGACCCCGTTGATCGAGGAGATGGTCTTGGCGAGCTCGCCCTCCATCGCGCGCTGGTAGGTGATCTGCTGCGTGAAGTCCGACGACGTCGCGCTCATCTTGTCGAGCAGCGAGTAGCCGCCGTCCGAGGTCGCCGGGAGTCCCGCGGCGGCCATCTTCAGCCGCATCGCGTAGACCTGGTCGGCGGGCACGAGGATCGTCGCGCCGCCGTCGGCGAGCTGGTAGGGCACGCCCTGCGCGGTGAGCTGGTCGACCATCGCGCTCGCGTCGGTCGCGCTCACGTTCGAGAACAGCGGGCTCATGGTCGGCTTCGTCAGCCAGCTCGACAGGGCGATCGTGCCGAGCACGAGCACCGCGACGCCGATCACGGCGAGGGTCTTCTGCGCGAGCGAGAACTTGCGGAGGGTCGTCTGGACCCGCCCACCGAGGGCGGTGATCTGGGGAGGCATCAGGCCTGCATCCGCATGATCTCGGTGAAGGCCCCGACGGCCTTGTCACGCACGGCGGCGGTGAGCTGCACCGCGAGCTTCGCCTCGGTCGCCGCGATCGTGTAGGTGTGCACGTCGCTAAGGTTCCCCGTGACGGCCTGCACCGCGAGCGAGTCCGCGTTGGACTGCAGCGCTTGGAGCGAGTCGACGGACGAGCCGAGGACGTTCGCGAACGAGCTGCCGGTCGAGCCGGTGGCGCCGGTGACCTGCGTCGAGGCCCCGAGGCTGCTCGCGGAGGTGATCCCGGAGAGCGCGGAGACGGGCGAGATGCTCATGCGGTGCGTCCGATCTGGAGTGCGGCGGTGTAGGCGTCCTTCGCGCGGTCGACCACGGCGGCGTTCGCCTGGTAGCCGCGCTGCGCCATGATCAGCTGGGTCAT
>JAKBFW010000023.1 GCA_021833345.1 Pseudomonadota bacterium | reverse complement strand
CCTCAGCTTCGCCGGTCAGGCCTCAAAGCTCGCCGGCGGGAACATCAGCTTCACGACGCTCCCGATCACCGGGTTCGGCGTCCGCAACGGGCAGGACGTCAACCTCGTCGACCTCGCCCAGGTCCGCGCCGTCACGGCACAGCTGCTCGCCGACGCCCCCGCCCAGCCCGCCGCGCCCGCGACCTCACCGCCGAGCACGGCGGGGGGCGGCGGGACGTCCACCGCGGTCACGGCACCCACCAGCCCGTCCTCGGTCCAGGGCCTCAACGCCCTCTCATCGACCCCGCTGCAGTCCGGCTCGATCCCGTGCGTGAAGTGAACCGTCTTCAGCTCGTGGTGCGCGATCCGACACGGATGCCCTTCGACCCCAACCCGCCGACGGCGTCAGCACGGGGGCCGGAGGCCGTACGTCGAACCCGGCCCAGCGACTGAACCCGGATCTGGAGACCCGAGACCTTCCACGCCACCCCGAGACCGGACGATCACCTTCTCGCCCCTGAACCGAGAAGGTCGCCGGCTACACGACGTCGTGGGATCTGACCGAGCTCGTCGGATCGGCAGGACAGGTGATGGCCTCGCGTGCGGGGGTGGCGGGGTCGGCGGGGCATGCGCCGTCGGAGGTGACCGTGAGGAGGTGGTCCGGGTCCAGCTTGTCGAGGATGGCGTAGGTGAGCTCAGCGAGGTCGGACGCGCCGCCCTCGCCGAGTCCGTCGAGAACCATGCGGCGCACCGCGCCGTCGTACACGGGGCGGCTCTCACGGTAGGAGCGCGCGCCGGCCGCCGTCAGCACCGCGTTCGTCGCGCGCGCGTCCTCCTCGCACGCGACGCGGGCCACGAGGCCCTTGCGCTCGAGTGCGTTCACGACGCGCGAGAGCCGGGGGAGGGTCGCGTTGGTGCGCGAGGCCAGTGCGGTGAGCCGCAGCCTGCCCCTGTCGGACTCGTCGAGCGCCTCCAGGAGGGTGAACTCGAACGCGGTGAGCCCGGTCGGGGCCAGCACCCTGTCGAGGGCCGTCGGGAGCAGCTCGAGCAGCGCGCGCAGACGTGCGATCGCGACCCGCTCGTCGCGCTGCAGACCGTCCATGGAGCAGATCGTACGCGACAGTTGCACTTACAACCAAACGATGTATAGTTTCAGGTACAAGCAATCCGAGAGTGCGAACGAACGAGAGGACTGATCATGACGAGCTTCACGATCATCGGTACGGGGAGCATGGCCGGCGCGATCGGGGGCGTCCTCGCCGGCGGCGGCAGCCCCGTCACCCACGTCGCGCACGGGGAGGTCGGCACCGTCCCGCTCACCGGTGACGTCGTCATCCTCGCGGTTCCGTACCCGGCCGTCGACGAGATCATCGCCGCGTACGACGAGCAGCTCGGGGGCAAGACCGTCGTCGACATCACCAACCCGCTGGACTTCGAGACCTTCGACTCGCTCGTGGTTCCCGCCGGCAGCTCGGCCGCCGCGCAGATCCAGGCGAAGCTTCCCGGCAGCACCGTGCTGAAGGCGTTCAACACGACCTTCGCGGCGACCCTCGGGAACAAGCAGATCGGCGGACTGGCGACGACTGTCCTGATCGCCGGCGACGACGCGGGTGCCAAGAGCGCCCTGGCCGCCGCGATCACGGCGGGCGGCGTGGCCGCGCTCGACGCCGGCTCGCTCGCGCGCGCACACGAGCTCGAAGCGATCGGATTCCTCCAGCTGACGCTGGCTGTCGGCGAGAAGCTCCCGTGGACAGGCGGCTTCGCCGTCGCTGGCTGAGCCCATCGCGTCGGCGGGGGCCAGGTGCTGGCCCCCATCCAGGAACAGGAGCAGACCATGACCGTGACACCCGACGACCGCGTCCTCGACCCGAAGACATCGATGGGCGCCGTCACCCTGCGGGTCGGTGACCTCGAGAGCATGTCCGGCTACTACTGCCGGGCGTTCGCCATGGAACCGCTCGAGGAGCGTAGCCGTGATCGCGAGGTGCACCGGGTGCTGGGGCGGGGGCGGGCGCCGCTGGTGCGCCTGATCCACACGCCCGACCTCCCCCGGGTGGATCCGCGTCAAGCCGGCTTGTTCCACACGGCGTTCCTCTTCGAGGACGGGTCGAGCCTCGCGGCGACGGTCTATCGCGCCGCACAGGACCCGAGCAGCCGCTTCGTCGGATCGAGCGACCACCTGGTGAGCGAGGCGTTCTACTTCACCGACCCCGAGGGCAACGGCGTCGAGCTGTACACCGATCGGGCCCGCGACCTCTGGGTGCGTCGGGGCAACGAGATCCAGATGGCCACGACCCCTCTCGACCCGACCGCCTACCTGCGCCGGCACCTGACCCAGGCGGCGCTCGACGCGGGGCCGTCCCTGGCCGGCACCGTCGGTCACGTCCACCTGCAGGTGGGGGACCTCGCGACGGCCCGGGCGTTCTACGTCGACGCGTTGGGGTTCGAGACGACGCAGAGCGCCTATCCGGGTGCGCTGTTCGCCTCCGCGGGCGGGTACCACCACCACATCGCGATGAACACCTGGAACAGTGCCGGGTCCGGCCCCCGGGCCGCGAGCCTCGGTCTCGGTGACGTGTCCGTGACCGTGCCGAGCGCCGCGGATCTCGACGCCCTCGCGTCCCGACTTCGCACCCGCGCGATCCCCTTCGGCGCAGACGGACGCTCGGTGAGCGTCGACGACCCGTGGGGGACCCACGTCACGGTGTCCGTGCCCGACCTTTCCACCGAGGAGCTGATGGCCAGATGAGCAGCCTGCTGCGCGATGTCCGCTCTCCGGGGTGGGAGCCGGACGCGGCGACCGTCCCCGCGGTCGTGCTCCTCCTGCACGGCTTCGGCTCGAACGAGCGCGACCTCGTCGGGCTCGCGTCGGCGCTCGACCTCGGGCTGCCCTGGGCATCGCTCCGCGCTCCCGTCGAGCTCGGGAACGGCGGCGCGGCGTGGTTCACGATCGCCACGCCCGGGAATCCTGACCCGGAGCCTGTCGCCGACGCCACCGAGGCGATCTGGGAGTGGGTCGACGCCCAGGTGGACCCGGCCGTCCCGGTGGTTCCGATCGGCTTCTCCCAGGGCGGTCTCATGGCCAGCCAGCTGTGGCGGACCCGACCCTCCCGCGTCGCGGCGCCCGTCGTGCTCGGCGGGTTCGTCCAAGGGACCCCCCAGCAGGGCGACGCCGTGCTCGTCCGGACCCGACCAGCCCTGTTCTGGGGTCGCGGCGCCGAGGATCGCGTCATCACCGGGCCGGCGATCGAACGCACCCGGGCCTTCCTCCCACAGCACGCCGCTCTCGTCGAGCGGGTGTACCCCGGCCTCGCCCACGGCATCAGCGCGGCGGAGATCGCGGACGTGCGCGACTTCCTCGCGACCGAGGTCGCGCCGGCGCGGTGAGAGCCCGGTGAGCGCCCAGCACGCGGCAGATGAGTGGCGGGTGGGCACCACCGGGAGGACTGCGCGGTGCCCTCACCGCACGGCGCGGCGCCGACCTCGAGTTTCGTCCCCTGTTCGGGCAGGAGCTCGACCACTATGACGAGTACTCCGCCGATCGCCTGGGCGTGCTCCTGCGGATCCGCGTGGATGACCCGGTCACGTGGAGCGGCACCTGCGCCGGGAGGTTGCAGGGCGTCGCCAGGCCCGAGCGGGCCCCGGCGCGGCGCACGCGCGCTCGGTGACGCCGGTCCTGTGCCGGCGCCGTGGCAGCGGGCGCGAGGACGCGCGGTACGCGATGCGCGCGACATGATCCGAGGTCCTCACAGGGTTCCTCCAGGTGGACGCCTCACGATGCGCGGGTGCTCTCGACCCTGCGCCTGGTGCCGTCTCGGTCGTCCACCGCGGTGCGTGTCGCGGAGGTCACCGCGACCTTCTGGGTGATCAAGGGGCTCTCGACGGCGTTGGGTGAGTCGACGTCCGACTACCTCGTGTTCGCGGTCAACCCGGTGGTTGCGGTCCTGGGAACGTTCATCGTGTTCGTGATCGCACTGGGGCTCCAGCTCGGCCGCGGCCGGTACCACCCGTGGACGTACTGGTTCGCGGTGGTCATGGTCGGCATCTTCGGGACCATGGCTGCCGACGTGGTCCACGTCGTGCTCGCGGTGCCGTACGTCGACACGAGCATCGGCTACGCGCTGATCCTCGCCGCGGTGTTCTGGACCTGGTGGCGTGTGGAGGGCACGCTCTCGGTCCATGCGGTCACGACGCGGCGTCGCGAGCTGTTCTACTGGGCGGCCGTCGCTGCGACGTTCGCGACCGGGACCGCCGTGGGCGACCTGTCCGCGATCACCTGGCACGCGGGCTACGCCGGTTCGGTCGCCGTCTTCGCGCTCGCGATCTGCGTGCCGGCCGCCGGCCACCGCTGGTGGCACTGGGGCCCGATCGCGAGCTTCTGGGTCGCCTACGTCCTGACCCGACCCCTGGGGGCCTCGGTCGCGGACTGGACCGGCAAGCCAGCCTCCGTCGGCGGACTGAACCTGGGCGACGGCCTCATGAGCCTGACGTTCGCAGCGGCGATCGTCGTGCTCGTCGCGACGGGGTCGTGGCATGGCCGTCGTGGCAGGGACGTCGAGGCGCGGTCGGTCCCAGGCATTCCCTCCGGCACGGGAGGGCCGAGCTAGTCGATGAGCGACTGGGTGCCCAGGACGATGGCGAGCTCGAGCCGGTCGGCGTCCGGGGTTCCGGGCTGGGCCGTGTAGGCCATGATCCGGAGGTTGTCCTCGGCCACGACGAGGGTGTCGCAGTCGAGGCTGATCGGGCCGACCGCAGGATGCTCGACGACCTTGTGCCGTGACCTCTCGGCCGGCGCCGGGTCGGTCGCGGTCTCCCAGAGCTCGACGAACCGTGGGCTCGCGGCGTGCAGCTCCGCGACGAGCCGGCGCAGGCTGGTGTCGTTCGGGTAGTGCGCTGCTGTCATCCGCAGGTCGGCGACCAGGCGGGTGACCTGCTGCTCGTGCTCGTCGGTCGTCTGTCGGGTGCGCGACCCGGTGCCGAGGACGTTGCGCCACACGCCGTTGCGTTCGTTTCCCCGCAGGGCTGAGGTCTCGCCCATCAGAGCGTCGTACGGCGCGTTCGCGGTGACGAGGTTCCATGCCGCGTCGTAGACCACCAGCGGGACGCCCGCCAGGCGGTCCAGGAGGCGCTGCACGCTGGGCGTGATCCGCGTGGGAACGAGGCCCGTGGCAGGGGCCGCCAGGCCCGCGAGACGGAACAGCAGATCGCGTTCGGCGTCGGGGAGCCGCAGGCCCCGGGCGAGCGCCTCGACGACCTGCGCCGACGGTGAGGTGGCGCGTCCCTGCTCGAGTCGCGTCAGGTAGTCGACCGAGATGCCCGCGAGCCCGGCGAGCTCCTCACGGCGAAGGCCGGGCGCGCGACGGCGACCGCCGAGAGGCAGGCCGACGACCTGCGGCGCGATGCGCTCGCGCGCGCGTCGCACTGTCCTGCCGAACGCCCCGTTCTCCACCGTGCAAGTTTGAGCCCTGTGAGCGCGCGCTGTCCTGGCCCCGGGAGTCCTACGACCAGCAGACGACTGCCTGTGCGTGCGTGGGCGGACCAGGATGGACTCATGACCACGACACTGATCACCGGGGCGAACAAGGGCCTCGGCAAGGAAACCGCACGCCTCCTCCTCGACGCGCACCACACCGTATGGATCGGCGCCCGGGACGACGCGCGCGGTCGCGCCACCGCCCAGGAGCTCGGAGCCCGGTTCGTCCAGCTCGACGTCACCGACGACGCCTCCGTGGCCGCCGCCCTCGCGACGATCGCCGACTCTGGCACCGGCCTCGACGTCCTGGTCAACAACGCCGGCATCGCCAAGCGCGCGAGCGGCGCCGGCATGAGCGAGGCGCTCGACGGCCCCAGCGCCCTGGAGGTCTTCGACACGAACGCCGTCGGCATCGTCCGTGTGACCGAGGCGGCGCTCCCGCTGCTGCAGAAGTCCGACAACCCGGTCGTCGTGAACGTGTCGAGCGCGCTCGGCTCCTTCTGGGCCACCCACGAACCCGCACGCCCGGCGTCCCATTTCGTCTCGATCGTCTACGGTTCGAGCAAGGCTGCGGTCTCGATGCTCACGGTCCAGTACGCGCACGCGCACCCGGACATCAGGTTCAACGCGGTCGAACCCGGCATCACGGCCACCGAGCTCGGTGGCGGGGAGCCGGGCACTCACCCGGGCCGGCCCGCCGCCGACAGCGCCCGGATCGTCGCACGGTTCGCCATGATCGGCCCCGACGGCCCGACCGGGACCTTCCAGGAGGACGACGGCGAGCTGGGCTGGTAGCCCGCACCAGGCCCGGCGTGCTTCCGGGTGCACCACTTCGCGAACCAGCTGTCGGCTCCGTTCCCGCTGCTCGCCGCCATCGGTGCCCGGACCAGCCGGATCGAGATCGGCACGGCTGTGATCGACGTGCGCGACGAGAATCCGCTCCACCTGGCCGAGGATGCCGGAGTCGCAGATCTCGTCTCGGGTGGCCGGCTCCGGCAGGGCATCGGTCCGGGGCGCCGGAGCAGGTCGTCGACGGGTTCCGCTACGTCGGCCACGAGCCCGCGGAGGGAGAAGACCCTGCGGCCATGGCTCGTGAGCACACGGTCCGGGACTCCCCGCGCGGATCTGGTGGGGACCGGATCCCGTCAGACCGCGGAACGGGCCGCGACGCGTGGCATCAACGTGACGAGCTCGACGCTGCTGACCGAGGACACGGGGCTTCTGATCCACCGGCTTCAGGCCGAGCAGATCCCACGGTTCAGGGACGCCGGGAGGTCTGCGGGTCGTCCGCGCGCACCGCGCGCGTCCGTCGGCGGCCGCATCTTCCCGAAGGCCAGCGACCTCGATCGCGCCCCCTTCGGGAGGGGCGTCGTCAGTGCCGACCAGGTCGGCCACCTGGACGCAGGCGTCGCCAGGTTCGGCACGACGTACACCGGAGAGCCGGACCAGCTGGTGCGTGAGCCCGCGGGTGACGAGGCGGTGGCCGCATCGCGCACCCCTGTTGCTATCCTGGGATCCTGAACAAGGAGCCGCTCATGACCGAGAGCCGAGCCAGTCACGACGCGTTCCGGGCACATGTTCCGGATGAGGTCCGCCAGCACCTCCATGCGGCGCGGGCCGAGATGCGCAAGGGCGTGGGGACGTTCCTGCCGGAGGCGTTCTTCGATCATCGCGACCGCGCACGACGCGAGATGCTCCTCGCGTGGCGCGGGGTCCTCGACACCGCGATCCAACGCATGGATGAGAAGAACCCCAGGGCGTAGTGGAGCGGGCGGACCGCCGCGACACGCGTGTCAGCGTCGCTGGCCGCCGATCGTCAACCACACCAGGACGATTCCCGACAGGCCGAGCAGTCCGCCGCCTGTGCCCTCATGACCGGACCCCACGAGCACGGAACCCGCAACCAGGAGGCCGGTCGCGACGACCGCCGTGCTGAGTCGGTCGACCGACCGGCCCAGCGACCGCAGCGCACGACTCGCCTGCTCGTCGCGCACCGGGAGCCCGGTTCCCTCGATCCGGGCGAGGACGCGGCTCGTCTGGGTCGGCAGCGCGAGCACCGCGAGCAGGGCGTCTCCGACCTTGTCGAGCCACGGGCCGGCGCCCGCCGAGGCCTCGTCCTCGACGAGGCGCCGCGCATACGGCGCCACCTGCTCCCAGAGGTTGACGTCAGGGTCGAGTCCTGTGCACATCCCGGACAGGATGGCGACGGTGCGCACGACATAGATGAGATTCTGCGGAACCTGGAACGGCATGTCGAGCAGCAGGTCGCGGTACTGGTGGGCAAACTCGCGCACCTCCTGCGGATCGATGTTCCGGAGCTCGCTCATCGAGAGGCCCCAGTACTTGTCGAAGACCTGCGCCTCGGCCCTCTCGATCTCTGCCAGGTCCGCGCCGGGCAGAAGCATGTCGAGCAGCTGGTAGGCCTTCACGACCCGGGCGGCGTCTCGGGTGCCCACGGCGATCACGAGCTCGCGCAGGCTCCCGCGGACGGAGTCGGGGATGCGCGCCACCATGCCGAAATCGACGAAGGTCAGGCGCCACGTCGACGGCTCACCCCCATGGCCGGCCACGGGGGTGACGAAGAGGTTGCCAGGATGTGGATCCGCGTGGACGAAGCCGTCCTCGAAGATCTGCTTGAGGTAGGCGGTCACGAGCCGCTCGGCGACGTCGGCCCGGTCGATGCCGGCCGCGGTGACGGCCGCGTAGTCGGTGATCTTGATCGAGGCGACGTCCTCCAGGGTGAGGACGCGGCGAGTGCTCAGTGCCCGCACGACGCGCGGGACCTGGATGCCCGGATCCTCGAGGAAGTTGGCGCGGAAGATCTCGGCGTTGTCGGCCTCGTGCTCGTAGTCGATCTCCTCGTGCAGGACCGCGGAGAACTCACGCAGAAGAGCGGGGACGTCCGCGTGCGCCCGGATCGGGCGGTAGCGCATCAGCCACGTGCCCACCCTGCTGAGCGCGGCCAGGTCCGTGGTGACGATCGCGGCGATGCCCGGGCGCTGAACCTTGAGGACGACGTTTCGGAGCCCGCTGTCGTGAGCCCGAGGTAGCGTCGCCCGATGCACCTGACCCAGCGACGCCGCGGCCATGGGTACGGGATCGACCTGATCGAACAGGTCCTCCAGCGTGCCGCCGAGCTCTGCCTCGGCGAGCGACCTGATCGCGTGAAAGTCTTCCGCCGGGACCTCGTCCTGCAGGTTGGCGAGCTCGTCGGTCACCTCGCGCGGAAGCACATCGAGCCGCGACGACAGGAACTGTCCGATCTTGATCATGACGCCGCCCATGCGGATCGCGAGCACCCGGAAGCGTGCCGCCTCCCGCCGGAAGCGCTCGTTCCGGGTGCGTCGAACCCAACGTCGGAGCCCGAGATGGCGCAAGACGATGTCCCACAGCACGAACCGCGCGATGACGCCGGCGAAGAACGCCACGATGTGGAGGTATCGACCGCGCAGGTGGGACGAGCGCATCAGACCTCCAGCAGGGGACCCTCACGCTAACACCGCACCGTGTGGCGACCAGCCGAGCATGCTGGTCCGGTCGGTGTCACGGATGGCACGCCGGCGTCGGACCTGCGTAGGACGGCGACTGCAGCAGCACGACGGTCCCGGCACGCGCGACCTCCAGAAAGCCCTCACTCTCAGCGATGCGCATCGCGTCGGCGGTCGTCTTCTGGTTCGGCTCGACCGACAGCACCGGTTGAGAGAGGTCGATCGCGTAGAAGTCCTGCGGACGGTTCGTCAACCCGAACGTCGCGACGACGTCCTTCGGTGTGAGGTGCGACGCCAGCCGGTCGTCGGCGACGACGCAGACCCCCGCAGGTACGCGCGCGACGATCGCCGCCTGGTCCCGGATGTGCGCGGTGGTCTGGAACGCGCTGCCATCGACGAGGCGCGCCAAGGGCAGGATGGGCTGCACCTCGGTCGGCTCCACGACGAGCCCAGCGACCGGCACGACCACGAGGGTCGCCGCAAGAGCCGATCCCAGCACGCGTCGGCGCCAGCCGTGCGCACGGCCGATCACGTCGATCGTCGCGACGAACAGGACGATCCAGACCGGGGCGTTGTAGTGGAAGCCCGTGCTCCAGAGCGCGGGGCGTGCCGAGAGGAAGCGCTCGGCCAGCAAGGGGGCCGCGACGAGACTTCGCGCGGAGACGAGCGGCAGGAAGAGGAGCGGCACGATCAGGAAGAGCATCGTGTGCCACTTCTGGTCCGGGGTCACGAGGAGCCGCAGCACCGTTCCCGGATCGGTGATCGCGGTGCGGACCGCGGCTCCGGCGTCGGGGCCGAGCCCGGGGAGGTCCCAGTACGCGTAGTGCCCCGTACGGGAGAAGTGGGGGATCACCATGCCCGTGACGAGGACGAGCCAGACGACGCTCCCGGCTGCGAGAACCAGACCGGCCCGTCGTGGCCGACGAAGCGCGCGGAGGACCCCCAGCACGGCGACGAGCGCACCCATGTCCTCGCGGACGAGCAGCAGCAGCGCGGACGCGGCGACGAGCTCTCCGTCCGACCGGCGATCCAGGGCGTCGAACGCCCAGGCGAGCAGGGGGATGGCGAAGGCGACCTCATGGAAGTCGAAGTTGACCATTCCCTGGAGCGGCCAGCCCAGGGCGTAGCCCACGGTCAGGATCGCGGCCCATCCCGGCGCCAGCTTCCGACGTGCGAACCGCCAGACGATGACCGTCGAGACCGCCAGCAGGGCCGACTGCGCGAGGAGCAGCATGCGCGGGTCGTCCCAGATCCAGTACAGCGGCGCCAGCACCGCGACGATCGGGTGGAAGTGGTCGCCCAGGATGTTGAACCCATCGCCCTTGAGCAGCGCGATCGGGGCGCGAAAGCGTGAGTAGGCGCGCACGACCTGGTCGAAGATCCCGAGATCGTGCCCGGCGGTGAGGAACTGGCTGTAGCGCGTCAGCGAGTACGTCGCCATGACGACGAACTGCGCGAGCGCAAGCGAAGCCGGCGCCACCCAGGGGCGGGCCGAGCGGCACAGCGTGCGGTGACGGAACGGGGCGCCGGTCGTCGGCACCGGTCCAGCTGGCGCGGCAGTCACACGTCTCCGTCCGATCGTCTCGCGGGGGATCTTGAGCCTAGAGGTGCCGGTTCGCGGCGAGGGCGAAGGATCGCCGCTGCACCCGTTCCGCCAGACGCGCCCCGAGGTCAGGACGAGGGGGGCCGATAGGTCCCAGATGCCGTGCCAAATACGGACCTAGCCTGGCGGGACAAGGCCTGGGGTTCGCGTTGAAGCACCTCCACCGCCACGACGGCCACCGCCGCCGCGACGGGTCACCGCTGACCCTCTGCCGTCGACCGGTATCCGCTCACACCTCGGGACAGGCACGATGACCTCTCAGCAACCGCGGTTCCCCGGCGTTCCCGCCGTCATCAACGGCAATGGCGCTGTGGCTCATGTCATGCGACACGTGTGCGGGGGCGTGATCGGTTACCCGATCACACCCTCCACGGAGATCTCGGAGCTCTTCGAGGCCGCGCGGGCCGAGGGCAGCGTCAACGTCTGGGGCAAGCACCCGTTCTTCTTCGAGGCCGAGGGTGAGCACTCTGCCCAGAGCGGCGCGCTCGGCGCAGCTCTGACCGGAGGACAGTTCGTCTCGAACGCCTCGTCGAGCCAGGGCATCCTCTACGCGCTCGAGTCGCACTTCGTGACCGTCGGCAAGAAGATCGGTGGGTTCGTCCTCCAGGTCGCTGCGCGCGTGGTGTCCAAGCACTCGCTCAACGTGATGGCGGGGCACGACGACGTCTACGCGCTGCTGCCGTCCGGCTACACCGTCTTCTTCGGGTCCAACCCGCAGGAGGCGGCCGACCTCGCGGCGATCTCCTACCGCACGTCCGCGTTGTCGCTGATCCCGGTCACCAACGCGATGGACGGGTTCTCGACGAGCCACATGCTCAGCGAGATGTTGCTTCCCGAGGCGGATCTGCTGCGCGCCTACCTCGGCGATCCCGCAGGTCGGATCCCGGCTCCCACGGTTGCCCAGGAGGTGCTGTTCGGCGCCAAGGGTCGGGTCGCCCAGCTCACCGCCTACCTCGACCGCCACAAGGACGACATCGTCGACGCCGGCCGTGAGGCCGTGACCGCCTACCTCCGCACGAACGCCGACGCGATCGAGGCGGACGAGACCGCCGCACTCGTCGGCGAGACCCTCCCGTGGCTCCCGGCCGAGCTGCGCGCACCGTGGCGCCGGCAGTGGGTGAACGCCCCCGCGAAGGGCACCCGCCAGATGGTCCCGGCGCTGGTGGACGTCCACAACCCCGGTCTGACCGGGCCGGTCCAGAACCAGCCCGACTTCCAGGCCGGTGCGGTCGACCACCGGACCCACTTCGCCAGTGAGGTGCCGCGGCTTGCCCGTCAGGCCATGGCGGAGTACAGCGAGCTCACGGGACGCGAGTACAGCCCGCTGCACACCTATGACATCGAGGACGCGGACTACGTCATGGTCGGCCTCGGCTCGATCACGGACGACGTCCGCGCGGTGGTGCCGTACCTGCGGGCGCAGGGGCACAAGGTCGGCGTGGTGTCGGTGAAGCTTCTCCAGCCGTTCCCGGAGGCCGAGCTCGTCGCGGCCCTGGCGGGCAAGAAGGCCGTGACCGTGCTGGAGCGTTCCGACCAGACCTCCCTCACGACCTTCGTGACGACCGCACTCTTCAAGGCGCGCGCCAATGCTGACGGTGCCGCGCACGCCGTTCCGGCGCTGAGCGCGATGCCGCTGCTCACCACCGCGATCTTCGGCCTCGGCGGCCACGACGTGCAGCCGCGTGACCTGATCGCCGCGTTCGAGCACATGATCGACGGCAAGAGCGCGCCGCTGATCTACCTGGGGTCGCAGTTCTTCAGCAAGCACCCGACGCCGCAGATGGCCGAGATCGAGGACCGACTGCGCGCCGCGTACCCCGACACCGAGCACATGGCACTCGAGACGAAGCCGAACCCCCAGCTGCTCCCCGACAGCGCGATGCGGATCCGCTTCCACTCGGTCGGTGGCTACGGCACCATCGCCACCGGCAAGCTGCTCACGGACATCCTCGCGGGTGTCCTCGGTATGCACTCCAAGTCCGCACCGAAGTACGGCTCTGAGAAGAGTGGCGCGCCGACGAACTACTACATCACGCTCAGCCCCGAGCCGGTGCTCATCACCAACGCCGAGCTCGAGGACGTCGAGGTCGTTCTCTGCCCCGACCACAAGGCGTTCGTGCACACCAACCCGCTCAAAGGCCTGGTCGCGGGAGGCACGCTGATCCTTCAGTCGGACCTGTCCTCGGCAGAGGTGTGGCGTCAGCTTCCGAAGTATGCGCGTACCGGCATCCGCGAGCGCGGCATCCGCTTCCTCGTCGTCGATGCCTTCAGCGTCGCGAAGAAGCACGCCCCGAAGCCTGAGCTCGAGACCCGGATGATGGGCATCGCGTTCATCGGCGTCGTGGCCGGCCACGTCGACCGGGTGTCCAAGGGCGCCGACCAGGACGTGATCCTCGAGAAGGTCCGCACCCAGATCGTCAAGAAGTTCGGGAGCAAGGGCGAGGCCGTCGTCGAGGGCAACATGGCGGTCATCCGTGAGGGCATCGAGGCGGTCACCAAGGTCGACTACGACGATCCCGAGCTCGTCGCGATCGACGCGTCGTCCGTGCAGCTGCGCAGGACGCTTCCGGTGTCGGTGTCCGGGGACATGTGCGTCAGTGCGAGCGCCGGAAGCGCGAGCGGGCTCTTCGACCCGGCCTACTACGAGGACATCGTCGCCCGCCCGTTCCGCGACGGCACGATCGGCGAGGCGCCTGTCATGCCGGGAATCGGCCTGTTCATGCCGCCGGGCTCTGCGGGGAGCAAGGACAAGGGGCTCTTCCGTCGCACCGTGCCGAGCTTCAACGCGGACCTCTGCACCGGGTGTCTCGAGTGCGCTCTCGTCTGCCCGGACGCCGCGATCCCGAACACGGTGCACGAGCTGCACGCATTGCTTCTCACGACGATCGACCGGCTCGACCTGCCGGAGGCGCAGCGTGCCGGGCTGCGTGCGCAGGTCTACCCGCTGTCCGAGGGCGTCCGCGAGCGCTACCGCGCCGAGAAGTCAGACGTGGCGTTCCACGATCTCGTGGCGCAGGTCGGTGCCGGGCTGTCGGTGTCGAGCCCCGTCTTCGCCCGCAGCCTGGGCGCACTCGTCGAGGCTCTTGCGGCCTTCCCGGTCGCCCGCACCCGGCCCTACTTCGACGCGATGGAGAAGGCCGTACCGGGCAGCGGCGGGCTGTTCACCGCGACGATCGACCCGTGGAAGTGCACGGGCTGCCTGGAGTGCACAGAGGTCTGCGGGCCCGGCGCGCTCACCCCGATCGACCAGGACGACACCGTTCTCGAGACGTTGCAGGAGCGGTTCGAGCTCCTGTCACAGCTGCCGAACACCCCGAAGCGGTTCTACGAGGGATCGACCTCTCCCGAGGGCGACCTCAAGCGCCTTCTTCTGGATCACGACAACTACTACGCCACGACCGGCGGGCACGGCGCGTGCCGTGGCTGCGGCGAGGTCACTGCGATCCGGCTCGTGATGTCCATGGGCCACGCCCTCGGCGAGGAGAAGAGGGTCACCCACCTGCACGAGCTGGAGGACCTCGTCGGGCAGCTGCAGGAGAAGGTGATCACCCTGACCGCCGATCCTGAGCGGCAGGCGCGGGTCCGGTCCGTCCTCGAGGCTCTCGAACGCCGGCTGTACCTGGTGGAGAGCGGCCCCACGGGCGACGGCCCCGCGCCCATGATCGTGGCGAACTCCACCGGGTGTTCGAGCGTCTACGCGTCGACGATGCCGTTCAACAACTACGTCGACCCGTGGGTCAACAGCCTGTTCCAGGATGCTCAGCCGCTGGCGAAGGGCATCTTCGAAGGGGTCGCGGCCGAGCTCGTCGGGGAGGTGCGGAACATGCGGACGGCGCGTCTCGAGCTGGACGACGCGTACGACCCCGCACGCCACGACAAGGCGATGCAGCGCCTCACGTGGGAGCGGATGACGCACGACGAGCTGGCCCTCATGCCGACGATCCTCACGATCGGCGGTGACGGTGCGAGCTACGACATCGGGTTCGGTGCGATGAGCCGGGTGCTGGCGAGCGAGACACCGATCAAGGTGATGGTGCTCAACTCCGGCGCCTATTCGAACACCGGCGGTCAGGCGTCGACCGCGAGCTTCACCGGTCAGGATTCCGACCTGGCACGGTTCGGTGGTGCGCACGACGGCAAGCACGAGTTCCGCAAGGAGCTCGGTCTGCTGGCCTCGTTCCACCCGAACGTGTACGTGGCGCAGACGAGCACCGCGATGCATGGGCACTTCCTCAAGTGCTGCATGGAGTACCTCAGCTATGACGGTGCACCCGCGTTGATGGATGTGTACACGCCGTGCGGCTCGGAGAACGGCATCGCCGAGGCGGCCTCGGCCGCGCGGTCGCGGCTCTCCGTCGAGTCCCGCATGAGCCCGCTGTTCGTGCACGACCCGAGACGCGGGACGACGTTGCACGACTGGTTCTCGCTGGACGGCAACCCCGACCCGGACAAGAGGTGGACGACCAGCACGCTGGAGTACCTGGACGAGTCCGGTCAGGTGCAGCTGATGACCACTCCGCTCACGCCCGCGGAGTTCGCGCTCGGCGAGACCCGGTTCAAGAAGCAGTTCCGGCGCCTGACGCCTGTGCAGGAGGAGAACGCGCTGCCGATCGACGAGTACGTCTCGCTCGACGTCGCGGCACGGACGGAGAGGATTCCGTTCGTGTACGCCACCGATGACGACCGGCACCTGATCAAGGTGGCCTGCTCGCACCAGGTGGTCGCTCTGGTCGAGGACCGGTTGCGGAACTGGGAGATCCTGCAGTACCTGTCAGGCAGCCACGAGGCGAAGCTGGCGGCACTGCACAGCAACGACATCGCGGAGCTGCGAGCCAAGTACGACGCAGCGATGACGGCGAAGGAGAGCTCGCTGGACGACATCGCGAGGGCGATGTCCGAATTGGCGACGTCGAGCCGAGCGCCGGCGGGGCTCGGCGCCCGGGTCCCGGTCGGATCGGCGGCGTCGAACGGCGCGACCGCCGCCGCAGCACCGCACGCCTCCGCGGTTGCCGTGGCCGACCGTGCGGTCTGGCTCGACCCGGCCGACCAGAGCAAGTGCACCGACTGCGGCACGTGCTACCAGGAGCTTCCGCAGCTCTTCGAGAAGACCACCACGATCATCGACGGGAAGGCTACGGTCGTGGCTCAGATGATCCCGGGGGCGCTGGAGAAGATCGAGATCACCCCCGAGCTGTCGGCCCGGATCTCTCGGGTCAAGGCCACCTGCGACGCGGAGATCATCCAGTGACGAGCATCCTGCCCCCCGTCGGGTCGACGCCGGCGACCGTCTCCGGCCGGGACGACCTTCTGCGCTACCTCGACGCCTCTACCGCGTTGCAGTCCAGCAGCGCCGAGGTCGCGGAGCTCGAGCAGTCGGCCGGTGTCGCCGAGTACAACCGTCAGATGGAGCTCCTGCGGCGTCGGCTCCTCGCCGAGCCGCAGTCGTTCCGTGAGATGTTCATCTCCGACGGCATGTCAGCGGTGGCGTGGGAGTTCACCCAACCCGAGCTCGGGGCGGACTTCACCGATGCGCTGTGGTCGATGCTGCGGCGCGGCGACGACGCGAGCACCGTGCTCATGCGATTCCTGTGGAACCTTCCGCTCGGAAAGAAGCGGCTGTTCATTCGGGCGATCGACACGCATCTCTCGGACCGCTACCCGATGTTCGACGGTCTGTCGGACGGCTGGCCTGCGAGCACCAGCATCCCGCCTTACGTGCGCGACGCCGAGTCGCGTTCGAAGGACTTCGGCCTGGTCAACCAGGGGTACCTGGGCTACATGTCGCTCGGCTACAGCCGCGAGGACGTCGACCTGTTCGTCTGGCTCGAGGCGTTGCGTGACAAGCAGTGCGCCGAGAAGCCGTGCGAGCTCGGGATCTTCCTGGCGAATCACCGCGAGCCCAAGGGCGGCTGCCCGGTCAAGATCCACATCCCGCAGATCCTCGAGCTGATCGGGAACGGTCGGTTCCAGGACGCGCTGGAGCTGATCGAGGGAAGCAACCCGCTGCCTGACGTCACCGGACGCGTGTGCCCGCAGGAGCTGCAGTGCCAGGGGGTCTGCCTCCACAAGGACAACCCGATCCAGATCGGCCAGGTCGAGTGGTTCCTTCCGCAGCGTGAGAAGCTCGTCAACCCCGACTCGATCACGGCGCGGTTCGCCGAGATCCCCGACCCGTGGGACCGCGCGGAGCGGCCACCGGTCGCGATCGTCGGATCGGGGCCGTCTGGTCTGATCAACGCCTACCTGCTCGCTGCCGAGGGCTTCCCGGTGACCGTGTTCGAGGCGTTCCACGCCCTCGGCGGCGTACTCCGCTACGGGATCCCGGAGTTCCGTCTCCCCAACGACCTCATCGACGACGTGGTCAACAAGATCACGCTCCTGGGTGGCCGGTTCGTCTCGAACTTCGTGGTCGGCAAGACGGCGTCGCTCCAGGACCTGCGCGATGCCGGTTTCTGGCGGATCTTCGTCGGGTCCGGCGCCGGGCTGCCTCGGTTCATGAACGTGCCGGGGGAGCACCTGCTCAACGTGATGTCGGCCAACGAGTTCCTCACCCGGGTCAACCTCATGCAGGGCCTGCGTGCCGACTACGAGACACCGTTGCCCGACACCGAGGGCAAGCAGGTCATCGTCATCGGTGGCGGCAACACCGCGATGGACGCGGCCCGGACCGCTCGGCGTCTCGGCGGCGACGTGACGATCGTCTATCGGCGCACCCAGGCCGAGATGCCCGCGCGGGTCGAAGAGCTGCACCACGCGCTCGAGGAGGGGATCCACCTCAAGGTGCTGCGCGGGCCGTCGGAGTTCCTCGGCGACCTCGAGACCGGGTTCGTCACGGCCACCACCTTGGACATCATGGAGCTCGGCGAGCCCGACGAGTCGGGCCGGCGACGTCCGGCGGCAACGGGGAAGTCCGAGACCATGACGGCGGACCTGGTGATCATGGCGCTCGGCAACGACGCCAACCCGATCATCAAGGACTCCGAGCCACGCCTGCACACCTCGAAGTGGGGCACGATCGAGCTCAACGAGCAGGGTTCGCAAGAGACGACGCTGGCCGGGGTGTTCACCGGCGGCGACGCGGCCCGTGGAGGGTCGACGGCGATCCGGGCGGCCGGCGACGGCCAGGCCGCTGCGCGGGAGATCGTCGGCAACATCGATGTCGACCCGGCGACGATCGCGACGATGGTCGCGAGCGCCAAGGCCTACACGGACACGGCGTCCACGGCCCAGCGGGTGGTCGCGACCGCCGAGCTCAGCGAGGGCATCCACGAGTTCACGGTGCACTCTCCGGTCATCGCCCAGGCGGCTCAGGCGGGTCAGTTCGTGCGCGTGCTCCCACGTCCGGATGGTGAGCTCATCCCGCTGACGCTGGCTGACTGGGACACCGAGGCTGGCACGATCTGCCTCGTGGTCCAGGGGATGGGGACGAGCAGCTTCGAGATCAACCAGATGGCGGTCGGGGACTCGTTCACGGGAATTGCCGGTCCGCTCGGTCGCCCAAGCGACGTGCACCGGTATCCGGAAGGCTCGACGGTGGTGTTCACCGCGGGTGGCCTCGGGCTGCCACCGGTGTTCCCGATCATGCGCAAGCACCTCGAGACCGGGAACCACGTGACCTTGATCGCAGGCTTCCGCAGCGGCGACCTGATGTTCTGGACGGGTGAGGACGAGAGGGTCGGTCGGATCAAGGCGCAGTACGGCAGCCAGCTCGAGATCATCTACACCACGAACGACGGTTCGTTCGGCGTCCCGGGGTTCGTCACCGGTCCGCTGGAAGAGCTGCTCGAGGCGAACACGCGCGGTGAGGGCAGGACGGTCGCCGAGGTCGTGACGATCGGCCCCCCGCTGATGATGCGTGCGGTGAGCGACCTGACGAAGCCGTACGGCGTGCCGTGCGTCGCGAGCCTGAACTCGATCATGGTCGACGCCACCGGGATGTGCGGGGCCTGCATGGTTCCCGTGATCATCGACGGCAAGCTCGTGCGCAAGCACGCCTGCATCGATGGCCCGGAGATCGACTCCCACCTGATCGACTGGGACAAGTTCCTGCCACGGTTCCGACTCTTCAAGACGCAGGAGCAGCGCAGCAGGGTGGCGCACGGGTTCTGAGGCGCGTACCCGACCAGGCGTCCATGGCGTCGGCCCCCGCTCCCACCGCGGGGGCCGACGTCATGTCTCCGGCCGAGCGAGACTGAGAACGCCAGGACGGGCGAGAGCTGCGGACGCCGAACGCGATCGTCGGCGCGAGCGTGCCGATCCACTTGCCGACCGCGATGACCCGGGTCTGGCCGCGGGTCCCGCGTCGCCCCACGACCATGGCGGTGAACAGCCCCGACATGAGCAGGTTCTGGAGAAACGCGGCGGAACCGGAGCCGTGGTCCCAGCCGAACTCACCGACGAACAGCACCTGCACCACGAAGGCCATCGGAAGACCCCGGCTCCCCATGCGAGGAACATCCCGCGCGTGACGAACGTGGGAAGCTCGCGCCGCCCGAAGCGGTGTAGGTGGCGACGATCACGGCGTCAGCCGCCGGGACCGCGTGCGTCCGTTCGCGGAGACCGATCCTGATGGCATCGGCGCAGACGACGGTCCACGCGACACCGCTGAGAACGGTCAGGAAGAGCACCACGGCGTACCCCAAGGAGATCAGCAAGCAGGTCGAGACGGTCGAGCGCGTGTCCAGGCCCGAGGTGAGCGAGTGCCCCCGCATCCCCGGTGATCTGGAAGGATGAGCGACCGTATGCGCCACCTCCGCAGCCCCTTCCGAAGCCTCCCGCCCGAGGTCGCGGTCCTCACAGCCGTGGCCTTCTCGGTCGCCCTCGGCTTCGGCATCGTGGCGCCGGCGATCCCGTTGTTCGCCAAGGACTTCGGTGTGACGAACTTTGCTGCGAGCGCGGTCATCTCGGTGTTCGCGCTCGTGCGCTTCGTCTCGGCGCCGGTGGCCGGCCGGATGGTCAACCGGCTGGGGGAGCGCGTGGTGCTCGCGGTCGGCATCGGGATCGTCGGTATCTCGAGCCTCCTTGCCGGGCTCTCCGGGAGCTACGCGCAGCTCGTTGTCCTGCGAGGTGTCGGCGGCTTCGGCTCGGCGATGTTCACCGTGTCGTCCTTCGCGCTCCTGCTGAGGGTGGTGGCAGCGGACCAGCGCGGGCGTGCGACGGGGACGTACCAGACCGGGTTCCTCCTCGGCGGGATAGCGGGCCCCGCCTTCGGCGGCCCGTTGACGGCATGGTCGTTGCGCGCACCGTTCTTCGTGTACGCCGTGACGCTGCTCGTCGCCGGAACCGTGGCGACGGTGTTCCTGGCACGAACGCCCCTCCGTGCGCACGAGGTGGCAGCGGGCAGCGCCGACCGCGCTCCCACGTCGTTGGGCACGGCCCTGCGAAGCGCCGCCTACCGGGCGGCCCTGGTGAACAACTTCGCCGTCGGATGGGGAATCGTCGGCGTCCGCTCCTCGCTCGTCCCCCTGTTCGTCGTCGAGGGCCTTCGGCTCGGAGCGTCATGGACGGGTGCCGGGCTCGTGGTGTCCGCGCTGGCCCAAGCGGTGGCGCTCGTCCCAGCCGGTCGTGTGGTCGACGTCCGGGGACGGCGACCCTACCTACGCGGGGGAGCCGTTCTTGCGCTGATCGCGGCCGTCACGATGGCGGTGGCTGGTGCCGCGCCGCTCTTCCTCGTCGCGATGGCGCTGTACGGCGTCGGGTCGGCATTGCTCGGAGTGTCCACGTCGGCAGTTGTCGGCGATGTCATCGGCGGCCGCGGTGGTGCACCGGTCGCCGCGTTTCAGATGGCCTCCGACGCGGGTGCGTTCGTCGGCCCGCTCGTCGCCGGCGCTCTCGTGGATGCGGCGTCGTTCGAGGTGGCGTTCCTGGCGACCGCAGGCGTCTCCCTGCTCGCGGTCGTCACCGCGGTGGTCATGCCGGAGACCCGGGTCACGGCGACTCTCCTCACTGGCACGACAAGTTCGGGTACCCGCTGAGGACCCCGACGATCTGGACGCCCTCGTTCCAGTAGGGCGTGTAGTAGTACGGATTGGCGTTGCGCTGCACCGCATGCGCGGCCAAGGTCGGCGCCATCGTCTCCCAGCCCGGAACCCCCAGCAGCGCCCTGAAGAAGCTGGTCGCCGCGATGCGCGGGTTCATCCGGTCCGAGTACGAGCCCCAGGCACCGTTGGCGCGCTGCTGGAAGAGTCCCCGGCTGTCCGGCCCGGCGACGTCGCCGTAGTTGACGTTCACGAGGTTCGACTCGCCGATCGCGGTCATCATCCCGATCGACTGACCACGGAGATCGATGCCGAGGTCGTTCGCCGCAATGATGACCTGCGCGGCGTTGACGACCTGCTGGCCGGAGAACCGCCCGATGCTGTTCGGCAGGGCCGCACCGGGTCCGCCGCCGACGGGCGCGCCCGCGCTGCAGCTGGTGGCCTGTCCGGCTGCCGCCTGCGCGGCAAGCTGCTTGGCGATGATGTCCGCGAGAGAGCTCGAGATGACCTGACGCTCGGCCGCGTTCTGCGCCTGCTGGGCCAGGTAGGTCGTCCGCAGCGCGTTGACCGACGCCAGCTGCGCCGTCTGGTCGGCCACGAGAGTCTGGATCTCGGCCGTCTTCGCCGCTGCGTCCGCCTCGGCTGATGCCGCGTCGGCGAGCTTCTTGTCTGCCTCGGCCTTGAGTGCGGTGATCAGGTCCTGGACCGCGGTCAGACGGGCCTGGTCGTTCCTGTTCTCCGCGTCGACCTGACGTAGCTGCGCGAGTGCGGCAGCCTGGACTCGAAGGCCGGTCGAGACCATCGCGAACTGGTCGGCGGCGTCCTGGGCGTTCTGGGCGCCGAGCACCAGAGCGATGGTGCTGGTCGACCCCCGGTCCTGGTAGGCCTGACGGGCCATTTGGCCAACGGCCGCATGCGTCTTCGCCGTCTGGCTTGCGTCTGCGCTGATCTTCGTCGTGAGGGTGGCCACCTGTGCCTGCGCATCCTGCAGCCGGTTGGTGATGAGAACCTCCTCGCGCTGGGAGGTTGCAAGGAGGTCCTGGGCGGCGAGGAGACCGGCCTGCGCCGTGGTGAGGCGCGTCTCTGTGGTCTGCAGCTGGGACTGGGCCTGCGTGAGCTGGGTGTTGACCGTCGCAAGCGCCGCGGTGAGCTGGTCGGCTGCCTGGGTCGCCTGCTGAAGCTGAGCTTCGAGGGTGCGCCGCTGCGCGTCATAGCTGTCTGCCGTCGCCGGACCGGCGATCGCCGTGAGACCCACGAGCACCGTCGCGCCGACCCCGAGCAGGCGTCGGCGGAGCGACCAACGCGCGGGGGGTTGCCTCATCAGTGCGCACACACCTCGGGTAGGGCAGGCCGCCCCGTCACCCGACGGGGCGTCGCGCCTGCGACGAGCACATCCTGACCGTTCGGCACTATCGCACATGGTCCTGGTGATCTTCGGGACCGCCGCTGCTCTGAATCCTGAGAATTTACTCAGACTCTTCTGCGAGGATCGTGGTGCTTCGGGGTGGAGCGGTCGGTGGAGGAGGAGATGTGGGAAGTCGCCGCGCGTTGGCCGGTTGGGGGGGCACCAGCCCGACTGTTGCGACGGTCGTTCCCGTCGCCGCCGACGATGCCGTAGGTCGGTTGGTCGCGGAGGCGCCCGAGCGCGGCGTGCTCGCGCGCGGGCTCGGACGGAGCTACGGCGACGCCGCTCAGAACGCCGGGGGAGTCGTGCTCGACGTGACGTCTCGCGACCGCATTCTCCGCGTGGACGTCGAAGGCGCGGAGGTCGACGTCGAAGCAGGCGCGAGCCTCGATCAGCTCATGCGGCTGCTGCTTCCCCTCGGTCTCTTCGTACCCGTGACACCGGGGACTCGCTACGTGACCGTCGGCGGGGCGATCGCCGCGGACATCCACGGCAAGAACCACCACGTCGACGGCAGCTTCGGGCAGCACGTCACGTCGATGGACCTGCTGGTTGGCGACGGCAGCATCAGGCGCCTCACGCCGCACGAGCCACTCTTCTGGGCGACCGTCGGTGGCATGGGGCTCACGGGCCTCATCCTGCGTGCCACGCTCCGGATGACCCGCGTGGAGTCGGCCTTCTGCGTCGTCGACACCGAGCGCTGCGGCGATCTCGACGATCTGCTCGCGCGGATGGCCGAGGGCGACGACCGGTACACGTACTCGGTCGCGTGGATCGACTGTCTGGCCCGCGGGTCGTCCTTGGGGCGATCAGTTCTCACCCGTGGGTGGTCCGCACGGCGCGACCAGCTGCCGGCACGGATGCGTTCACGGGCGACGGAGTTCCGTCCGCACCAGCTAGCGGTGGCGCCTCCCGTGTTCCCGAGCGGGCTGCTGAACCGCACCACCGTGACGGCATTCAACGAGGCATGGTTCCGCAAGGCGCCTCGTGAGCGGCGCGGTGAGGTGCAGGGGATCGCGCAGTTCTTCCACCCGCTCGACGGCGTCGGGGAGTGGAACCGGGTCTACGGCCCGCGTGGCTTCCTCCAGTACCAGTTCGTGGTGCCGTTCGGTGCGGAGCCCACCCTCCGGCGCTGCCTGGAGATGCTGGCCGAGTCGGGCCAGGCGTCGTTTCTCGCGGTGCTCAAGCGATTCGGCGCGGCCGGCGACGGCCACCTCTCGTTCCCGAGCCCTGGATGGACGCTTGCGCTCGACCTGCCGGTCGGCGCGGCGACCCTCGGCGGACTGCTGGATCGCCTCGACGCCGAGGTCCTGGCCGCCGGTGGTCGTTTCTACCTGGCCAAGGACTCCCGTCTGCCGGCCTCGGCGATGGCACAGATGTACCCGCGACTGGACGAGTGGCGCGCGGTTCGCGCCGAAGCCGACCCGCACGGGGTGTTCACCTCAGACCTGGCAAGGAGGCTCGACCTGTGAAGGACGCCATCGGCAACGTGCAACGGATCCTGGTGCTGGGGGGCACGTCGGAGATCGCACTCGCGACCGTCAAGAGGATCACCGACGGGCGACCGGACGCGGACGTGACGCTTGCGGCACGGCCGGGGCCACGTCGTGGCGACGCGGCATCGGCGCTGGAGGGACTCGGGCTCACGGTGACCGAGGTCGACCTGGATGTGACCGACCGGAGCTCCTACGAGCGTGCGATCGGCGCGACGTTCGACGCCGGCCGCGACGTCGACATCGTCCTGATCGCGTTCGGGGTCCTCGGTGAGCCGGAGCTCGCGTGGCAGGACCTCGATGCCGCGCTCGAGATGGTCCAGGTGAACTACGCGGCCGCTGTCGGCTGCGGCGTCCTGGTGGCCGCACGGTTGCGCGCGCAGGGTCACGGCACGATCGTGGCGTTCTCGTCGGTCGCCGGTGAGCTCGCACGCCGCTCGAACTTCGTGTACGGCTCGACCAAGGCTGGCATGGACGCATTCTTCACCGGTCTCGGCGACGCGGTGGCGCGAGACGGGGTCGAGGTGCTCGTGGTGCGGCCCGGCTTCGTCCGGACGAGGATGACCGCTGGGCTCCGTGCCGCGCCACTGTCTCAGACGGCGGACCAGGTCGCGGCCGTGGTCGCCGAGGGCCTGCGCACTCGGCGCGACCGGGTGTGGGCGCCGAGCACGATGCGGTGGGTCATGTCCGGCCTGCGGCACCTGCCTCGGGCCGTGGTCCGCCGCTTGCCGGTCTGACCCCCGCACGTCGATCTTCCTGGTGGTGCGACCCGGGCGCAGGGGCGTCTGCCGCCACCCGCGGGTCCGGCTGAACCGCTACAGGTACACCGAGCCGATCAGGCACGCGGCCCATGCGGCCCCGAGCGCCAGGAGCACCCGGTCGTGGAGGACGACCTCCTCCGGTTCGCCGGCGGCGCCGCTGTCGACGTCCACCGCGTACCGCAGCAGTGCCATCACGAAGGGCACGATCGAGATGACGCTCCACTCGTTCGACGTCGCATCCCGGATCGCGAAGGCCCAGAGCGAATAGGTGGTCACGAGTACCCCGGCCGACAGTGTCCAGACGAACCTGAGGTAGGACGACGTGTACCGCGCGAGCACGGGACGTCCCGGTTCGCCGGTCGTCTCGCTCGAGCGCATCTCCGCGTACCGCTTCCCGCCGGCCATGAAGAGAGAGCCGAAGCCTGCGGCGATGAGGAACCACTGGGACAGTGCGACGTGGGTCGCGACGCCTCCGGCGATCGCGCGCAGCAGGAAGCCGGACGCGACGCTGACGAGCTCGATGACCGGCTCGTGCTTCATGCCGAGGCAGTACCAGAGCTGTACCGCCTCGTAGACCGCGACGACGACCAGCAGCTGCCAGTCGAGCAGCGCCGACAGGACGAGCGCGGCCGGAAGAAGTATCGCTGCTCCGGTCCACGCGTCGCGGATCGACAGGGCTCCCGAGGCGACCGGGCGCCGGCGCTTCGTCGGGTGCGCGCGGTCGACCTCGACGTCGATGGCGTCGTTGACGAGGTAGATTCCGGATGCCGCGAGAGTGAACGCGACCACCGCGACCACCATCGTGACGAGAGCCCGAGGGTCCAGCGCCACCCCGCCGACGATCGGTGCGGTCAGGACCAGGAGGTTCTTGGTCCACTGCCGGGGCCGGCAGGCCCGCAGCATGATCCTCGCGCGTCTCACGGGTGGGAGTCGACCGGCGCGGGCGCGAGCCGACGACCGATCAGCACACCGATGAGA
>JAKBFW010000167.1 GCA_021833345.1 Pseudomonadota bacterium | reverse complement strand
GCCGGCGTTGCGGAGGCGAGGTGCCGGGCACGTCGTCGGCGATTGTCCCGGCGAACACTCCCGGGTCGACGCAGAGCTGGTGATCGAGGGACCGAGGTACGCTGGCGCACGTCGTGGTTCGGCCGCAAGGCCGGGCCCGCCCTCGAAGGCCGTCATCCCTCTCGCCGGGGATGGCGGCCCTTCCTGCGTCCGGCCCAGGCCGTGCCCGAGTCCCGGTGTCCGCACCGCTGGAAGCGATGAAGAGCCGCCGCCGAGTGTCGAGTGGCCTCGTCTACGGATCGTCTACCGGGAAGAAGAGACCGTCGATCGGCTTGTCGAAGAGACGGGAGATGCGGAACGCCAGGGGGAGCGACGGGTCGTACCGTCCGTTCTCGAGGGCGACGATGGTCTGTCGCGACACGTGCAGACGCTCGGCGAGCGCTGCCTGGGTCCATCCGCGCTGGTCCCGCTCCGAACGGATCAGGTTCTCCATCAGGCTAGGGGCGCACCGACCACGAGGTTGGTGACCTCCCACGCGAGCAGCCCGGTGACGCCCACGAACCATCCGCCGCCGGGAACGGCGAGCCCGGCGGAGCTGAGGGTGCCCATCGTGACGGCGGTCACCATCGCCACGGTGAAGCCGACCGCCAGGCCGGGGAACAGCAGCTTGACCTGGTACTCATCCATCTGGCGCGCCCGGAGCGTGATGACGACCACGATCCACGCGATCGGAAGCAGCGGCAGCAGCGCCCAGACGAGACGCCACGGGCTGGTCCCGTTCAGATCGCCCCACTCGTAGAGCGCGATGTTGGCGAGCAGGAAGCATCCGACTCCCGCACGTATCCGCACGCGAAAGGCGCGCTGGCGTCGCAGCTCGTTCGGCGTCTCACCCTCAGAGTCAAGGTCGCTTGTCATTCCTCGATCGTAAGCGGGGCGACGAGTCAAGGCAAGGACACTTGTCATTGTCCGACGAGTGCGAGTCCGATGGGGCCCACCGTGTGCCCTGTCGTCCGACAGGAAGCACGTCCGGCCGCTCAGCCGACGCCCTCGGCGGCGAGCGCGTCGGTGAGCAGCCTGACCAGGGTGTCGAGCTGCACGTCCGTGGACGACGAGGCGCCCTCGTCCGTCACCCCGTCCAGCGCCCGGGCGGCCATCCCCGACTTGCTGTCGATCAGCTCGGCGATCGTGGCGTCGATCGTCTGCGCGGCGATGACCCGCCAGGCGGTGACGGGTTCCGACTGCCCGATCCGGTGGATCCGGTCGATGGCCTGGGTCTGCTCGGCGTCGGTCCAGGACAGCTCGGCCAGCACCAGGTTCGAGGCGACCTGAAGGTTCAGCCCCACGCCTGCTGCCATCAGGGAGCACACCACGATCGACACGTCAGGGTCGTTCACGAACGCGGCGATGTTCTTCTCGCGGACCTTCGGCGTCTGGTCGCCGCGGATCGAGGCGTAGCGGATGCCACGCTGGGCAAAGGTGTGCTCAGCATGGTCCATGACGTCGACGTGCTTGGCGAAGAACACCACCTTGCCGACGTTGCGAGCGAGCTGCGCGGCGTAGTCGGCAGCCAGGCCGGCCTTGGCCTGGCCGATCCGCCGGACCATCGTGAACACGTTCTCGCCGGTGGTCTGCGAGCTCGCGTCCTTGAGTGCCCCTGCCGCGACCCGGCGCACGAGCTCGTGGTCGATGCCCTCCACGACCTCGCCGACCGTTCGCATCTCCAGGGCGGAGCGGTAGCGTCGGACCAGCCCGCGGGTGAGCTCGGCCTCGGCGTCGCGGATCGAGCGGCCGACGGCGCCGTCGAGCTCGACCGGCAGGTCCGCCACACGGCGGGCGGGGATGTCGGCGACCACGTCGATCTTGCGGCGGCGCACGATGCCCTGGGCGATCACGCTGGCTCGCGCGGCGGTGTAGAAACCTGGGTCCGCCGGGGTGAGCCCGGTCTCCTCGAGCGCAGCCATCAGGCGGCCGAGTGGCATCTTCTCGTCGATCCAGCCGAGGAACTGCCAGATCGCGCGGAAGTCCTCGATGTCATTGATCAGCGGTGTGCCGGTGAGCGCCATCAGCAGCGGGCGGGCGGTGCGGGCACGGATCCGCTCCGAGAGCGCAAGCACGTGCTGCGAGCGCTGGGAGCCCTTGTTCTTGATGAAGTGCGCCTCATCGACGACCATGCCGCGGAACCCGAGACTGCCCAACCAGCCGACGTGCCGGTCGAGGAGCTCGTAGTTGACGATGACGATGTCCGCGAACCCGTCGACCTCGTCGCCGTCGCCGTGGACCACGGTGGGCCGGCGGCTCGGGGTCCAGAGTCCGACCTCGTGCACCCAGTTCGTCTTCACGACATTGGGCGCCACGACCAGGAGCGGGTAGGCGTCGGCCGCCTGGGCGGCCAGCAGCGCCTGGGCGGTCTTGCCGAGCCCGGGTTCGTCGGCGAGCAGGAACGTGCGGTGGCCGGCGGCCGTCGCCGCGACGACCTGGGCCTGGTGCGGCATCAGCACCCGGCCGTGGGGAGCGGACACCGAGGTGGCCCGGGGCAGCGGCATGCAGGCGGGTGTGCCGGTGGTGCCGTACTCGAAGGACCGGAAGAGCGGCTCGAGGAGCTCCCAGCCGGCCAGCAGGCGGGGTCGGGCGGCGATCCGCTCGGCCGCGGCCTCGAAGTCGGGGGCCAGGAACGGGTTCGCAAGCTGGCGTGAGATCACCGATCGGGGTACCACCTGGCCCGTGGAGCCGGGCGTCGGCGCGGGCGGTTCCGCAGGTGCGGGCTCCTCGGGCGGCTCCAGACCACCGGCACGCATCACGGTCGCCTTGAAGGCGCGGGCCGCGTCGGAGACCCGGGCATCGTCGGCGAGCAGCCCGAGCAGCGACGTGTCCCGGGCGGCCGTCTTGGCCAGCAGCGTCGCCACCCCGTCGAGACGACGGAGCTGTTGGGTCCGTCGGGACTCGGTGAGGGTCGCGTCGGCCCGCACCCGGGCCCGCTCCTCGCGGACGAGCAGAGCCACGGCCTGGAACTTCGCGCGGACGGTCGGGCGCGTCGGCGGACGGCGCACCGCATTGTCGACGTCGTGGGCGACCTCGGCGAGGACCGGGATGAGTCCCTGCTCGTCGGGTCGTCGGCCGGCGGCACGGGGGGCGCTGCGGCGCTGGGTGCCGGCGTCCGTGCGCGCACCACCGGACCGGCCTCGACCTGGTCGAGCCACATCTCCTCCTTCGCACCAGCTGCACCGCGATCACGGTGCAGCGCGTCGTGCTGTGGTCGCCGGGACCGGTCGGGCGTCGTACCCGTGCCACCTGGGCGCAGGCACGGCGATCGTGCGCCCAGGTCACCGCGCGCGTTCCCGCGCGCGCCGCCCGTCGGCCCGTGCTCACGCCGACGGTGAACCACCGCGGGGCCCGGTCGCGCCCCGGCCGATCACCGGAGAACCTGGAGCGTCCCGCCGGACACCTCGATCACGCCTGGTCAGGCCACGATCGTGCGTGACGTCCCTCGTCCTGCCGCTGACGGGATGGCGGCGTGACGTTGCACGATCATAGCCGCGTCTCGCGGTACAGGTCCCTGCGGCGACAGAGCGCGTCGAGCTCGTGTGGCGACAGGCCGGCGACGGACCCCTGCCCCTGCGGCAGCCGGGTCGTGGCTGCATGCTGGAGGTGGAGGCGAGGTGGTCCGCGATGACGGCCTCGTGGGTGGTCCCCGTCGTCATGCTGGGCGCCTTCGCCCTCCGGCGGCCCGACGCGGCCGGTCCCGTGCTCGTGGGCGTCACCGCGCTCGCGGTCCTCTTCACGTTGGCCGACGCGGCGATCGGCATCGGCCCGCGCGACGTGTGGGGGCCGGTGGCGACGGTGGTCGTGTTCGCGGTCGTCGTGGTCCTCGGGCTGCTCGGCCTGCACCGTGCCGAGCTCGCCGGCCTCCTGATGCTGGTTGCGGGGGCGGCGCAGCTCGCGGCCACGCTGATCGCCAGGGGAGGAGCGGCGGCCGGTGAAGGACCGGGGCCCGGGGCGCTTCTCGGTGGATCGTCCGGGGTGGTGGTCCTCCCGACGTTGGTGATCGGGCTCCTGCTCGTCCTGGCCGGGGCGTTCGCGGGCGAGTCCGTCCGGGGTTCGCACGGCACCGACCGCGGTCACTCCCACCCGGCGGCTCGTGCCACGTAGCCCGGCACGTCGGGCCTGGCGTCACGTCGGGCCTGGCACGGCGTCGCCACCGACCTCCGAGCGCCTCGGCTCTCCTCGGGCCGCGAGGGCGAACCACGCGGGTCCGGGAACGTCGCCGTGCCGCCCACGCACGCGCCCGGCGATCGACGACGGCAGCCGGACCGGCCACGGCCCACGCGACCGACAGGATGGCGGCGAGCCCCGACACGTGCGCGAGCCACCAGACGGCGCCGAGGGGCTCGGCCCGGAAGTCGACACCCCATGCCGCCCCGGCGACCAGGGCGACGACGGGGATGTGCCACAGGTAGATGCCGATCGACCGGGCACCGACCGCACCGACCGCACCGACCGCACCGACCGCCCGGTACGTCCGGTCCGCCGCAAGGCGACGCGCCAGCCACGGCCAGAGCGCCGCGAGAAGCAGCACCTGACCGAGTCCGACCAACGCGACGACGAGCGTCGGGGGCGCCAGGTTCGACGGTTCCGGATCGCCGCCGAACGACACCATCGACGACGAGTTGGGGCCGAGCACCCCGAGGCCGACCGCGGTGGCGACTGCTGTGACGCCACCCGCGACGAGCCACGCGCGCGGGGCCTCCCGCAGCGCCGGGAGGTGGTATCCGACCTGGTGCACGAGCCCCCAGGCGAGCACGAGGTTGAGCCACCCCAGCGGTGCCCAGACGTTCCACCGCACCAGGTCCACCGCGCCGACGGCGGCGAACCACAGCCCGATCGTGAGCCACGGCCGCCGGGTCCAGCGGATCGTCCAGGGGACGGCCAGCGTCGCCGTCGCGTACTCGGCGAGGAACCACACGAGCTCGGCCAGGAAGCGCCCGGTGAACCGCACCAACGCCGACAGCGGCGTCAGGGGGAGCAGGAGGACGGTCCACAGGGTCACGTAGACAAGGCCCGGGGTCGACAGTCGCACCAGTCGCCGCCGCAGGTACGCGCTGACGTCGGCGTCGCGTTGCTCGAGGACGGCGGTCGGGCTCCCGGTGCTGGTGTCCCACTGGAGGCTGTGGCCCATGACGACGACGACGAGTGCGATGGCTCTGACCGCGTGAGCACACGGTCACGCGTGCCGAGGCCGGCGTCCGGGACGGGCGCGAGCGGCGAGGAGGTAGCCATCGCGTCGTCCTGCGCGCCGGCGGTTGCTGGAGACCTTCGCATCGTCCCACGGGTGCGCCCGACGGGCAGCGGAGGCCGATCGGTTCGCGTCGGCCGCGCCTCACCGTCGGCGAGGCTCCGGACCCGCGGGAGCCCTGCGCACCGGTCGCGCGCCTCTCGTCGCCCTGGAGCTGCGCGGGTAGGTTAGGCACACCAACCCCAATGGC
>JAKBFW010000166.1 GCA_021833345.1 Pseudomonadota bacterium | reverse complement strand
CACGCGCAGCCCGTACGCTCCGCTGCATGGACGTAGCGGTGCTGGGTGCCACGGGTGACGTCGGCCGGCAGGTCTGCACGCAGCTGATCGAGCGTCGCGTGCTCCCCACGTCGTCGCGCCTTCAGCTGGTCGGGCGGCCCGACGGCGGGTCGGCGCGCGCGACGCACGGGCTGCGCGCCGACCTCGTCGACGCGTACGACGAGCACGCCCCCCTGATCGACGTGGCCCTCAGCCCGGACGACGTCGTCGCGGACGTCGTCGTGGTCGCGGCCGGACGGACGTCCCCGCCGCAGCCCGGGGTGTCGACGGATCGGGCCGCGCTCGCGGCGGACAACCACGCCGTCTTCGCGGCCTACGCCGATGCGCTCGCCCGCAACGGCTCGGGCCACGAGGTCGTGGTCGTGGTGTCCAACCCGGTCGAGCTCGGCGTCGCCGTGATGGCGGCCGCGCTCGGACGGCACCGGGTGATCGGTATGGGCGCATGGCTGGACACGCTGCGGTTCCGCCGTGAGGTCGCGGTGTCGCTCGGGGTGCGACGGCACCGGGTCGGCGGGTTCGTCGCCGGGCAGCACGGGGACGACCTGGTGCCGCTGTGGTCCACGGTGCGGGTCAGCGGCCTCGACGCGGACGAGCGTCGGCGGGCTGTGGCCGGGCTGCGGCGCGGTCGCACGCTCGACGGGTTCGCCGACGAGATCGACGCCGCGAAGGCCGTCCTGAGCGAGCTCGTGGTCACCGACATCGCCGCTGCGTTCGACCTGATCGAGACCTGGCCGCCCGACCTGCGCGTCCTCGCTCGGCCCTGGCTGACGCACCAGAGCGGCGCGAAGACGGCGGCCGGCTCGGCGAACGCGACGGTCGACCTGGTCGACACGGTGCTCGACGGCCGGGACATCGTCGTCGCAGGTCAGGTCGCGCTCGACGGCGAGGCGAGCGTCGCCGGCGCACCTCTGCGCGGCGTCCTCGGCGTGCCCGTCGTGCTCGGGCCCGAGGGGTGGACGCGGGTCCTGCTCGACGAGCCCGACCCGGACGAGGCGCGACGGCTCGCCACCACGGCCGGGCGCATCGACGCGATGCTCGCGCCGTGGGACCTCGACCATGGAAGGGGCGCGGCATGACCGACGCCGATCCCCGCTGGGTCGCGTTCGTCACGGGCGCGGACCGTGCAGGCACCCTGACCGCCTTGACGAACGTGTTCTCGACCCGCGGCGTGAACTTCGAGTCGCTCTCGGCGGGCAGCGTCGAGGGTGACGCGGGGCTGATCGTCGTGACGTTCCTCGCGAGCGACCGGCGTCGGCGGCTGCTCATCCGCACCGTGGAGCGGCTCGCCGTCGTCCGGTCGGTCGAGGTGTACGCCGCGGACGACGCCGCCGTGCGGGCCGCAGCGGTCGTGCAGCTGGCGCGCGGCGAGGAGCTCGCCCCACCGGCGGGGGTCGATGTCCGATGGTCGGGTGACTCGACGTCCGGCCGGCCTGTGCTGGTCGAGGGGACCCTCGCAGACGTCGAACGGGTCGTCGCCCACGCCCGCGCGCGCGGGGCGCTCTCCACCGGGATGGTGATCCTCCAGCCGGTCGACGCCGCTGCTCCTGCCACGTGACGGTCGTCACTCGGTGCGCGCGCGTCGTGCGGCTACGCTGTCCCCACAACTGAAGACCATGCTGCTCGAACTGCGGCGGGAGAGCTCCCGCACGTTGCGCGACGCCGAAGGAGCAACCCTCCCCGGGAAACTCTCAGGCCCCCGTACCGCCGCGGCGAGGCAACTCTGAAAAGCAGCCGTCCTGCCTCTGCACGAGGACGGCTCACCGACGGTGCAAGTCGGCGCGCCCCGGGCCTCCCAGGCCGAAGCGGACCGGCAAAACTCTCAGGTCGGCGCGCGCCCGTACGGGTGCTCGACGCCGGATGACAGAGCGGGGAGGCCACCTGCCCGTCCCGGGCTTCCCCGGGCGACCGCATCCAGGAGCCGGACCGTGACAGATCTGACCGCCAGCGAGCTCGCCACCCGCACCTCCGCCGCCGAGGACTTCTCCGACCGGCACATCGGACCGCGTGCGGGTGAGTACGCCCGGATGCTCGACGTCCTCGGGTACCCGACCCTCGACGCGCTGGTCGACGCCGCCGTGCCGCGGTCGATCCGCACCGCGACCCCGCTCGACCTCCCTGCGGCGCGCTCCGAGGAGGAGGTCACGGCGGCGCTGCGCGCGATCGCGGCCAAGAACACCGTGATGACGCAGATGATCGGCCTGGGCTACTCGGACACGGTCACGCCGGCCGTGATCCGGCGCAACGTGCTCGAGTCCCCCGCCTGGTACACGTCGTACACGCCGTACCAGCCGGAGATCTCGCAGGGCCGCCTCGAGGCGCTGCTGAACTTCCAGACGGTCGTCTCCGACCTCACCGCGCTGCCGATCGCGAACGCGTCGCTGCTCGACGAGGCCACCGCCGTCGCCGAGGCGGTGGCGCTCATGCGTCGGGCGGTCAAGGGCCGACCGGACGGCGTCGTCGTGCTCGACGCGGAGTGCCTGCCGCAGACGATCGCCGTGACGCGCGGCCGGGCCGACGCGCTCGGGCTGCCCGTCGTGGTCGTCGACCTGAGCGGTGGCCTCCAGGCGGCCCTGCCGACGGGCGCCGAGGTGATCGGCGTCGTGCTGCAGCAGCCGGGCGTGTCCGGCGTCGTGCGGGATCTTCGACCGGTGATCGCGGAGGCCAAGGCGGCCGGCGCCCTCGTCACGGTCGCCGCGGACCTGCTCTCCCTCACGCTGCTGACTCCTCCCGGTGAGCTCGGCGCGGACGTCGCCGTCGGCAGCGCGCAGCGCTTCGGGGTCCCGCTGTTCTACGGCGGCCCGCACGCGGCGTTCATGGCGGTGCGCGAGGGTCTCGAGCGGATGATCCCGGGTCGCCTGGTCGGGGTGTCGGTCGACGCGGACGGTGCGCAGGCCTACCGGCTTGCGCTGCAGACCCGTGAGCAGCACATCCGCCGCGAGAAGGCCACGAGCAACATCTGCACCGCGCAGGCGCTGCTCGCGATCGTCGCCTCGATGTACGCCGTCTACCACGGGCCCGACGGGCTCCGGTCGATCGCCGAGCGGACCCATGCGCGCGCGGTCGACGTCGCTGCCGGGCTGCGCGCGGCGGGCGTCGAGGTGGTGCACGCCAGCTTCTTCGACACGGTCCGTGCGCACGTGCCCGGTCGAGCCGACGCGGTTCTGGCCGCCGCGGTCGAGCGGGGGATCAACCTCTACGCGACCGACGCGGACCACGTGCAGGTCGCGTGCGACGAGACGACGACGCCGGAGATCGTCTCGGCGGTGCTCGCGGCCTTCGGCGCCGAGCCGGTCGCGCCGAGCAGGTCGACCGGCTCGCGGGCTGCCCGCACCGGATCCAGCTCCCTCACGTCGTCCGCCACGGCGATCCCGGTCGTGCTCCGTCGGGCGAGCAGCTACCTGACCCATCCGGTGTTCCACGTGAACCGGTCCGAGACGGCGATGCTGCGGTACCTGCGCCGGCTCTCCGACAAGGACCTCGCGCTCGACCGCACGATGATCCCGCTGGGGTCGTGCACCATGAAGCTCAACGCGACCGTGGAGATGGAGCCGATCTCCTGGCCGGAGCTCACCGGCATCCACCCGTTCGCCCCGCGCGAGCAGGCGCTCGGCTACGCCGAGCTGATCGAGACGCTGCAGGCGTGGCTCGCGGAGATCACCGGGTACGCGGCCGTGTCCGTGCAGCCGAACGCGGGTGCTCAGGGCGAGTTCGCCGGTCTCCTCGCGATCCGTGGCTTCCACGCGGCGAACCGCGGCGAGGGCGACCCCGTGCGCGACGTGTGCCTGATCCCGGCGTCGGCCCACGGCACCAACGCGGCGTCGGCGGCGCTCGCCGGGATGCGCGTCGTCGTGGTCGCGACGGCCGCCGACGGCGCGGTGGACCTCGACGACCTGCGCGCGAAGCTCGCGCAGCACGGTCCGCAGATCGCCGCGATCATGATCACGTACCCGTCGACCCACGGGGTCTTCGAGGAGGACGTGCGCACCGTCTGCGATCTGGTGCATGAGGTCGGCGGCCAGGTGTACATCGACGGGGCGAACCTCAACGCCCTCGTCGGGCTGGCTCGCCCCGGTGAGTTCGGCGGCGACGTCTCGCACCTCAACCTGCACAAGACCTTCTGCATCCCGCACGGCGGCGGCGGCCCCGGCGTCGGACCGATCGGCGTCGGGGCGCACCTCATCCCCTACCTGCCGGGCGACATCACGAGCCCGACCCAGCTGGCGGCCCCGGTGTCCGCCGCGCCGTTCGGGTCCGCGGGGATCCTGCCCATCTCCTGGGCCTACGTCGCGCTGATGGGCGGTGGGGGGCTGCGGCGCGCGAGCGAGACCGCGATCCTGAGCGCCAACTACCTGGCGGCCCGTCTCACCGAGCACTTCCCCGTGCTCTACACGGGCCCCGGCGGGCTCGTCGCGCACGAGTGCATCCTCGACCTGCGGCCGATCACCAAGGAGACCGGCGTCACCGCCGAGGACGTCGCCAAGCGACTGATGGACTACGGCTTCCACGCGCCGACGCTCGCGTTCCCGGTGCCCGGCACGCTCATGGTCGAGCCGACCGAGAGCGAGGACGTCGCCGAGCTCGACCGGTTCGTCGACGCGATGGTCGCGATCAAGGCGGAGATCGACGAGGTCGCGGCCGGGACCTGGACGGCGGCCGAGTCACCGCTGCGCGGCGCACCGCACACCGCCGTCGCGCTGACCGTGGACGAGTGGTCGCACCCCTACCGCCGCGAGGTCGCCGCCTTCCCGCTGCCGAGCCTGCGCGCGGGCAAGTACTGGCCGCCCGTGCGTCGAATCGACGGGGCCGCGGGCGACCGGCACCTGGTGTGCTCGTGCCCGCCGATCGAGGCCTACGTCGACGCAGCGCCCGGCGACGACCTGGCGTCGGCCGCGCCGTCGACCCCCGACGCCACGATCCTCGCCGCGCCGGTCGCCAACCCCGACCGCGTGACCGACCACTCGAACCTGCCCGCGACCCAGCCCTTCTCCGGACGGATGCGACCATGACCGACACGCCCGACGTCACCCACGCCGCCCACACCCGGCGGTCCCCGCTGCACGACGAGCACGTCGCGCTCGGCGCCACGCTCACCCCGTTCGCGGGTTGGGACATGCCGCTGCGGTACACGGGCGACCTCGCCGAGCACCAGGCGGTGCGCACCGCGGCGGGGTTGTTCGACCTCTCCCACATGGGCGAGATCGAGATCGAGGGTCCCCAGGCGGCCGCGGCGCTCGACCACGCGCTGGTCGGGAACCTCACGGCTCTCGCCGTCGGCCGGGCGCGCTACACGATGATCTGCGAGGAGAGCGGCGGCGTCATCGACGACCTCGTGGTCTACCGGCTCGCGGACGAGCGCTACATGATCGTCGCGAACGCGTCGAACGTCGGCGTCGTGGTGCCCGCGCTCCAGGAGCGGTTCGCGGGCTTCGACGTGACCCTGACGGACGCGTCGCTC
>JAKBFW010000165.1 GCA_021833345.1 Pseudomonadota bacterium | reverse complement strand
AAGGTTCGAGTCCTTTCGCGGGCACCAGCATCTCGTCGTCGGCCGGCATCATGCGCCGCACCCCCTCGTCGTCTCCCAGCGCGCGGCCGTAGGATCGCGGCGCGGCGGGCCGTCCGACCCCGTGGCGGCGAGGAGGGCACGTGTCCGAGGCGGCGTTCTTCGTCCTGGTAGCGGGAGCCGTCGCGGTCACGGCCGTCGCGCGCAGGTACGGCTGGCCGGCCCATCTTCTCGTCCTCGCCACGGGGCTCGCCGTCTCGTTCGTCCCCGCGGTCCCCCGGATCGACGTGAACCCGCACCTGCTGCTCGGGCTGGTCCTGCCCCCGCTGCTCTACTCCGCGTCGTTGACGAGCTCCTACCAGGACTTTCGCGCGTCACTCAACTCGATCACGCGACTCGGCGTCGGTCTCGTCCTGGTCACCGCGGCAGCCGTCGCGGTCGTCGCCGCGCAGTTGATCCCGGGGCTCCCGCTCTCGGCGGCCCTCGTCCTGGGAGCCGTGGTCGCCCCACCGGACGCCGTGGCCGCGACGGCGGTCGGGCGTCGGCTCGGACTCCCCCGACGCGCGACGACGGTGCTCACCGGCGAGAGCCTGATCAACGACGCCACCTCCCTCACGTTGTACAAGGTCGCGATCGCGGCGGCATCGACCGGGGCCACCGCGCTCACCGACGGTGTCGGCGTCTTCGCGGTCGCCGTCGTGGCCGGGGTCGGTGTCGGACTCGCGGTGGGCTTCGTGGTGCACCTCGTGCGCGTGCACCTGGACGACGCCGTCGTCGCCTCGACCCTCGGCCTGCTCACCCCGTTCGCCGCGTACTGGGGCGCCGAGCAGCTCGGCGGCTCCGGGGTCCTCGCCGTCGTCGCGGCCGGTCTGTACCTCGGACACACCTCACCCGAGGCGGGATACGCGACGCGCCTGTACGAGGGGCCGATCTGGTCGACGTTCGACATGGTGCTCGAGTCGTTCACGTTCGCCTTGATCGGCGTGCAGCTCTCGTGGGTGGTCCGGGACGTCGTCGAGGCCGACCAAGGCGTCCGCACCGCCGTCGTGGCCGCGTTCGGGGTGCTCGCCGCGACCGTGGTCGTCCGTCCCCTCTACGTCTTCGCGACGGCGTGGGTGGACAACGTCCGCCTGCCCGGGAGCCACCGGCCGGCCCGGGACTCCCTGTCGGCCCGGGAGTCGGCCGTCGTGTCGTGGGCCGGGATGCGCGGGGTGGTCACGCTCGCGGCGGCCGCGGCGATCCCCGTGACGAGCGGGAACGGCCCGTTCCCGGCCCGAGCCACCCTCCAGCTCGTCGCCTACGGCGTGGCGATCGGCACGCTGCTCATGCAGGGGCTGAGCCTCCCGTGGATGATCCGTGCGCTCGGGCTCGGGTCCGGGGAGGACGCCGCGCACGACGCGAGCCAGGAGGCGGGCCTCCGCGTGCTGACGAATCGCGCCGCGGCTGAGACCCTGCGGTCCCGCCAGGACGTGCTGGCCCGCTCGGTCGGTCCCGAGGTCGCCGAGCAGATCACGAGCGGACTCGCGCGCGCGATCGAGCAGCGGGGGCGCGCCGTCGCGACAGCGCTCGACCCGGCCGTCGACTCGGGTCCGGGCCGCCCGGCTGCTCTCGAGCACGGCCGACGGCTGCAGCAGCTCCGCCGGGACACCGTCGCCGCGCAGCGCGTCGTGCTCATGCGCGAGCGTGATGCCGGCCGGGTCGACGAGGTCGTGATGCGACGGATGCTGCGCGAGCTCGATCTCGAGGAGGAGCAGCTCTCGTCCTCGTGGCTCAACCGGGTCTGATCGTCGGGCTCTCGCCCCGCGGCGCGAGAGCCGCATGATCGTGCGGTTTCGCAGCGCCCTGGAGCGCCCCTGCCCGCGGGCAGGACCAAGGGCGCAGGGTTTCGGGACGGACCTCTCCTAGCGTGGTCCACGAGGTCAACGGGGATCTCGTCCCCTCTCCATCACGACACCGGGAGCTACTGGTGACCTCAGCCTCGCGCACGAGCACAGCCCAGCCCACTCCGCCTGTCGCTGCGGTTCTGTCCAGCGGCAGCAGCCCGATCGACGACCTCGTGGCCAACGCCACCAAGGCGCTCGAGACGTACGCACGATTCACTCAGGACGAGGTGGACCACCTCGTCAAGAAGGCTGCCGTCGCCGCCCTCGACAAGCACGGCGCCCTTGCCGAGCTGGCCGTCGCCGAGACGGGTCGCGGTGTCTTCGAGGACAAGGCCGTCAAGAACATCTTCGCGTGCGAGCACGTGACCCACGGCATGGCGACGACCAAGACGGTCGGCATCATCAGCCGCGACGACGTCACCGGCATCACCGAGATCGCGGAGCCCGTCGGGGTCATCTGCGGCGTCACCCCGGTGACGAACCCGACGTCGACGGCCATCTTCAAGTCGCTCATCGCGTTGAAGACGCGGAACCCGATCATCTTCGCGTTCCACCCGTCCGCGCAGGAGTCCTCGGTCGCGGCTGCGCGCGTCGTCCGGGACGCCGCGGTGGCCGCCGGCGCGCCGGAGCACTGCATCCAGTGGGTCGAGGCCCCGTCGATCGCCGCGACCAACGAGCTGATGAACCACCCCGGCGTCGCGCTGATCCTGGCGACCGGCGGCAACGCGATGGTCCGCGCCGCGTACTCGTGCGGCAAGCCCGCGCTGGGCGTCGGTGCCGGCAACGTTCCCGCCTACATCGAGAAGAGCGCCAAGCTCAAGCGCGCGGTCAACGACGTCGTGCTGTCGAAGGCCTTCGACAACGGGATGATCTGCGCGTCCGAGCAGGCCGTCATCCTCGACGACGAGATCTACGACGCCGCGATGGCCGAGTTCGCGATCCTGCACGCCTACCGCGTGAACAAGAAGGAGAAGGCGCTCCTCGAGAGGTTCATCTTCGGTGTCGAGGCGAAGGGCAAGAACTGCGGCGAGGCGAAGCTCAACGCCCCCGTCGTCGGCCAGTCGCCTGCCTGGATCGCGAAGCAGGCCGGCTTCTCGGTCCCCGAGGACACCTCGATCATCCTCGCCGAGGTCGGCGAGGTCGGCCCGAGCGAGCCCCTCACGCGCGAGAAGCTCTGCCCGGTCATCGCCGTGCTGCGTGCGACGAGCACCGAGCACGGCATCACCCTCGCGGAGCAGATGGTCTCGTTCGACGGGCTTGGCCACAGCGCGGCGATCCACACCCGCGACGACGCGTTGGTCGAGGAGTTCGGCTCCCGCGTCAAGGCGGTCCGCATCATCGCGAACGCGCCGTCGTCCCTGGGCGGCATCGGCGACATCTACAACGCCTTCATCCCCTCCCTCACCCTGGGGTGCGGGTCCTACGGGCACAACTCGGTGTCGAACAACGTCTCGGCGGTCAACCTCGTGAACATCAAGCGGATCGGCCGTCGGAACAACAACCTCCAGTGGTTCAAGGTCCCGGCGAAGACGTACTTCGAGCCGAACGCGATCCGCTATCTCACGGACATGGCCGGGATCTCGCGGGTCACGATCGTCACCGACACGACCATGACGCGCCTCGGCTTCGTCGACAAGATCCTCGACGTCCTGAGCCGGCGCCCCGAGAAGGTCTCGCTGCAGATCATCGACACGGTCGAGCCGGAGCCCTCCGTCACGACCGTCAAGAAGGGCGCCGCCGAGATGCGCGCCTTCCGCCCGGACACGATCATCGCCCTCGGCGGCGGGTCGCCGATGGACGCCGCGAAGGTGATGTGGCTGCTCTACGAGCACCCCGAGGTCAACTTCTCCGACCTCAAGCAGAAGTTCTTCGACGTCCGCAAGCGCGCGTTCACGTTCCCGCTGCTCGGTGACCTCGCGAAGCTGGTCTGCATCCCGACGACGTCGGGCACCGGCGCCGAGGTGACGCCCTTCGCCGTCATCACGGACACGGAGTCGGGCAAGAAGTACCCGCTCGCCGACTACGCGCTCACGCCGACCGTCGCGATCATCGACCCGATCCTCACCTCGAAGATGCCTGCGTCGCTGGCCGCGGACTCGGGATTCGACGCCCTCACGCACGCGACCGAGGCGTACGTGTCGGTCTACGCGAACGACTTCACCGACGGCATGGCGCTCCAGGCGATCCGGTTGATCTTCGACAACCTCGCCCAGAGCGTCAACGGCGACCCGTCCGACCCGGCGACCGCCGAGGCGCGCGAGAAGATGCACAACGCCGGGACGATCGCCGGCATGGCGTTCGGCAACGCGTTCCTCGGGATCGTGCACGCGATGGCGCACGTGATCGGCTCGACGTTCCACCTCGTGCACGGCCGGACCAACGCCACCCTGCTGGCCCACGTGATCCGGTACAACGGCAAGGTCCCGACCAAGCTCACGAGCTGGCCGAAGTACGAGAGCTACGTCGCCCCCGAGCGGTTCCAGCAGATCGCGCAGTCGCTCGGTCTGCCCGCCGCGACGCCGGCCGAGGGGGTCGAGTCCTACGCCCTCGCGATCGAGTCACTCCGCTCGAAGGTCGGGATCCCCGCCTCCTTCGCCGCCCAGGGCGTCGACGAGCTGGAGTTCATCGGTCGCCTCGACGAGGTGGCGATGGGCGCCTACGAGGACCAGTGCGCACCCGCGAACCCGCGGATGCCGATGCTGGCCGACATGAAGGACCTCATGACCGCGGCCTACTACGGCACCTCCATCGAGGACGTCCGTGGCCGCCGCGAGCAGCAGGACGTGCGCGAGCACGGTGCCGTGAGTGGTGCACCTGCGGACGACGCCCCGGCGGAGGCAACGTCCGTGTCCTGACCGGTTCCCACCGGTTGTCTGCTCGCCGTGCGCCCCGCCCGATCCCACCATCGGGCGGGGCGCACCCTTGTCCGCACCATCCGGCACACTGGACGTGTCCCCCGTCGAAGGAGCCCGCATGAGGTCGACCACCACCGGTCGCCCGACCGCTCGGACGGTCGCGCTGTCGGTCGGCATGGCCGCCGGGCTCACGCTCGGGCTCGGCGCCTGCGCGCAGGCCACCGGCCTCGCCGACTCGGCCAAGAGCGCCGTCGACAGCGCCCGCACGCGCATCGACGACGCCCGGGCGTCGGTCAGCTCGATCACGACGACCCTCGACGACGCGCGGGCACGGCTGGCCGGCGCCGATCCGGCCGCTCGGGCGGCGCTCGCGACCGCCAGCGACGCGATCGCGTCAGCCCGGAGTGCTCTCGATGCGCAGACCGGGTCCCCGACCGCCGAGACGGCGGCGACTCTCGCCCGAGCCGACGCCGCGCTGGCCGCGGCGAAGACGAAGCTCGACACCGCCGCCACCGGAGTCGATGGCGCGACCGCGACGGTGCTCCGGTCTCTGTCCACCCAGGTCGAGAAGCTCCGTCAGCAGGTCGCCGCCTCTGCTGGTTGAGGCGCGCTCTCGCCCGGGCGCCATGTGCTGCACCTGTGGAGACCGGGTGAAATCCTCGAGATTCCTCAACCCACGAGGTGTTCTCGCGCGTCGCGATGCCGATGTCTTCTGGTATGGAACCGGATCGGATCGCCCAGCACCGGGGGGAGCGCCCCCACCCGGTC
>JAKBFW010000164.1 GCA_021833345.1 Pseudomonadota bacterium | reverse complement strand
GGCGCTCTGCGGCGCTGCCGAGACGGGAGGTGACGACGAGCAGGAGGAACGGCAGGATCACGAAGCCGCTGACGCCGATCCACGTCGCCCACGTCCCCGTGCCGCCTCGTGCGGAGACGACCGTCTGTGCGAGGAACCCGACCGACATCGCGGCGAAGCCAAGGCTCACGGCGGATGCGGCCACCCGGGTGAAGGCTCGCCGCCGACGCACGTGCACCCAGACGGCGGCGAGCACGGGCACCACCGCGAGCAGGGCCAGCCCGACCACCGCGGCTCCCCGGCTGCTGTAGCCGTTGACGTGACCGGCGGCGTCCCAGTGCACGGGAACCGTGGCCGGCAGCCCGGACCACGTGGTCGCGGCAAGCACGCCGAAGGCGACGAGGACGGCGACCGGCGCGGCGAGGGTCGCTGTCACGACGCCCTCGGGCACCGCGGCGAACGCGTCGTCCTCGTCGTCGGGCCGGACCAGGTGCGCCTTCACCGCGAGCGCACCGAAGTTGATCGTCCACCCCATGCCGAAGGCCTTGGGCACGAGGACCCGCGGGTCCGTGGGGTTCCACACGCGCAGGGCCACCCGGTCGGTGGTCGGCGGGCGGACGTCATAGGGCATGCCGAGGAGACGACCCGTCGCGGGACGGCCGGCCGACGCGGGATCCGCGGCGTCCGCGAACGCGCGCGCGAGCGACTCGGGTGTCCCGAGCTCGTCGAGGACCCGGGTCGCGTCGGCTGCCGTTCCGGCGGTCGGGCTCAGGCGGTCCTCGATGTGCGCGCGCAGCTCGGCGAGCTCGTCCGCGCCGATCTCCGTCCCGTTGGCGGCGGTCGCCCTCGCCAGCCGGGCGAAGTACTCGTCGACCACGGTCGCGGCGCCGCGGGGACGCCTCTCGTCGCGTGCGGGACCGTTCATGTCGCGTCCACTCCCAGCAGCTCGTCCATCTCGTTCTTCATCCCGTTCCAGGCCTTGGCCATCCCGGCGAACACGCGCTCGCCGTCGGTCGAGAGGCGGTAGTACTTCCGGGGCGGCCCGACGGGCGACTCGCGCCACACCGACGTGATGAGGCCCGACCTCTTGAGCCGCGACAGCAGCGGGTACGCCGTCCCGGCGCTGATCGCGAGCCCGGGGTACGCGGCGAGCCGGTCGACGATCTCGCCCCCGTAGGCCTCGTCGCGGTGCAGCAGCGCGAGGATCGCCAGCTCGACGACGCCCTTGCGGAACTGCGACGGGATCGTCCCACCCTCGTCGGCCATGGATCCCCTCGTTCCCGCTGCTCACATACCTTGTCGCGCCGGGTTCTATGTATCGCCCGGTACACGGTATCGCCATCTAGCAGGACAGGGCAAGGGGTGACGGCGGCACCGGATCCGGTCGGTCACGTTCCGGGCGCGACCGACGTCTAGCCTGGTCTCACGGCTCACGGCTCACGGCTCACGGCCCCCGGAAGAGGAGACCCGATGACGCGCATGGCGCTCGTGGTGACGCACCACCTCGCGGCAGGCCACGAGGACGCCTTCGACGCGTTGACCGCCCGGACCCTCGAGAAGATCCGCACCTCGGAGCCCGGCACGCTGGTCTACGCCGTTCACACCACCCCGGGCAGGCCCCGCGAGCGCGTCTTCTACGAGCTCTACCAGGACCGTGCCGCATTCGAGACCCACGAGACCTACCTGCACGTGCGGCAGTTCCTCGCGGAGCGCCTCGCCCACCTCGACTCCGTGGACGTCACCTTCCTCGAGCTGCAGTCCGCCGCAGGGACAGGACTCGTCGCCGGCACCGCGTAGGCCGGCGCGCCGTCGGAACGACGCCGAGTCAGCGCGCCGTCCGCACGACGCCGAGTCAGCGCGCCGTCGGCACGACGCCGTCGACGACCTCGAGGAGCTGGGTCGTGCTGTCCATGCGCGTCAGGAACGACGCGCTCAGCCTGAGAGCGTCCTTGGCGGTACGGAGCCGCAGCTCGGCGACCTGCTGCTCCGCTGCCGTTCGTGACTTCGCCATCGCGTGGTGCTCGTGTCCGGGCGGGTGGCCCGACGGGTCATCGGCGTCCAGCGCGCACGACCGAAGGCGCGGAGATCAGGGGCACACCTCGCCGGCCGTGACGGAGGTCAGGATGACGACGGTCCGCGCGTCCACGACCTCCCCCGGCAGCGGGCTCTGCGTGCACACGCGCCAGCCCGCGTCGACGGTCACGGCACGCCCGCGGCCACTCGCATCCTGCGGGTCGAGGGAGAACGAGCCGAGGGACTGAAGGGTGTCCCGCGCTGCGGCGAGCACGTCGCCGACCAGGTCGGGGACGATGAACACCTGAGTGACGGCAGGCCGCGACGGCGCGGGGGTCGCCGTCGTGGCGGATGCGGCCGGCGTGGATCGGCTCGACTCCCCGCCTGCGCCGAGCGCCGCAGAGGGCGTCCCGGTCCGGGCTGCGCAACCGGCGAGAGCGACGACGCACACGCACACGACGGGTGCAAGACGTGCGGCGCGTCGGCGGTCCATCGGTCCGGATGCCCTTCGGGCGGGTATGGGGTGGTGCGTGGGAGTTCATCGACACGTCGGGGGTTCGGCTTGACCGTGGGGTGCGCCACGATCGGGTGATCGGTGAGCGTCGGTGAAGCAGCCGCCACAACGGACTCGGAGCGCAGGTTTCGCCGCTGACCGATCGGGTACGGCCCAGTCTGTCGTGATTGTCGATCTCGCGGCCGGGCCCCGGCATGGCCCGTCGTTCGACGGCCTCGCCGGCGCCGACCTCGACCTCGGCGTCCTGACCACCGGTGGGATCCACCAGGGGGTCGAGCGACGACGTCGACGCGGTGCTGGTCACACGCAACGTTCGGGACCTGGTGGGTGCGGGCGTTCCACTGATGACGCAACCCGTTCGGTCCCGAACCGCGCGCCTGAGCACCGTGGGCGTGACACGCGCGATCACGCGACGCGCCGTCCACAACGGAGCCGGTCGGGCGTCCGCCCGCATCAGACGACCCCACCCCGGGCGTCGATCAGCCGCACCGTACGGAGCTCCTGCAGGAACCTCGGGCGTCACCGACCCGCGTCGCCGCGCTGCGCGACGAACGTGCGGAACCCCTCGTCCGACTCAGCCCGCGCGCTTGCGTCGCGCAGTCGGACGAGTAGTCGCGAAGTGCCCCCGCGCGCACCGCTGTCCCCTGCCACCGGTGATGGCGGCAGGGGACAGCGGTGCGGTCACGGCCGGATCAGCGGCGAGCGAAGATCGCCCGCCGAACCCGAGGCTGGAACAGCGCACCCGCACCGAGGAGCACCAGCGCGATGATCGCCAGCGGCAGCGGAGACGCTCCCGTCGAGGCCAGAACCGACGCGTTCGGCGCTGCGGCCAGCACCTCGCTGAAGGGCGCGGGGGTGACCGACGAGTTCGGCGGCGCGGCCAGCACGTCACTGACGGTGCAGACCGCTCCTGTCAGCTTCGCAGCCACCGTGAACGTCACCGCGTAGGTGGCGCCGCTCTTGTCGAAGGTGTAGCCGGTGGCCGGTGTTGCCGTCGCGGTCCACTGACCCGGGCCGAACGACGTCGTGTCCCACGTGTAGTTGGCGCCGTTGACCAACGTCGCCGACCCGTCCGTGGTGCAGGTCGGGGGGACGACGGTCGCCGCGGCTGGGATCGGGAGCGTGCCGGGAGGGCAGACGGTCTGCTCGCTCGACGACAGGTTGCGCGTCTGCGTCTCGGTCACCGTCGTGGCCTTCGCGATGGCGAGCACCCACTTGCTGCCCCCCCAGGCGTAGGGCGTCGTGGTGACCGTGCGGGTCTGCTCGACGGTCGTCGCATCGCAACCCCACGTTCCGTCGACCCACCCGGTCGTCGTCACCTTGGCCGAAGGTTGTGAGACGGAGCAGTCCGACGCCGCCTTGACGGTCACCGTGATCGTCGCAGTGCCGCCCTGGAGTGTCCAACCGGTGCCGGTCACGGACAAGCTCGTGCCGCCGGCCGGCGTCGCGGTCACGGTGTAGTCGCCGGCCGCGAGGCCCGTCGTCTTGCCACCCGAGACCGTGTAGGTCACTCCAGAGGTCGTCGGGAGCGTGATCGACCCACCGGCGACGTTGGCCACGCCACCGTCGCCCACCTGGCACGTTTCAGGAGATGCCGTCGGGACGGCCGGGGTCACCGTGGTCGTGACCGGCGGGGTGCAGCTGGTACCGACCTTGGCGAACTTCCAGGCCGTACCCAGACCACTGCCCCACAGCGACTCGGCCGGGCTTCCGGGGCCGTCGAGATACCCGCCCGCAATCAGGTTCGTGGTCGTCGCATCGTTGTTGTAGCCGTCGATCTGGAAGCAGCCGTAGGTCTGCTTGCTGATCCAGCTGTCCAGCGCGCTGAGGTTCTTGGTGTTCACCGTGATGCTCTGCGCATACTTCTGACCGCCCGGCGTCCATACCGCCGTCGAGCCGTCCTTCCACCCGGGCATGTGCCACGCCACCACCACATACGGCGGCGAACTCGGCGACGGCGTCGTCACAGGCTTCGTGTCGTCGCCGCCGCTCGTGGGCTGGTCACCGGTCCTGAACGACGAGCTCCAGTTGTTGGACCACTCGTTCCACTGGCTGGGCGAGCCGTTCTCGTGCGCCGATGCCGTCGACGTGGCCATCGTGGCCATGCCGATCGACAAGAGCACCACGCCGACGAACGAGGCGATGGGCTTCCTGAGCTTCAAGGTCGATCCTTCTCTGTTAGGCGAGTCACTGTGCGCGCGTCCAGCGCAGGCCCGGTCTGGTGTCTCCAGGTCACGCTGTGCACGCCCCGCGACCAGTCCCCCCTGCGAGGTGACGCGACCACGGTGCGCGAAAAGGGTAAATCCGGACAAACCATCACACAAGGTCGACACGTGACCCTGGGCACAATTCACCCGCTCGGCGGGGTGGGGGTCGGGTCGACACCGTTCCGGTGAGACGCCGCGCTCCATAGGTGACGTCCGAGCGAGGCCGGGCGCGCCGCCACCCCCTGCCGCCGGTGGACGGCGGCAGGGGGTGGCGGTCAGATCACCTGCGGATCAGTGGCGGGTGAAGAGCGCCCGACGGACCCGAGGCTGGAGCACCACACCCGCACCGATCAGCACCATCGCGACGATCGCGAGCGGCAGCGGGGTCGCTCCCGTGGCTGCCAGAACCGCAGCGGTGGACGCGTTCGGCGCCGCAGCCAGCACCTGGCTGAACGTGCCGGAGTTCGGCGGTGCGGCCAGCACCTCGCTGACGGAGCAGACGCTCCCCGTCAACTTCGACGAGACGACGAACGTCACCTGGTAGGTGTTGCCCTTGTCGAAGGTGTACCCGTCGGCCGCGGTGGCTGTCGCCGTCCACTGACCGGGACCGAACGACGTCTTGTCCCACGTGTAGTTCTCGCCGTTGGCCAAGGTCGCCGATCCGTCTGCGGTGCACGTCGGAGGAACGATCGTGAGCGATACGTTCGGCGGCGCGGCCAACACCTCGGCGCACACCGTCTGCTCACTGGGGAGCAGGTCCCGGGTCTGCGTCGCGGTCACCGTCGTCGCGTTCT
>JAKBFW010000163.1 GCA_021833345.1 Pseudomonadota bacterium | reverse complement strand
GCTTAGCCTGGGGGCGTGATCGGATCCGGCACCGCCCGTGAGGTCCTCACCTACGCGATCCCGCTGCGCACGCGGTTCCGGGGCTTGACCGTCCGGGACGGCATGCTCCTCCGCGGGTCGGCCGGGTGGGGTGAGTTCTCGCCGTTCTGGGACTACGACGACGACGAGTCGGCCGCCTGGCTGCGCGCCGCTCTCGAGGCTGCGGACGACGGGTGGCCCGCACCGGTTCGTGGCAGCATCCCGGTCAACGTGACGATCCCCGCGGTCGACGGGGCTGACGCGCACCGACTGGTGATGGCCTCCGGCGGGTGCCGGACCGCCAAGGTCAAGGTCGCCGAACGCGGCCAGGACCTCGGGCAGGAGATCGCGCGGCTCGAGGCCGTGCGGGACGCGCTGGGGCCCGACGGGGCGATCCGGATCGACGCGAACGGCGGGTGGGACCTCGAGACGGCGCTCGCGCGGCTCCCGATCCTCGATCGCGCGGCCGGCGGGCTCGAGTACGCCGAGCAGCCGGCCGCGAGCGTCGCCGATCTTGCCGCGCTCCGACGTCGGCTCGAGATCCCGATAGCCGCCGACGAGTCGATCCGCCGCGCCGAGGACCCGCTGGCGGTCGTGCGGGCCGAGGCCGCCGACGTCGTCGTGCTGAAGGTGCAGCCGCTCGGGGGTGTCCGCGCGTGCCTGTCGCTCGCCGAGCAGGTCGGACTTCCCGTCGTGGTGTCCTCCGCGCTCGAGACCTCGATCGGGCTCGCCGCCGGGGTCGCGCTCGCCGCCGCGCTTCCCACGCTCCCGTACGCCTGCGGGCTGGCCACCGCGCAGCTCTTCACCGCGGACGTCGTCGCCGACCCGCTGCTTCCGGTGGACGGCGCGATCCCGGTCCGCCGGCCCGGGCTCGACGTCGATCGAGCTGCCGACGTGGCCGCCGACACCGACCTGAACGCCCGGTGGGCCGCACGGCTCGATGCGGTCCGGGGCAGGACGAACGCGTGAGCGCCACGTCCCACCCGTCCATGCACGCCGCGCGGGTGCTGCTCCAGGAGCTCGCTGCGCACGGGGTGCGGGACGTCGTGCTGTCCCCGGGCTCCCGCAGCGCCCCGTTGGCCCACGCACTCGCGGCCGCGGCGTCCGACGTCCCGCCGCCCGGCGCGCCGCGTCTGGGCCTGCACGTCCGCATCGACGAGCGGAGCGCCGGCTTCCTCGCCCTCGGGCTGGCGAAGTCCGCCGCGGCGACGGGTGCACCGCGCGGCGTCGCCGTGGTCACGACGTCGGGGACGGCGGTCGCGAACCTGCACCCGGCCGTCCTCGAGGCGCACCACAGCGGACTGCCGCTCGTCGTGCTCACCGCCGACCGACCGCACGAGCTGCGGGGCACGGGCGCGAACCAGACGACGGACCAGGTCGGGATCTTCGGCGTCGCGACGCGCTACGCGGTGGACCTCCCGGCGCCGTCCGGCCGCGACGGCGAGTCGCGCGACCTGCGTCAGGTCGTCGGGCGTGCGATGAGCGACGCGCTCGGCACCCGGACCGGTCACCCGGGTCCGGTCCACCTCAACCTGGCGTTCCGCGACCCGCTCGTGCCTGACGAGACGCCGTGGCCGACCGGCGTCCGGGAGGGTCGGCCGGTCGTCTCCCCGCCGCGGACCGGACCCACGGTCGGCCACGTCGACGCGGTCGGTCTCGACCTGAGCGGCGCGGACGTCGACGCGGCCGAGCGCGAGCTGACGGTCGTCGTCGCCGGCGACGGCGCCGGCCCGCTGGCCAGAGCCGTCGCCGAGGCCCGCGGGTGGCCGCTGCTGGCCGAGCCGTCGTCGGGCGCCCGAGGCGGCACGCACGCGATCAGCGCGTACCGGCCGCTGCTCGACTCCGCGCTCGGTCGCGCGGTGCGGCGCGTCGTCGTCTTCGGCCGGCCGACACTGTCCCGTCCGGTCCAGCTGCTGCTGGCCCGGGACGACGTTCGGGTGGTCGTCGTCGCTCCGGGCGGAGGTCCGTGGACGGACCCGTCGCGCCGCGCCGCGCTCGTCCTTCCCGAGGTTCCGGCGGCCTGGTGGCGTGCACGGTCGGGCGCCGACACCGGCGCCGGCCCGGGTGGGCCACCGGCGCAGGACGCCTGGCTCAGCGCCTGGCAGGAGGCCTCGTCGGCCGCGACCGCCGCCGTAGGGCGCGTGCTCGACGAGGTCGAGGCCCGGGAGGGCACGCGGTCCGCTCCACGGCTCACCGGGCCCGGGGTCGCGCGGGTCGTCGGTCGCGTGACGGGTCCTGACGACGTCCTCGTCGTCGGGTCGAGCAACCCGGTCCGCGACCTCGACCTGGTCGCCGACTGGTCGGGGTCGCCCGTCGTCCTGGCGAACCGCGGGCTCGCCGGCATCGACGGCACGGTGTCGACGGCCGTCGGGGTGGCTCTCGGGCTGCCTGGGCGTCGGGTGCGAGCCCTGATGGGCGACCTGACCTTCCTTCACGACGTCGGGGGGCTCCTGCACGGGCCGCTCGAGCGGGAGCCCGACCTCCAGGTGGTCGTCGCGAACGACGACGGCGGGTCGATCTTCGCGACCCTCGAGCACGGCGCAGCCGAGCACGCGCACAGCTTCGAGCGGGTGTTCGGGACCCCGCACGGAGCCGACCTCGCTGCGCTCTGCGCCGGCTACGGGATCCGGCACCAGCTTGCCCGGGATGCCGGCGAGCTCGCCGTCGCGCTTGCCGTACCCGGACCCGGGATCAGCGTCGTGGAGGTGAAGGTGGACCGAGCGGGGCGGCGCGCCCTGGGCGCGGCACTCGCGGACGCCGCACGAACGGCGGCCATCGAGGCGGTGGCAACGGAATTTGCAGCAGGCTCTCAGGAAACTTGAGGTTCTCGCCCAGAGCGATGGAGTCTGATGGAAGCACCAAGGAGGACACCATGACTGAAGAGAACCCGACCGTCGCAGGTCAGCCCGAGCACCCCTCGGACGCGCAGGTGCACCCGGACACCGCAGGTCAGCACGTCGAGCAGTACGCCCACCCCGTCACGCAGCCGACTCAGCCGTTCCCGTCGCAGATGCCGGTGGCCCAGCCTGTCGCTCAACCGATTCAGCCCGTCGCACCGCAGGCGCCGGTCGTGCAGCCGGCCCAGCCGTTCGCGCCGCAGCCGCACGTCATGCAACCGGCGTTCCCGCCGCAGCCGGCGAACCCGTATCAGCAGCACGCCCAGGCGCCCCAGCCGCACAACCCGTTCGCCCTTCCCGGCGGGCAGGCGTCGCACGCGCCTGGCGCCTTCGGCCCGTTCGGCGCGCCGCAGGCCGATCCCGGCGTCCCGATGGCCGATGCGGCCCTCGCCGGCGCCAGCGGTGGGGCCCCGCACGCGCCGAACGGCCCGCGTCAGCGCCCGTTCTGGATGCCGCTGGTCGGCACGGCGGCGGCCGCGGCGCTCGTGGCGAGCCTCGCCACGGCCGGGATCGTCGGGGCGTTCGACCACTCGAGCTCCACGAGCGCGGCGTCGATCGCCTCGATCGGGCAGACGAGCACGCAGACGGTTCCGGTCGCCGGGTCGACGTCGAGCAACCCCGACTGGCAGAAGGTGTCTGCCGCCGTCTCGGCGTCCGTCGTGGCGATCAAGGTCACGACCCAGCAGGGTCAGGCCGAGGGCTCGGGCATCATCCTCGACACCAAGGGTCACATCCTCACCAACAACCACGTCGTGTCCGGTGCGCAGAACAACACGGTCACGGTCACGTTGACGGACGGTCGGATCTTCTCCGCGACCATCGTCGGCACCGACACCACGACCGACCTCGCGGTGATCGTCCTCAAGAACCCGCCGAGCGACCTCTCTCCGGCGGCGCTCGGTGACTCGAGCACCGTCGTCGTCGGCGACCCGGTGATGGCCGTCGGCAACCCGCTGGGCCTGGCGAACACCGCGACCACAGGCATCGTCTCGGCTCTCGACCGGCCGGTCTCCGCCTCCGAGGGCGGCAGCTCCACAGCGGTCGTGACCAACGCGATCCAGATCGACGCGGCGATCAACCCGGGCAACAGCGGTGGCCCGCTGTTCGACGCGCAGGGCCGGGTCATCGGCATCACGTCGTCGATCGCCACGCTCTCGCAGACGAGCAGCCAGTCGGGGTCGATCGGCCTCGGGTTCGCGATCCCGGTGAACCTCGCGAAGAACATCGCGTCCCAGCTCATCTCCACCGGGTCGGCCAAGCACGCCTTCCTCGGAGTCTCGCTCCAGGACGGTACGGCGACGGCCGACGGCGTGACACGGCAGGGCGCCTTGATCCAGCAGGTGAGCTCCGGATCGCCTGCCTCGAACGCTGGTCTCCAGGTCAACGACGTGATCGTCGCCATCGACGGGAAGGCGGTGGCCGGGGCTGAGTCGCTGACCGGTTACGTCCGGGCGATGTCGGCGGGCCAGCAGGCGACGCTGACGGTCGTCCGCGGCGGGAAGGCGCTCGACGTGACGGTGACCCTCGCCGTTCAGGCCGAGACCGCGGCATCCTCCTCCGGAAGCAGCCAGAGCGGTGGGAGCAGCAACCAGAACGGCAGCACGCAGCAGGGCGGGCAGGGTCTCTTCAACCCGTTCGGCTTCTTCGGTCAGGGCTAGCAGCCCTGACGGTCCACCTCGCGGAGTGAGACCGCCACGCGCGAGGTCGGTGGATCGGGAGCGCAGGTCGTCCCCTGCGACGCACTCCCGGTTCGGCAGGCCGGCACCCGTCACGGGTGCCGGCCTCTGCCGTGCGGTCGGGCCGGAGCGGGGCCGGGTGCGTCTGCGTCGACCTGCGTCGCCCCGCGCGTCGGGCGGGACCCGGAGGCGTGGGAGGTCAGTCGCTCGCGAGGGCGTGACGCATCGGGACGAGCTTGGCCTCGGACTCGGCGAGCTCGGCTGCCGGGTCCGACGCGGCGACGATGCCGCACCCGGCGAACAGTCGCAGCCGGTGCGGGTCGGTGGGGTCGACCTCGGCGGACCGGAGTGCGATGCCCCACTCGCCGTCGCCGTCCGCCCCGAACCAGCCGACCGGCCCGGCGTACCGGGCGCGCTCCATGCCCTCGATCTGCAGGATCAGCTCGCGTGCGGCGGCCGTCGGCGTCCCGCAGACCGCCGCGGTGGGGTGCAGCGCCGCGGCAAGGCTCAGGCTCGACGGAGCCGGCTCGCCGGGGCGTCCCGCCGCGAGCACCCCGGTGACGTCCGAGGCGAGGTGCAGGACGTTCGGCAGCGTGAGCACGAACGGCACGTCGGGCACGTTCGTCGAGGAGCAGAACGGCGCAAGCGCGTCGGCGACCGAGGTGACGGCGTACTCGTGCTCCTCGAGGTCCTTCGAGGAGTGGGCGAGGATCGCCGCCCGGCCGAGGTCGGCGTCGTCGTCGCCGGTCCGGCGGATCGTTCCCGCGAGGACGCGTGACGTGACGAGGCCCTTCTCGGAACGCACGAGCAGCTCGGGTGTCGCCCCGAGCATCCCGTCGACGGAGAAGGTCCAGCACGAGGGGTAGTCGATCGCCAGTCGGCCGAGCACCCAGCGCACGTCCACGGGCGCCGACGTCGTCGCGACGACGTC
>JAKBFW010000162.1 GCA_021833345.1 Pseudomonadota bacterium | reverse complement strand
GCATCTGGAAGAGCGCCGAACCCTCGTACCCCTGCCGCGGTGACTTGCCGGTCTTGTAGTCGACGACGCGCAGCGACCCGTCCGGTGCCTCGTCGAGCCGGTCGACGATGCCCCGCAGGAGCGGACCATCGTCGAGCTGCGTCTCCACGAAGAGCTCACGGGCTGCAGGCTGGAGGCGGTTCGGGTCCTCGAGCGAGAAGTATGTGCGGAGCAGGTCTGCTGCGGTCGCGAGCCAGGGTGCGTCGCCGGCGGGAGCGAACAGGTCGGCGTACTCGGGGCGTGAGTCCTGCAGCGCCGCCCACTCCGTCGGGAGCAGCGCCTGTGCGTGCTCGAGCGTTCGACCTCCTGCCGGTGCGTCGAAGAGCCGCTCGAGGACCGCATGCACGAGGGTTCCGCGGGTGGCGGCCGGGCTGGGGGCTTCCGGAAGCCGGTCGACCACCCGGAAGCGGAACAGCAGCGGGCACTGGGCGAAGTCGTTGGCACGTGAGGGGGAGAGCCCGGGTCGCCGGGCGGGCGTCGACGCGTGTGCGGCCGCCGCCGCGTCGGGCACCGGTGAGGTCGAGGTCATCTGGCGAGCGTAGGCCCCAGGTCCGACGTCGGAACGGGGGGCGTCACCGCCTAGGCTTGCGGCGTGACCTCTGAGCGCCGCGATCCCGACACGACCTCCGGGTGGGTGATCGGTCACGTCGGCCAGGCCCCGGTGATCCTCACGCCGTCCTGGCTGATCGCCCCGGTGGTCATCACGCTGCTGTTCGCACCGACGGTCCGCACGTACGCGCCCGAGCTCGGTGCCGTCAGCTATCTGGTGGCGGCCGCCTTCGCCCTGCTCCTGCTCCTGTCCGTGTTCCTGCACGAGCTCGCCCATGCGCTGGTCGCGCGGGCGCGGGGCCAACAGGTGAAGGAGCTCGCGATCACCGTCTGGGGTGGACGCACCTCGTTCGACGCGGCTGCCCCGACGCCGGGCACCAGCGCGCTCGTCGCAGTGGTCGGGCCGGTCGCGAACGGCGCCGTCGCGGCGCTGTGCTGGGGCCTGGTCCAGGCTGCGGAACCGGGCACCGTGGTGACGCTCGTGCTCTACGCCGGTCTGGTGAGCAACGTGTTCGTGGCGGTCTTCAACATGCTCCCGGGGTTGCCGATGGACGGCGGCTACCTTCTCGAGGCGATCGTCTGGCGGGTCACCGGTGACCGCAGTCGCGGCACGCTCGCGGCCGGCTGGTTCGGGCGGGGCGTCGTGCTGCTCGTCGCCGCGTGGGTCCTGGTGCCGTCGCTCCTGGCGGGACGCTCACCCGATCTCGTGATGGTGGGCTGGGGTGCTCTCATCGGCGCGTTCTTGTGGAGCGGCGCGGGCCAGTCGATCGGTGCAGCGCGTGCGCAGCTGCGGGTGCGCGGCCTCGGCCTCGGCGATCTCGGCGTCCGGGCCGTCGGCCTGCACGACGTCGGCACGGTCGCGGACGCGATCCAGGAGGCGGTCCGGGTCGGCGCGGACGCCATCGTCGTGGTCGACCACGAGGGTCGGCCGCGCGGCTACGTCGACCAGGCCGCTGCCGCCACGGTCCCGGTCGACCGTCGCACCATGACACCCCTCGACGCCGTCACGGTGGCGATACCCGCGACCGCGGTGGTCGACGCGCGACTCACGGGAGACGAGCTCGTCCGCGCGGTCGGGGCGATGTCGCAGGTCTCGCCGGTGCTGGTCGCCGTCTCGCCGGGTCCGGACGGGCCCGTCGTCCACGCGCTGATCCGGGTGCAGGACGTCGTCGCGGCGCTGCGCGCACCTAGACTCGGCTCCCGTGGATGACCAGACGGCCGTGACGCCGGAGCAGAGCCTCGCTTCCCGCAACGCTCCCACCGGAGCAGAGGTGCGGCGCGGACCGTTCCGGGAGGGCGACCGTGTCCAGCTGACGGATCAGCGCGGACGGCTGAGCACCGTCACGTTGACGAGCGGCGACGCGTTCCACACGCATCGGGGCTACCTCCCCTACGCCGAGCTCGTGGGGCTTCCCGAGGGGAGCGTGGTGCGGAACACCGCCGGCGTCGAGTACCTGGCTCTCCGACCGTTGCTGAGCGACTACGTGCTGTCGATGCCGCGCGGTGCAGCTGTCGTGTACCCGAAGGACGCCGCGCAGATCGTCGGGATGGCCGACATCTTCCCGGGCGCGCGTGTGATCGAGGCCGGGGTCGGGTCGGGCGCTCTGACGATGTCGCTGCTGCGCGCCGTCGGCGATGCCGGCAGTCTGCACTCGATCGAGCGACGCGAGGACTTCGCAGCGATCGCGCGCGGCAACGTCGAGACGTTCTTCGGCGGTGCCCACCCGGCTTGGACGCTGTCGATCGGCGACCTCGCCGACGTGCTTCCCGTCGTCACGGCGCCGGCGAGCGTCGACCGGGTGGTCCTGGACATGCTCGCCCCGTGGGAGAACCTGGACGCCGCAGCCACCGCGCTGGCACCGGGCGGAGTGTTCATCGCCTACGTCGCGACCACCACCCAGCTCTCTCGGCTCGCCGAGGACGTCCGGGCGGACGGGCGCTACACCGAGCCGCAGGCCTGGGAGTCCATGGTGCGGGGATGGCATCTCGAGGGACTTGCGGTGCGGCCGGAGCACCGGATGATCGGTCACACCGGGTTTCTGCTCACCACGCGCCGACTGGCGGACGGCGTCGACGCGCCGGTGCGCCGCCGCCGACCGTCGAAGGGCGCCTATCCGACCGACGGCACCGGCGCACCGCTGGGTGAGTGGACCGCCGAGGAGCTCGGCGAACGCGCGGTCTCGGACAAGAAGGTCCGGCGGGTCCGCAGGGACGTCGGGCAGGGGCCGTCCGCGGACTGACCTGTGGTCTCACGTGCTGGCGCCGCGCCGCGCGTGATCGACAGGACTCGTTAGTGTCGAACATGGAGCCTGACGAGAGACGTACGGAGGTCCGATGACCACCACACCTGCCGGGAGCCCGTCTCCCGCCGAGCTGACGCGTCAGATCGAGCTGCTGATGGCGAAGAACGAGCGGCTCGTCACGATGCTCGAGGCCGCACGAGCCCAGCTCTCCGACATGAAGGCCCAGATCGATGCGCTCGGCCAGCCGCCAGGGACCTACGGGCTGTTCGTCCGCGACCACGGCGACGGCACGGTCGACGTCATCTCGGCGGGTCGCAAGATGCACGTCGTCGCGAGCCCGTCACTCGACCCGTCGACGTTGCGGCCGGGCCAGGAGGTTCGCCTCAACGAGGCGATGACCGTGGTCGAGGCCGGCGGCTACGAGTCGGTCGGTGAGCTGGTGTCCGTCAAGGAACTGCTCGGTGACGGGCGGGCTCTCGTCGTCGGGCGGAGCGACGAGGAACGCGTCGTGCGGTTCTCGGGACAGGTCGAGGACGCGCACGTGCGCGTCGGCGACGCCCTCACGATCGACCAGCGGAGCGGGTTCGTCTTCGAGCGGATCCCGCGCGCCGAGGTCGAGGACCTCGTGCTGGAGGAGGTTCCCGACATCCGCTACGAGGACATCGGCGGGCTGGGGCCACAGATCGAGCAGATCCGGGATGCCGTCGAGCTGCCGTTCCTGCACCCGGAGCTGTTCCGCGAGCACGGTCTCAAGCCACCCAAGGGGGTCCTGCTGTACGGGCCGCCCGGCTGCGGCAAGACCTTGATCGCCAAGGCCGTCGCGCACTCGCTCGCCGAGACCGCCGCGACCGCACGCGGCGAGGACGTGGCCCTCGCGAAGAGCTACTTCCTCAACATCAAGGGTCCGGAGCTCCTGAACAAGTACGTCGGCGAGACCGAGCGACACATCCGGTTGATCTTCGCCCGGGCCCGCGAGAAGGCTTCTCAGGGGTCGCCCGTCGTCGTGTTCTTCGATGAGATGGAGTCGTTGTTCCGCACCCGCGGGACCGGCATCTCGAGCGACGTCGAGACGACCGTCGTGCCGCAGCTCCTTGCTGAGATCGACGGCGTCGAGCGTCTCGACAACGTGATCGTGATCGGCGCCTCCAACCGCGAGGACATGATCGACCCCGCGATCCTGCGGCCCGGTCGGCTGGACGTGAAGATCAAGATCGAACGGCCGGACGCCGAGGGCGCCAAGGAGATCTTCGCGAAGTACCTCACGCCGAACCTCCCGATCCACCCGGACGACCTCGCCGAGCACGGTGAGGACGTGCGCTCGGCGGTCGAGGCGATGATCGACCGCGTCGTCGAGCGCATGTACTCCGAGAGCGAGGAGAACCGGTTCCTCGAGGTGACCTACGCGTCCGGGGACAAGGAGATCCTGCACTTCAAAGACTTCAACTCGGGCGCGATGATCCAGAACGTGGTCGATCGGGCCAAGAAGAGCGCGATCAAGGACCTGCTGGCCACGGGGCAGCGCGGGATCCGGGTCGAGCACCTGCTCACCGCCTGCGTCGACGAGTTCAAGGAGAACGAGGACCTGCCGAACACGACCAACCCGGACGACTGGGCGCGGATCTCCGGCAAGAAGGGTGAGCGGATCGTCTTCATCCGGACGATCATCCAGGACAAGAAGGGCACCGAGGCCCGCCGCACGATCGAGACGATCGCCGGCACCGGCCCCTACCTGTGACCTCCGGCGTCGTCGGGCGGTCGACGCGCGCTGTGCGCGTCTCGGTCGTGCCCCGGCGTCCTAGGGTGTGCTCGTGACGACGCGCCGCGTGATGGGGATCGAGACCGAGTACGGCGTCCTTCAGCCGGGTCACCCGATGGCCAACCCGATGCTGCTGTCGAGTCACGTCGTCGCGGCCCACGCCGTCGTCGCCGACGAGGTAGACCCGAGCGCCCGCGGCGCGACCCGCCGGACGCGGGCCAGGTGGGACTACGACGACGAGGACCCGCTGCACGACGCGCGAGGCTTCCGCCTCCAGCGGGCGTCGGCCCACCCGTCCCTGCTGACGGACGACCCGGTGCTGCCCGCGCCGTCCGGTGACGCCCCGCAGGCTCTCGCGCGCCCGACGGTCGAGGAGTACGAGGACCCCGGTGCGGCCAACGTCATCCTGACGAACGGCTCGCGGTTGTACGTCGACCACGCCCATCCGGAGTACTCGTCGCCCGAGGTGACGACCCCGCTCGACGCCGTCCGCTGGGACCGCGCCGGAGAGCTGGTGATGCTCGCGTCGGTGCGGGCCCTCGCCCAGAACCCGGTCCTGCCGGATGTCGCGCTCTACAAGAACAACGTGGACGGCAAGGGCGCCACGTACGGGACCCATGAGAACTACATGGTCGACCGCGCAGTCCCGTTCACGGTGCTGGCCGAGCGCCTGACACCGTTCCTCGTCACGCGACAGGTCTTCACCGGGGCCGGTCGCGTGGGCCTCGGGCAGCGCGGTCAGGCGCCGGGATTCCAGCTCTCGCAGCGTGCCGACTACATCGAGGCAGAGGTCGGGCTCGAGACGACCCTGCGACGTCCGATCGTCAACACGCGTGACGAGCCGCACGCGGACCCGGAGCGCTGGCGGCGCTTGCACCTCATCATCGGGGACGCGAACCTCCTCGAGGTCGCGACCTACCTCAAGCTCGGCACGACGTCGCTCG
>JAKBFW010000161.1 GCA_021833345.1 Pseudomonadota bacterium | reverse complement strand
GGTGGTCCTCGCCTCGGCGCTGCCGACCGTGCTCGCCGACTCGGGCCTCACCACGCTGGTGATCCCGTGGGCCCAGCTGGCCTGGATGCTCGCGCTCGCGGCGGCCGTCGGCGTCCTGGCCGCGGTGTGGCCCGCGATCCGGGCCGCCCGCCTCCCCGTCCTCGACGCCGTCGCCTACGACTGACGCCGACCGACCCCGGCCCGCCCGGGCGGTCTCGCGGGGCTGCGGTGCGTCTAGTCCGAGGGCATCAGGATCCAGAGGACCGGGTAGACGAGGATCTGGCTACCGGGGATGATCAGCAGCAGCAGGACGAAGAGGAGTCGCGCGGGCCACGGGTCCAACCCGAACCGACGACCGAGCCCGGCGCACACCCCTCCCAGGACGCGGCCCTCGCGCGGCCGGTAGAGGCCTTCGCGGCCCAATGCCTCATGGATGGAGTTCACTGACGTCGCCCTTCTCGTGGTGTGCTGACCACTCCAGGCTCGCCGCTTCGCGCGACCGTGACCATCGGGGAACGCCCTGATCCGACCCCGGTCTCACCGGAGGACTGCTCGGGGTCGCCTTCCGGTGGCGGCCGTACGTCCCGCCCGGCGCACCGCTGTTCGTACGATCATCGAGGGACGCGCCCGCACCGGTGGTTCGCGGTGGTACCCGAGGGGAGACTGTCGATGCAGCAACGTGTGGTCGTGGTGGGCGGCGGGTACGGCGGGGCTGCCGTGGCGAAGGCGCTCGACGACGTCGCCGACGTGGTGCTCGTCGAACCGAAGGACGCGTTCGTGCACACCGTCGGCGCCCTGCGCGCCGCCGTCGACCGGGACTGGCAGGATCGCGTCTTCATCCCGTACGACCGACTGCTGGCCCGCGGCCGCGTGGTGCACGACTGGGTGCGGACCGCGACCCCGACCCAGGTCCGGCTCTCCGCCGACGAGGTGATCGATGCTGACTACCTCGTCCTGGCGACCGGGACCGGCTACCCGTTCCCCGCGAAGTTCCTCGAGAACCAGATGTCCGTCGCCGCTGCCCGGCTGGCGCGCCTGCGCGAGGCGCTGACCAAGGCCGAGCGCGTCCTGATCGTCGGGGCGGGGCCGGTCGGGCTCGAGCTCGCCGGCGAGCTCACGTCCTCCTACCGCGACCTCGGGGTGACCGTCGTCGACGAGCAGGACGACATCCTCATGAACGGCGATGTCCTGCCCGAGGTGCGCGCGTCGATCCGCGCGCAGCTCGAGGCCCGTGGTGTGGTGTTCGAGCTCGGCGCGGCGCTCGGCTTCCTGCCGCCGTCCGACGTCGGGACGTTCGAGCCGTTCACTGTCGCGACCGCAGCCGGCCGGGAGATCACCGCGCAGCTCTGGTTCCGCTGCCACGACGCATCGACGACGACGGAGTACCTCGGGACCGAGCTCGCGCGTCGCATGATCGGCGGTGGACGCATCCAGGTGACCAACATGCTCAACGTCGTGGGGTACGAGACGGTCTTCGCGATCGGCGACATCACGGACGTCCCGGAGAGCAAGCGCGCGAGCGCGGCGCGCGCCCATGCGGCCGTGGTCGCGAAGAACATCACGTCGCTCATCGCCGGGCGCCCGGCCACCACCACCTACACCCCGGCGGCCGAGCTGATCGTGCTACCGCTCGGTCCGGACGGTGGCGCGTCGCAGCTCGTCGACACGTCGGGGGCGCGCGTGATGCGCGGCCCGAAGGAGACGAGCGCGATCAAGGGGAGCGACCTGATGACCGGACCGATGGCCGACCTGTTCGGCCAGGGCCCGGTCTCGATCCCGCGCTGAGGCAGGGACCCCGCGCACGGAGGCAGCGCGCCGCGTCCGCCTCGGCGCAGCGGTACGCGCACCGTGCACCGCTGTTCTCGCAGTGCCCTGGTGCCCTGGTGCCCTGGTGCCGACGCACTACCGTGAGAGGCGCGGGTCGGCGCACCCGTCGACCCGCCGTGGATGGCGTGCGCCCACCGGCCGGACGTCCGCGAGCACCCCGCCACCAGGAGGATCGATGACCACCGTCGCTGTGACCGGAGCATTCGGGAAGGCCGGACGTGCCGTCGTCGCCGACCTCCTCGCCCACGGCTACCAGGTGGTGGCCACCGACGCCGCCGGGCCCACCGGCGACCCCGGACCGCTCGGCGTCCCGCTGCTCCGGGCCGAGCTGACCGACTACGGCCAGGCCCTCGAGGCGCTCGCCGGAGCCGACGCCGTCGTCCACCTCGGGAACATCCCGGCGCCGGGGCACGCGCCCGGGCCCCACACCCTCAACGCGAACAACGCCGCGAACGCGAACGTCTTCCTCGCGGCGCAGCGGCTCGGGCTCCAGCGCGTCGTCTGGGCGTCGAGCGAGACGACCCTGGGCCTGCCGTTCGACGTGCCGCCGCGCTACGCCCCGGTCGACGAGGACCACTTCCCCGTGCCGACGAGCACCTACGCGCTGTCCAAGGTGGTCGGCGAGCAGATGGCCGAGCACATCTCCGCATGGTCCGGCATCCCGTTCGTCGGGCTCCGGCTGTCGAACATCTTCCGGCTCGAGGACTACGCCGCCGTCCCGGGGTTCTGGGGTGACGCCCGGCTGCGCTCGTGGAACTTGTGGGGCTACATCGACGCACGTGACGTCGCCGCGGCGTTCCGACTCGCGCTGGAGGCGGACGTCACCGGCTCCCGCAACGTGATCATCGCGGCAGCCGACACGATCATGGACCGGCCGTCCGCCGACCTGCTCGCTGAGGTCTTCCCGGACGTCGAGATCACGCGCACGCTCGGGGAGTTCGAGACGCTGCTCGCGATCGACGGCGCACGGCGTCTGCTCGGGTTCGAGCCGGCGCACTCGTGGCGTGACCACGTGGGCCCTGCGGCGCGGTAGCGGTGCACGCGCCCACGGGGCGCTGACCTTGCGCGGGACCAGGGGCGGGAACATGCTGGGACCCAGCAGGCCGTGCGCTGCGTGTCAAGGGGAGGGAGCGCGATGACGGCGAGCCCCGCCCAGGACGCCGCGGCCGGGCTTCGAGCGCACGAGGAACAGGTCGCCGACAGCAGCGGGTTCCCGTCCGCGATCCAGAACCGGTTCACGCACGTCTTCTACGCCTCGCACCGGACCCGGTCCGTCGTCGCCGCAGCGGTCATCCTGGTGGCGCTGCTCGGCGCGTGGTTCGTGACGTACCTGGCCGGTGGCACCGAGTCCGTCGCACCCCAGGCCTTCTACGTCCCCATCCTGGTCGCCGCGACGAGGTTCCGCTGGCACACGGCAGTGCTCACCGCGATCGGCGCGGGTGTGCTCGCGGGCCCCGCGAGCCTGCTCGACGTCAAGGCGTCCGTCGCTCAGTCCACGGGCAACTGGGTCGGTCGACTGGTCGTCTTCGTCGCGATCGCCCTGCTCGTCTCGTGGCTCTCGCACGAGTCGCGCACTGCGATCCTCAGGACGGTCCGCGACTCGCGCGACGCCCGCGAGCTGCGCGCCGGACTCGCCCGTGGTGAGCTCGTGGTGCACTACCAGCCGATCTTCGAGCTCGACACCGAGGCGATCGTCGGGGTCGAGGCCCTCGTCCGGTGGCAGCACCCGCAGCGGGGTCTCGTCCCTCCGGCCGCGTTCATCCCGCTCGCCGAGCGCACCGGCCTGATCGTGCCGCTCGAGATCGCCGTCCTGACGGAGGCGACGCAGCAGACGGCCCGGTGGCGCGCGGCGGGCTCGGGCTGCACGTCCCTCACGGTGGCGGTGAACATCTCGGCGACGCACCTCGACGACTCCGACATCGTCGCCCACGTCGCCGCTGCTCTTGCGAGCTCCGGGCTCGAACCCGGTCACCTCTGCGTGGAGATCACCGAGACCGCGATGATCCGGGACTTCGGCAGCGCGTTCGAGCGCGTGGTCGAGCTCCGCCGCCTCGGTGTGCAGATCGCGCTCGACGACTTCGGGACCGGGCTCTCCTCGTTGGCCTACCTGCAGAAGCTCCCGATCGACATCGTCAAGATCGACCGGTCGTTCGTCATGGAGGTCGACACCGACGCGCGCAGCGAGGCGGTGATCTCCGGGATAGCGATGCTCGCCCAGGCGATGGGGAGCTCGTTGGTCGCCGAGGGGATCGAGACCCAGGGACAGCTCGACGCGCTGCGTGCGATCGGCTGCCGTCGCGGGCAAGGGTTCCTCGTCGGGCGCCCGGTCCCCGCCGAGGAGCTCGAGGCACGCATGTCGATCACCCCGAGCGGACGCTCACCGCTGCCGGGATTGTGAGAGTCTGCTGTGAATGCTCCGGATGGTTCACGGCACTCTCCGGGATGACCGATACTGATATCAGCGCTCCCGAGCGAGTCGGCCCCTGCCCCCCTGCGTGGCTGGCATGCTCGGGAGCGCCATGACGTCCGCGATCAGATGTGCAGGTGCACCCGATGGTGCTCGATCTGCTCGATGTCGTCGGTGGTGGCCCGGAGCAGACGGTCCGCGAGGTGCCTCAAGGCACGAGCGGTCGCGAGCTCCTCACCGATCTCGGGGATGTCGCGGTCGACCGGGTTCCGGCGTGCGCGGCCGTACCCCTCGAGCGTCGTCCCGGCCGACGTCGTCAGGACCGCATGAGCGGTCGTGATCTCGTCGTCGGAGCGGACCTCGTCGGCATCGAAGAGATGGATCTTCACGTTCCAGGTGTGGACCATGGCGAACTCCTCCCGAGGTGGTCCGCGCCGCTCGCCGAGGGCGCGGATGTGGGTCCTTGCTCCTGACGGTAGGCCTGTCGCGGCGTGCGCGACACCGGAGCGGCACGGCCGGTTCGCGGCTCCTCCTCGCCCCGCTCCCGGAGGCACGCGGTGTTCGCACGCTGGCGTGCGCGGCACGGCGCCGCCGTCGGGATGTAGGTCACTCGCGCTCGACGAGCATCCCACTCGACGGTGGAAGGACAGCGACCGGAGAAGGTGGCATCGATGGATCTCGACACGATGGTCATGACCGCACATGTGCTGGTCACCCCGGGGAAGGGCATCCTCGCCGCCGACGAGAGCACGCCGACGATCGCCAAGCGCCTCGCCGGGATCGGCGTCGAGTCGACCGAGGCCGCGCGCCGCGCGTACCGGGAGATCCTGTTCACGACCCCTGGCCTCGGCGACCACATCAGCGGCGTGATCCTGTTCGACGAGACGATCCGCCAACGGTCCGACGACGGCACCCCCGTCGCCGAGCTGCTGCTCCGCCAGGGCGTCGTGCCCGGTATCAAGGTCGACGGCGGGACGAAGCCGCTCGCCGGGTTTCCCGACGAGGTCGTCACGGCCGGTCTCGACGGGCTGCGCGGTCGGCTCGCCGACTACGCGACGCTGGGCGCGCGGTTCGCGAAGTGGCGCGCGGTCATCCGGATCGGCGGCGACCGACCCACGAGCGCCTGCGTGGAGGCGAACGCGCACGCGCTGGCCAGGTACGCCGCGCTCGCCCAGGAGGCCGGACTGGTCCCGATCGTCGAGCCCGAGGTCCTCATGGACGGCGACCACACGCTCGCGCGGTGCGCCGAGGTCACCGAGGTGACGCTTCGTGAGGTCTTCGCCCAGCTCGCACGGCAGCACGTCGTGCTCGAGGCGACCCTGCTCAAGCCGAACATGGTCGTGCCTGGCCAGGGCTGCCCGGACGAGGCGACCGACGACGAGATCGCGGTCGCGACGATCAGCACGATGCG
>JAKBFW010000160.1 GCA_021833345.1 Pseudomonadota bacterium | reverse complement strand
GGAGACCGGGTGAAATCCTCGAGATTCCTCAACCCACGAGGTGTTCTCGCGCGTCGCGATGCCGATGTCTTCTGGTATGGAACCGGATCGGATCGCCCAGCACCGGGGGGAGCGCCCCCACCCGGTCGAGTGGTGGGTGGTGGCCGCGTGGTCGTCACTCGCCCTCGTCGTGATCGCGGGCATCGGTGGCGCCGTCGGGCTCGGCTGAGCTCAGGCCGCCGACCAGCCGCCGCGCCGGTACGCCGGGGTCGCGATCATCAGGACGGCCAACGCCGTGACGGACGCGCTGACCATCACGGTTCCCATCGCGACGGCGTTCCCGCCCAGCACCCCGACGAGCGGGCTCACCACGCCGGCGACGCCGGCCTGCAACGCGCCGATGACGGCGGCGGCCGTCCCCGCGATCTCCCCGTGCCGGCCGAGCGCGAGCGCGGAGGCGTTCGGCGGCACGAAGTTGATCGTTCCCATGAGCAGCCAGAGGACGACGAGCAGCGGCACCAGACGGTGCGGGAGCAGGTGAACCACGGCGAACAGGCTCAGCGTGAGGAGCAACGAGATCGGGAGCGCGACCCGCAGGATCCGCACGGGCGCCATGCGCCGGACGAGTGCGGCGTTGATCTGCGCCCCGCCGACCAGGGCGACGCCGTTGAACGCGAACAGGAGCCCGAACTGGTTCGCGGAGAGACCGAATCCCTCCCGCAGCACGAATGGCGACCCGACGACGTAGCTCATCAGGATGACCATCCCGAGACCCGGCAGGACCGCCAGCGCCACGAAGTGGCGGTCCCGCACGAGCGTGCGATACCCCCCGAGCGCCGTCCGCAGTCCACCGTCCCGGCGTCGGGCCCGAGGCAGCGTCTCCGGCATCCGCCGCCAGATCAGGACCCAGAGTGCGACGCCTGCGAGGGCGAGTGCCAGGAACACCGCGCGCCAACCCGCCTGGCCGGCGATCAGCCCGCCGATCGACGGCGCGAACAACGGAGAGACGCCGATCACCAGCATCAGCCGTGACAGCATCCGCGACGCGTCCGCCCCGACGAACCTGTCGCGGATCACGGCCATGGCGGACACCGTCGCCGCGGCGTTGAAGAAGCCCTGCAACGACCTCGCCGCGATCATCGGGACGATGCTCGGCGCGACCGCGCACAGCAGCGAGGTGACCACGTGCAGGGCGACGCCGACCATCGCCGGGCGGCGACGCCCGAACCGGTCGGACAGCGGGCCGATCACGAGCTGCCCGAGAGCCCCGCCGACAAGCATCGCGGTGATCGTCAGCTGCGCTGCCGTTGCGCTCGTGTGCAGGTCGCGGGCGACGTCGGGAAGCGACGGCAGGTACATGTCCGTCGAGATCGCCGGGAGCGTGGTCATCGACCCCAGGAGCAGCACGTACCTGGCGTTGGGTCGCAGGGTGTGGCGAGGAGCGTCCTCGGTCCCCGGCTCTCCGACGTCCCTCACGGGTCCTGATCGTGCCACGTCGTCAGGGTGAAGTCGAATCGATTCGAGGCTGCGATCCGGGACCTCGAGCCGTGGTGCACACTGGACTGCATGTGCGGCCGCTTCGCCTCGTTCCGCGAGGCCCAGGACCTTGCCGACACGTTCGCCCTCGCCGAGGTTGCCGAGGACGCCCGACTCCTTCCGCCGTCATGGAACGTCGCTCCGACCCACCAGGTCCGGATCGTGGTCGAGCGCGAGGATCGCGACACGCACGCAGTCGTCCGCACGCTCCGGCTCGCGCGATGGGGGCTCGTGCCGTCGTGGGCGAAGGACCCGAGCGTCGGCGCCCGGATGATCAACGCACGCGTCGAGACGGTGCAGGAGAAGCGCTCGTTCAGTCGGGCGTTCTCCCGTCGCCGCGCGATCGTCCCGGCGGACGCGTACTACGAGTGGGCCTCGTCGCCCGTGGGCGGCGCTACCCCGTCCACGGAGCCGTACGCGATCCGTTCGGTCGACGGCGCACCGCTGGCGCTCGCCGGGCTGTACGAGTTCTGGAAGGCTCCGGGAGCGGCGGACGGCGCGGTCGCCCCGTGGCTCGTCACCACGACCATCCTCACCATCGCGGCGCAGGGTGACCTGCGCGCGATCCACGACCGCCAGCCCGTCGTCCTCGGACCGGAGGCCTGGTCACCGTGGCTCGACCCGTCTCTCGGCACGGCCGCGGCGGAGACCCTGCTCCGCTCGTCGGCTCCGACCCTCGTCGCGACCCGCGTCTCGACGGCAGTGAACCGCGTCGGGACCGACGGGCCTCAGCTCCTCGCGCCGTTGGTGGACTGACCGGAGGACGCATCCGGGTCGCCGGACCAGCGGAGCAGCACCGGCGCGATCTCGCCGAGCCCGTGCACCTCACGCGGCTGCTGGCGCACGAGAACATAGCGCGGATCGCCTGCGAGATGGTCGGCAGTCGTCTCGTCAACCAGGACGGTGCTCGGTCGCGCCTCGTCGGCCAGTCGTGCCGCGAGGTTCACCGGCGGCCCGAACACGTCCCCGAACCGCGAGAGGACCCGCCCCCAGACCATCGAGACCCGCACCGGTGGGGTGATGCCCTCGGAGCCGATCGCGCGCGCGAGGCCGAGCGCGACGTCCGCCCCGGTCGCGACGTCGTCCGCGACGAAGAGGACCGCGTCGCCGATCGTCTTGACCACGCGACCGCCTGCAGCCGACACCACGTCGCGCGCCGCGGTCTCGAACCGCTGCACGAACGCCGAGAGCTCCGTGTAGTCCAGCCCGGCGCTGACGCGCGTGAACGACACCATGTCGGCGAACCCGACCGCTCGAGGCAGCGGCAACGCGTGCCGGTCCGCGGTCTGCGGCGCGCGGACCTCGGCGAACTCGGCGGCGAACCGGCCGGCGACGGCGGCGAGGTGCCGACGCCACGAGTAGACGAGCTGCGCCTCGAGGACAGGAGCGAGCTCGGACAGCCGGTCGAGGACGAGCAGCCGCGCACTCACGTCGTCCAGCGCGTACCGGCTGGCCATGTCCTCGACGAGCGCCTCGACCTCCCACAGGGCGAGGCGGTCCGCGGTGTGACCGAGCGCCCGCGTCAACGTGATGACGGTGCTCATCTCGAGCCCGTGGTCGCGCACGAGCTCGAGGACGTGGCCGAGCGCAGCGGCGTCGTCGGCGGTCAGCACGTGGTCGTCGGCGTCGGCCCGCGGCAGGCCGAGGGTCTGCCAGTACCGACGCACAAGGTCGAGATCCACCGCGAGATCCGCGGCGACCTGGCGCATCGTGAACGCGCGCGTCCCGCCGAGGAGCTGGTCGTCGAGGGAGAAGACGGTCGACGTCGCCGGCTCCGGGGGCGCCGGGACCCGGGGACGGTCAGGAGATCCGGGGTCGGCGGGCACCTCCCGAGCGTAGGTCACGCAGCCGCGCGGAGGTGATGCACGTCACCAGCGAGCACCGAACGCACACGCCCGGAGGTGTCTTCGACCACCAGCGAGCCATCCGGCCCGAGCGCGAGCGCCTGCCCCTCGATCACCACGTCGCCGGGCAGGTCGACGTGCACCTTGCGTCCGAGGGTGCCGCACACGGCCGCGCACTCGTCGGCGAGCCCGGCCGCGACGGCGTCGCCGTGCGCCTCCCGCCACCTCAGGTCCACCCCGACGACCGCCCGGACCAGAGCCACGAGCAGCGCCTCGCGATCGATCTCACCCAGACCCGTGGTGAGCAGCGACGCGGCCGACTCGACCGGCAGCTCGCCACGGCGCTGGGAGACGTTGATCCCGATCCCGAGCAGCGCAACCGGTCCGGCCGACGTCGTGACGAGCTCGCTCAGGATCCCGCCGACCTTGCGATCGGTGTCCCAGCCCGGCAGCTCGACGGCGTCCGGCGCACCGACCAGCACGTCGTTGGGCCACTTGAGCCGGGCGTCCGCGCCCGTTGCGGCGCGCAGGGCCGTCACCGCCGCGAGGCCCGCGAGGAGCGGGAGCCAGCCGAAGGTCGGGACGGGGACGGTCGGACCCGGCCGCAGCAGGAACGAGACCGCGAGCGACGAGCGCGCCGGCGCCTCCCACCGGCGTCCCTCCCGACCCCGCCCCGCGTCCTGGAGCTCGGCGACGAGCAGCGTGCGGTCGGGAAGCGATCCCGGGTCACGCACCAGAGCCGCGGCCAGGTCCGCGTTGGTCGACCCCGTGCGGTCCACGACGTCCAGCCGTGCAAGCGGTCCGCCGGGAGCCACGAGAACCTCGCGCAGGACCCGCGCCCGGAGAGCGGGACGGGTCTGCGGCCGGCTGGGATGACTCGTCATGCCGCCATCTTCCCCCGTACGCCGGAGCGGTGGCGCCGTCCGAATGGGCGTCGGGGCTCCCGCCCGCGGCGTTGTGGGAACCCGACGGACCGGTCGCCACCCTGCGGTGCTGCGGCACAGCCGCCCCGTCCGGACCGAACAACTAGTCTCGTCGTGTGACTGAGACCACCACCGGCGGCTCCGCCCCTGCGTCCGCGCTCTACGGGACCGCCGCCAAGCTGGACGACCTGCGGGCACGGCACGAGGCCGCGGTCGTCGACTCCGAGCGGATCGCCGTCGACCGGCAGCACCCGCGCGGGAAGAAGACCGCCCGCGAGCGCATCGACGCGCTGCTCGATGCGGACTCGTTCGTCGAGCTCGACGCGTTCGCCCGCCACCGATCGACGAACTTCGGCCTCGACAAGAAGCGGCCGCACGGCGACGGCGTCGTCGTGGGCCACGGCACCGTCGACGGTCGGCAGGTCTGCGTGTACTCGCAGGACTTCTCGGTGTTCGGTGGGAGTCTCGGCGAGGTCCACGGCCAGAAGATCACGAAGGTCATGGATCTCGCTCTGCGCACCGGTGTGCCGCTCATCGGGATCAGCGACGGTGGGGGCGCGCGCATCCAGGAGGGGGTCGCCGGACTCACCCAGTTCGCCGAGATCTTTCGCCGCAACGTCGCGGCGTCCGGGGTGATCCCGCAGATCTCACTGATCCTCGGCCCGTCCGCGGGTGGCGCGGTCTACTCCCCCGCACTGACCGACTTCATCATCATGGTCGACGGCACGTCGAACATGTTCATCACCGGTCCCGACGTGATCCGCTCCGTGACGGGCGAGGACGTCGGGTTCGAGGAGCTGGGCGGCGCCACGACCCACAACACGAGGTCGGGCGTCGCGCACTACCTGGCGACGGACGAGGACGACGCCCTCGACTACGCCCGGATGCTGCTCTCGTACCTCCCGCAGAACAACCTCACGGACCCGCCCGTCTACCCGGTCGACGCGACCGACGTCGCGGTCACCGACGAGGACCGTGAGCTCGATGCCCTGGTCCCCGACTCGGACAACCAGCCGTACGACATGCGGACCGTCGTCGAGCACGTCCTCGACGACGGCGTACTCCTCGAGGTGCAGCCGTTGTACGCAGAGAACGTGCTGATCGGGTTCGGCCACGTCGAGGGGCACCCGGTCGGCGTCGTCGCGAACCAGCCGCTCCGGATGGCCGGCACCCTCGACATCAACGCTGCGGAGAAGGCCGCGCGGTTCGTACGGACCTGCGACGCGTTCAACATCCCGGTGCTGACCTTCGTCGACGTGCCCGGGTTCCTCCCGGGGACCGACCAGGAGTGGAACGGGATCATCCGTCGCGGCGCCAAGCTGATCTTCGCCTACGCCGAGGCCACCGTCCCCCTCGTCACGGTCATCACACG
>JAKBFW010000159.1 GCA_021833345.1 Pseudomonadota bacterium | reverse complement strand
CTGGGAGCGTGCACAGTTCTGTCACCCTGTGATCGGCCCGGGATCGCGCCCTGGCCCTGGACGAGGAGCCTCATGAGCCCGAGCACGACCCCGCCGACCGCCCTCCCCGTCTGGCTGCCCGGCGTCGGGACGCTGTGCTACGGGGGCGACTACAACCCCGAGCAGTGGCCCGAGGAGGTCTGGGCCCACGACGCGAAGCTGATGCGCGAGGCCGGCGTGAACCTCGTCAGCGTCGGGATCTTCTCCTGGGGGCTCCTCGAGCCGCGCGAGGGCGAGTTCGACTTCGGATGGCTCGACCGGGTCCTGGACCTGCTCCACGACGCAGGGATCCGGGTCGACCTGGGCACCCCCACGGCCTCCCCACCGGCGTGGTTCTTCCACGCCCACCCCGACGCGCGCGTCGTCACCCGCGACGGCACGACCCTCGGGTTCGGTTCACGCGGGATGGCGAGCCCGAGCTCGCCCGACTACCGGCGCGCGAGCGTGGCGATCACCCGGGCGCTCGCCCGGCGCTACGGGTCGCACCCGGCCGTCGTGCTGTGGCACGTGCACAACGAGTACGGCACGCCCGTCTCGGAGTGCTACTCCGAGCACAGCGCGCACGCGTTCCGGGAGTGGCTGCAGCGTCGGTACCGGACGCTCGACGCGCTGAACTCCGCGTGGGGCACGGCCTTCTGGGGACAGCACTACGGCGAGTGGGAGCACGTGTCGCCGCCGTCGGCCGCGCCGAGCGTCGTCAACCCCACCCAGCGGCTCGACTTCGCCCGCTTCACGTCCGACGCGCTGCTCGCATGCTTCGTGGCCGAGCGTGACGTGATCCACGCGGAGGCGCCGGGGATCCCGGTGACCACGAACTTCATGGCCGGCTCGTGCCAGAGCGTCGACCTCTGGGCGTGGGCCCAGGAGGTCGATCTGGTCTCCAACGACCACTACCTGACCGCGTCGGACGAGCGCAACCACGTGGGTCTCGCCCTGTCGGCCGACCTCACCCGGTCGATCGCGGGCGGTCGACCGTGGCTCCTCATGGAGCATTCCACGTCCGCGGTGAACTGGCAGCCGAGGAACCTCGCCAAGACACCCGGCGAGCTGGCCCGCAACTCGCTCGCGCACCTCGGTCGCGGGGCCGACGGCATCCTGTTCTTCCAGTGGCGCGCCTCACGATCCGGCGCGGAGAAGTTCCACTCCGCGATGCTCCCGCACGCCGGGACGGGCAGCCGGGTGTGGTCCGAGGTCTGCGACCTGGGCCGCGACCTCGCTGCTCTCGCCGAGGTCCGCGGCACGACCGTCCACGCCGACGTGGCGATCCTCTGGGACTGGCAGTCGTTCTGGGCGCAGGACCTCGAGTGGCGCCCGAGCGTCGACCTCGACCACCGCGAGCGGATCGACGCGTTCTACGACCGGCTCTGGCAGGACAAGCTCACCGTCGACTTCGCGCACCCGGAGCACGACCTGTCCCGCTACCGCCTCGTGGTGGCCCCGGCCTCGTACCTGCTGACCGGCCGGGCCGCGGAGAACCTCACGCGCTACGTCGAGGCCGGCGGGACGCTGCTCGTCTCGTACTTCTCGGGAGCGGTCGACGAGGACGACGCGGTGCCCGAGGGCGGCTACCTCGCCCCGCTCCGCTCCGCGCTGGGCGTCGGGGTCGAGGAGTTCCTCCCGTTGCGGGAGGGCGCCCGGGTGCACCTCGCCGCCGCGCAGGCCGTCCGCCGCGCGTTCGACGGCGTCAGCGCCGACGTCTGGTGCGAGGACCTGACCCTCGCCGGCGCCACGCCCGTCGCCCTCTACGCCGACGGCCCCGCCGCCGGCAAGCCGGCCGTCACACGCCACGAGCACGGCGCCGGCACCGGGTGGTACGTCTCGACGCGCCTCGACGTCGACGCTCTCGCGACGTTGCTCGCCCCGGTGTACGAGGACGCCGGGTTGAGCCCGACGACCGACCTGCCCCCGGATCTCGAGATCGTGACCCGTCGGGGTGCGACGCACCGTTACGTCGTCGCGATCAACCACACCGGCCGGCCGGTCGAGGTCCCGGTGCCCGGGACCGATCTCCTCACCGGCGAGTGGAGCACGTCCTCGTTCACGGTCGCGGCGGGAGCGGTACGCGTCGTGCGCTCGGCCTGAGCAGTCGGCGACCTGAGCTCAGTACAGCGGGCTCGGGTCGTCGAGGTCGACGGCGAACCACACGGTCTTGCCGGTGGCGTCGACGATCACACCCCACTCGGACGACAGCATGTCGACGAATCCGACGCCACGACCGCCGGTGGCGTCGACGTCGACGGCCTGGACCACGGGCAGCGCCATGCTCTCGTCTCGGACCTCGACCCGGAGGGCTCGCGCGGTCCGCATCGCCCGGATCTCGACGGTCCCGTCCTCAGGGCCGTGCGTGACGGCGTTGGTGAGCAGCTCGGACGTCAGGAGCTCGACGACCCGACGCGAGGCGTCCTCGTCGGCGAGCACGTCGGCAGGGCTCTGGGAACGCTGCTCGAAGACCGACATGACCCAGCTGCGGCCGGCCGGCACGGAGGACGGGTGTGCTGTCAGTCGCAGCGACATCACCCTGCCACCTCTTCCGCGTACGCGCCTGACCCCATGGTCGACGATCATCCAGTGCCGGACCGTCTCGCACACGCCGACGCGCGGGCGGGCGGTCACACACGATGAGAGCGTTCACCTCCAGGATGATGACGCGATCTCGGGGACGAGTTTTCGCGCCCGTCCATGGCGCACAGGCGGTCCGACCGGACGAGGCGCGGGCCATCGGGTGGCCCACCGGGTCAGCCCGCGGGTGTCATGTCCAGCGCGCTCTCGGCGACGGCGATCACCGACCAGGTCCGGCCCGTCCCGTCGGACAGCGCGTAGGCAGGTGCCAGCACCACCGAGCCGTCGGCCTGCCGGACCGGGGCCAGGCCGAGCCGGGCGGCCGTGATGGTCACGTGCTGCACCGGCCACGACACGCGGGACCCCGGGGCGGGTGCCGGAGGGAGGGTCGGGGTCCCACTCGGTCCGGTGTCACCGGTCGCGGTCGTCACCGGTGACGGCGCCACCGCGCTCCCCGTCCCGATCGCGGGAGCGACGAGACCCGACGACACGCTCCCCGGCAGCGCGACCCCGACACCGCCCACCGCCGAGTAGATCCCGACCTGGTTCGCGTCGAAACGCGCGTCACCGAGTCGGGCCACCGCCTCCTGCGGACCGACGACGGGGTACGTCCCGAGCGTGACCACCGGCGCGAGCTGGCCCCAGACGCTCTGCACCCCGCGATCCGTCAGGGTCACGTTCCACGCCTGGCCCGTCCGCTGCGCGTCGACCACAGCCCAGGCGGTGACCGACGTGATCGTCGCGGTGCCGGTCTCGTTCGACTGGTACTCGTACGCCTGCGGGTCCAGCCCGCCGGCCGCGATCAACGCCCTCGTCCGCGCGATCGCATCGGTGCCCGACGGAGCCGGTCCGCGCGACGTCCCGGCGCACACCTGCGGCGCGACGGTCGGCATCGTGCCGGTCGCACCCGCCACCGCGCCAGGTTGGCTCGCGGAGCCCTTGACGACCCCGTCCGCGCACCCGTAGGGGTTGTTCGTCGGGTCCACGTACGACACGTCGACGGTCGCGTCGGGCTGCAGCTGGAGGTGCGGTCCGGTGCCGTCCGTCGCACCGACGCTCCACGTGCCGGACGCGAGCTCAGGCGTCCCCGACATCCCGAGAGCCTGGGCCATCGCCGCGGCCTTCGCACGGGAGAACGCCGCCGCGGAGTCGTAGGTCCACGCCTGTGCGGTGCCCGCCGCACCGGCCAACCCGGGGGAGCTGAACACCGTTCGGGTGGTCCCGAAGCCATACGGCGCGGGCTGGGCCATGGAGCCGGCGACTCCGACGCCCGAGCTCGCGACACCACGCTGAGCCTCGCCCGCCGCTGCCTCCGGGGCTGCGAGCGAGATCGCCGGGGCGGCAGGCGACGTCGGCCCGGTGTGACGACCGAGCGCGAACGCACCGGAGGCGAGCACCGCGACACCCACCACCGCTGCCGCGGCCGACAACCACCGCGCGGGTCGACGTGGCCTCCTGGCCGGGTCGAGAACGGAGACCGTCGCCTCGCTGTCCGTCGCGGCGATCCGAGCCCGGACGGCGGCCTCCAGCGCGCTGGCGTCGACGTCGATCCCGGCGGCCGGGTCAGCGGCGCGCAACCGGTCGACGGGGTCCTCAGGCGTACCGGCGTCGGGTGGGAGCGTGGTGTTCACGGAGACCTCCGAGGTGCGGTGGACGATCGAGACGGGTCCGGGCGAGGCGGTGCCGCTCGAGACAGCTCGATCGACGATGCCCTCGTGCCCTGTCTGTGTGCCGCGAGGCGCCTGACTTGCACCGTCGGCGACCTGCAGCGAGGACGCCGGCCCGAGGCGCCGGCAGGACGCGCAGCCGTCAGACGCTCAGCCGAGCCGACCACGCCGCCCGCAGTCGCGACCGAGCGCGCGAGAGTGCGGCGTCCGCCCCTCCGCGCGAGATGCCGAGCGCCACCGCGAGCGCCTCACCGTCGAGCCCCTCCCACGCATGCAGCAGGAGGATGCGCCGGTCGCGCGGGGTCAGCACGGCGAGCACCTCACGCACGTCCTCGTCGGCGATCACGATGCTCTCCGGGCCCGAGTCTTCGCCTTCGACCTCGTCGGGAACCTCACCGACGGGGATCGGTCTGCCCTTGCGCCGGTGGTTCGCGATCACGAACCCGGCCGTGCGGTAGAGCCACGGGAGCTCGGCGCCCGCAGGGATGTCGTCGCGACGCCGCCAGGCGATCGTCAGCACGTCCGCCGTGAGGTCCTCGGCATCGTCCCGCGCCGCCCGGCGGACCACGTACCGGAACACCGGACCACCGTGGGCGCGGACGAGCTCGGCGAACCACGCGTCGTCACGGTTCGGCACGGTGTCTCCAGAGCTCTGGGCGGCCGAGAGGTGGTGCCCCTCACCTGACCACTGTCCCGCGGGGCGCAGATCTTGCACAGCGGATCCACACGAGCGTCCATGGCCTCGGTCCGGGCGACGCAGCGGTCGTGACGTCTCACCGCACCCTGCACGTCCGTTCACGTGCGGCGATTCACCCGCCAGGTTCCTGATCTTCGGCTCGGACCGGTCGATCATCTCTGCATGGTCATGGTCGACGACGTCACCCGAACGGGCGAGCGGAGCATTCCTGCCGCCGCCCTCTGCGCCGCGCGTCCCCACTCCGGCCTCATGCACTTCGACGGCACGTGTCGATGCTTCTTCGGCGGGCCCGCCCCCGAGTTCGCTCCGCCGACGATCTCGGTCGACGACCTCCCGCCCGTCCGCGCGTTCCACCCGCCTGTCGAGCTGCCCGAGGACTCATCCATCTGGAGCTGAGGACAGCCCCAGAAGCACCACTACCCCGGTGCACCCGCACCCCGGACGCACGAATGCCCCGACCGAGGTCGGGGCATTCGTGGTGGTGCGCGAGGCGCTGGGCCTCAGATCGTCCTCAGAGGGGACGGATGTTCTCGGCCTGCGGGCCCTTGGGGCCCTGCGTGACGTCGAACTCGACCTTCTGGTTCTCGTCGAGCGAGCGGTAGCCGCTCGTCGCGATGGCGGAGTAGTGCGCGAAGACGTCAGCACCACCGTCGTCGGGAGCAATGAAGCCGAAGCCCTTTTCCGCGTTGAACCACTTCACGGTTCCTGT
>JAKBFW010000158.1 GCA_021833345.1 Pseudomonadota bacterium | reverse complement strand
CGCGCAGTCGGACCTGGCCGGTCGACTCCTCGCCGGTCACGTACAGCACGCGCGCGCCCGGGTCGTCCTGGCGGCTCGAACGGGAGACCCGGGCCGCGACGTCGAGAAGGAGCGTCGACTTCCCGACCCCGGGCTCGCCGGCGAGCAGGATGACGGCACCCGGGACAAGACCCCCGCCGAGCACGCGATCGAGCTCCGCGATGCCGGTCGCGCGGGCCCGGCTCGCCTCGACGTCGATCTCGCCGATCGCGCGCGCAGGCGTCCGCGTCGGCACCTGCGCGACGGTCCGTGGGGCGCCCCCGCCCGGTCCCACGCCCTCGGTCACGCTGCCCCAGGCCTGGCACTCGCCGCACCTGCCGACCCACTTCGCTGCCGTCCAGCCGCACTCGACGCAGCGGTAGGCCGGCCGGTCGACGCGTCGCGTGGTGGCCGGTCGACCGGTCTGCTGCCTCGTGGTTGCGGGTGACGTCACTCCGGAACGGTAACCGCGGGCACCGACACCCGAGCCGGAACCGTCGCGCGCCTGTCGCTCCAGGCGGACGGTCCACGGTCATGCGTAGGCTGCGACGGGGACCGACCCGCAGGCGCGGCAAGGAGGCACGGATGACCGACAGCTCGACGGGTGGCCCGACACCGGGAGGTTGGCCCTTCGACCCCGTCTCAGGCGGCTCGGGGTCAGGTGGTGCCGCGTCGTCCGGCCGCGGGCCGCGCCCCGATCCCCCGCCCGTGCCGTCCCCCGCGCCCGCGTGGGTACCCGGAGGCGCTCCGGTGGCGCACGGTGCCCGCCCCGCCGGCGTCCCGCCGCAACCTCTCGTCCCGCCGCCGCCCGTCGTGCCGCCGTCGGGTGCGAACCGCCAGGCGGCCGCGTCAGGACCGAACCGACGTCGCACGCTCATGACCGTCGGTCTCGTGGTCGGGGTGCTCGTGCTCGGCGGGATCGTGGCGGCGATCGTGATGACCATGAACCGCAGCGGGAGCCCCGTCGCGGCCGTCACCAGCACGACGACGCTGCCGTCGCCGACCCCGACGATCGCCCCGGCCGCACGCGAGAAGGGCAGCGCATTCCTGGACGCGCTCCCGAGCTCGGTGCTCCGGTACGCCTGGGCCTCGGTCTCTCCTGACGAGGCGTGGCGCGCGTCCGGGGCGCTCGAGGCCTACGACGTCGTGTACACCGACGGTGGGTCCGGGAACGTCACGGTGCGCGCGGGGCAGTGGCGTACCGCGGCCGAGGTCGCCGCTGTCCGGGCGGCGCTCGTCACCGACCTGACCTCGAAGGCTGCGACGCCGACGCCCACCGCGGGTCCGACGGCGAGCGCGGCGCCGGCCGGCAGCACGGGCGACGTCACCGTCGCGGGTGCCACCGTCGGGACGTGGTCGATCGTGCCTCGGGCCGACGGCTCCGGCACGGTCGTGTGGTCCAACGGCACGGCGCTCTTCGAGGCGACCGCGCCCGCGACCGAGCTCGCGAACCTCTACGCCGCCTTCCCGCTCTGATCGCGCCGGCCGCCGCCTGACCGCGAGGAGGGCCGCCCGCCCGGTCCGTCGACCCGTGAGGGCCGCCGGGCCGGACGTCGTGGGGCCCGGCGCGGCGCGGAACCCGGCTCGGGCTCGCTACGCTCCGTCTCACGAGCGGGACGACGGACGCGAGGGTGCAGCATGGGCGAAGGCCGGATCGAGAGCGGACCGCGAGTCGCGATCCTCGGTGGTGGCGTGATGGGTGAGGCGATCCTCGCCGGCATCCTGTCCGCAGGGTGGGGCATCGAGGAGGTCGCGGTCACCGAGCCGAGCGCCGTGCGGGCGAACGAGATCGCCGAGCGGTACGGGGTGCGTGCCGCGGACGACGGTCCCACGACCGTGTCGCGCGCGGACGTGGTCGTGATCGCGCTCAAGCCGAAGGACGTCGGCGCGGTGCTCGTCGAGATCGCTCCTCGGCTGAGGACGGGTGCCGTCGTGATCAGCGTGGCCGCGGGGCTTCCCTGCGGGTACTACGAGGACCGGCTGCCGGAGGGCACACCGGTGGTCCGCGTCATGCCGAACACCCCGGCGGTCATCGGGATGGGCGCGAGCGCCATCAGCGCCGGGCGCCACGCGACCGACGGCCACCTGGCGCTCACCGAACGACTCCTCGCCGGCACCGGGCTCGTCGTCCGCGTGGCGGAGAAGGACCTCGACGCCGTCACCGCGATCTCCGGCTCCGGCCCGGCGTACGTGTTCTACCTGGTCGATGCGCTCGCTGAGGCCGGGGTGCTGCTCGGGCTCACCCGGGACCGCGCGCGCGAGCTCGCGGTCGCGACGTTCCTGGGTGCCGCGACGATGCTCGACCGGACGGGGGAGCACCCCGTGGTCCTGCGCGAACGGGTCTCGTCGCCCGGGGGCACGACGGTCGCGGCGCTTCGGCAGCTCGACGCGCACGGCGTGCGCGCAGGCGTGCTCGCGGCGGCCGAGGCCGCGTACGACCGCTCGCGCGCGCTCGCGGCCGATGCCGCCGCGATCCCGAGAGCCTGAGGTGACCGTCGCGCCAGGGCGCCCGCGTCCACCTGCCATGAGTGACGTCGCCGCCCGGGCCGGGGTGTCCCACCAGACGGTCTCGCGGGTCCTCAACGACCACCCGAGCGTGCGAGCCGAGACGCGGGCCCGGGTGCTCGCGGCGATCGCCGAGCTGGGCTACCGGCGCAACACCGCGGCACGGGCCCTGGTCACGCGCCGCTCCGGGACGATCGGGATCGTGACGACGAACTCGCGCCACTTCGGGCCCACGTCGGCACTCATCGAGGTCGTCGGGGCCGCGCGGGAGTACGGGTACTTCGTGAGCGTCGTCACGCTGACGAGGTTCGACCAGGGGAGCGTCTCTCTGGCCATCGAGCACCTCCTGTCGCAAGCCGCGGAAGGGGTGATCGTGATCGCGCCCGAGGCGGAGGTGCGTGACGCGCTGGAACCGTACGCCGACGAGGTGCCACTGGTGACGATCGCTGCCGGGTTCGCCGAGGGCCTCGGCTTCCACACGCTGAGCGTCGACCAGGACCTCGGCGCGCGGCTCGCCACGGGGCACCTCCTCGGTCTCGGTCATCGAACCGTGACCCATGTGGCCGGGCCGGAGGACTCCCTCGACGCGCGGGCCCGGGTCGCGGGCTGGCAGTCCGAGCTGAAGGCGGCGGGAGTCGTTCCGGGTGACCTGATCCAGGGGGACTGGAGCGCTGATCGCGGGTACGAGATCGGTCGGGTCCTGGCGCGCGAGGGGGCGCCGACCGCGGTGTTCGCTGCGAACGACCTGCTCGCGATCGGACTCTTCCGGGCCTTCTTCGAGGCGGGCATCTCGGTCCCCGGCGACGTGTCGGTTGTCGGCTTCGACGACATCATGGGTGCGGCCTACCTCATCCCGCCGTTGACGACGGTGCGGCAGGACTTCACCGGCCTTGGTCGACGCTGCTTGGAGATGCTCCTGCTCGCGATGGCGGGTCAACCGCTCGACCACACGCCCGTGGTGCCGCACCTCATCATCCGCGAGAGCACGGCGGCCCCTGGCTGACCCGTCCGGTCCTACTTGACAGGCCTGATGTTAGCGCTAACATAAGCACCGGCCGTCGGCGTCCGCCGCGGCCGGTGCGCCGATCGTCGGCGCACCGTGACACAGGTCATGGAGCGGAGTGGCACCGATGACGGTGAACCCTGATCGCGCACTGGTCGTCGGCGTCGACTACGGCACACTCTCGGGTCGCGCGGTCGTCGTCCGCGTGTCCGACGGTGCGGAGCTCGGGTCGGGCGTCCACGCCTATCCGCACGCGGTCATGGACCGCACGCTGACCGCGGGACCGGCCTCCGAGTCCGGTTCTCCGGTCACGCTCGCTCCGGACTGGGCGCTCCAGGTCCCGCAGGACTACGTCGACGTGCTCAAGGTCGCCGTGCCCGCTGCGCTCGAGGCCGCGCGCCGCGACCACGGCATCGACCCGGCCGACGTGATCGGCATCGGCACCGACTTCACCGCGTGCACCATGGTGCCGACCACCGCGGACGGGACGCCGCTCAGTGAGCTGCCCCGGTTCGCCGACCGACCGCACGCCTACGTCAAGCTCTGGAAGCACCACGCCGCCCAGGGGCACGCAGACCGCATCAACGAGCTCGCGCACGCCCGGGGCGAGGAGTGGATCGCCCGCTACGGCGGCCTGATCTCGAGCGAGTGGGAGTTCGCCAAGGGCCTGCAGGTCCTCGAGGAGGACCCCGAGGTCTACGCCGCGATCGACCACTGGGTCGAGGCCGCGGACTGGATCGTCTGGCAGCTCTGCGGCAGCTACGTGCGCAACGCCTGCACCGCGGGCTACAAGGGGATCTACCAGGACGGGCACTACCCGAGCAGCGAGTTCCTCGCGGCTCTCAACCCGGGCTTCGCGGACTTCGTCAGCGCGAAGGTCGAGCACGAGATCGGTGCGCTCGGCAGCAGCGCGGGCAGGCTCACCGCCGAGGCGGCCTCCTGGACTGGGCTTCCCGAGGGCATCGCCGTCGCCGTCGGGAACGTCGACGCGCACGTCACGGCGCCGGCCGCGAACGCGGTCGAGCCGGGGCAGATGACGGCGATCATGGGGACGTCGACCTGCCACGTGATGAACGGCCCGGAGCTGCACGAGGTACCCGGGATGTGCGGCGCGGTCGACGGCGGGATCGTCGACCAGCTCTGGGGCTACGAGGCGGGCCAGAGCGGCGTGGGTGACATCTTCGGCTGGTTCGTGGACACCTCCGTCCCGCCGGCCTACGTCGACGCTGCCACGGCGCGCGGTCTCTCGGTGCACGAGTACCTGACCGAGCTCGCCGCCCAGCAGGAGATCGGCGAGCACGGTCTCGTCGCGCTCGACTGGCACTCGGGCAACCGCTCGGTGCTCGTCGACCACGAGCTCTCGGGTCTCGTCGTCGGGCAGACCCTGGCGACGAAGCCGGAGGACACCTACCGTGCGCTTCTCGAGGCGACCGCGTTCGGCACCCGCACGATCGTGGAGTCGTTCGTCTCCTCCGGCGTCCCGGTCACCGAGCTCGTGGTCGCGGGCGGGCTGCTCAAGAACGCCCTGCTCATGCAGATCTACGCCGACGTCACCCGTCTGCCGCTCAGCACGATCGCTTCCGAGCAGGGCCCCGCGCTCGGCTCGGCGATCCACGCAGCCGTCGCCGCCGGCGCCTACCCCGACGTCCGCGCGGCCGCCCGCGTGATGGGCAAGCGCACGGCGGCGGCCTACACGCCGATCGAGGAGAACTCGGTCCGGTACGACGCGCTCTTCGCGGAGTACACGCTGCTGCACGACTACTTCGGCCGTCTCGACCGGCCGGGTTCGAACGGTGTGATGCACCGCCTCAAGGCGATCCGCCGCGCGGCGAGCAGCGGAACGGCGGTGCGGGCCTGATGAGCCTCGACCAGCTCTCGCCGGCCGTCCAGGCCGAGGTCGCCGACGTCCGCGAGATCGTCGCCCGCCTGCACGGTGAGCTCCCGCGCTGGGGGCTCGTGGTGTGGACGGCAGGCAACGTCTCGCAGCGGCTCCGCGGCGCGGACCTCTTCGTGATCAAGCCGTCGGGCGTGACGTACGACGCTCTCACGGCGGAGTCGATGGTCGTGTGCGACCTCGACGGGAACCTGGTGGACGGCGACCGGTCGCCGTCGTCGGACACCGCAGCCCACGCCTACGTCTACCGGCACATGCCCGACGTCGGCGGCGTGGTCCACACGCACTCGACGTA
>JAKBFW010000157.1 GCA_021833345.1 Pseudomonadota bacterium | reverse complement strand
CCGGCGAGCCTGGAGCTCCTGCAGCGAGTCTTCGCCGAGGTCCTCCTCGGTCTTGCGCGGGGCGTCGTAGTCGGTTGCCATCTTCTTGGTCACACTCCGGGGGATCGGCGGTCGTGGTGGTACGGCTCATCAATGCGATCGGCCGCCGGTTTGTTCCCGGCGGCTGACGGATTGTGCCTCATTTCCTGACCATCCGCACCCTCGTACCGAACCGACCGCCCCCGGTGCCGCCGTCAGGGGCCCTCGTCGGCCCCCAGGGCCTCGAGCAGACCCACGAGAGCGGCGACGCTGGCGGCCGGCCCTGCCACCGTCATCTGCTCGGTCGCCCGCGAGCCGTGCAACCCGGTCACGACCGCCCCAGCCTCCAGGGCGATCAGCTCACCGGCCGCGAGGTCCCACGGCTTGAGCCCACGCTCGTAGTGAAGATCCAGGTTGCCCGACGCGACGGCACAGAGGTCCAGCGCGGCGGATCCGATCCGCCGGATGTCGCGGACGAGCGGCAGGAGCGCCGCCACCACCGCGCCCTGCGCACGTCGACGCTCGGTCGTGTACCCGAACCCCGTGCTGACGAGCGAGTGCGACAGCGGGTGGGCGTCGTTCACGGCGATGCGCCTGCCGTCGAGGTAGGCTCCGCGGCCACGACCGGCCGTGTAGGTCGCGCCGTCGAGCACCCGGTACACGCAGCCGGCGATCGGCACCCAGGTCGCCGGGTCGGGCTCCCCCGCGACCACCGCGACGGACACCGAGTACGACGGCAACCCGTAGAGGTAGTTGACCGTGCCGTCGATCGGGTCCACCACCCAGGTCAGACCGCTCGTCCCGGCCACGGCGTCGCCCTCCTCGCCGAGGATCCCGTCGGCCGGCCGTGCCTCACCGATGAGGCGCCGCAGCAGCAGCTCGGAGTCGGTGTCCATCGTCGTGACGACGTCGATCGGGCTGGACTTCGTGCCGGCGACCAGCACCTGGTCGGGACGCCCGTCGCGGACGAGGGTCCCGGCGGTCGTCGCCAGCTGCACAGCCAGGGCGACCAGCGAGTCGATCAGGGCGTCGTCGGGGAACGCGGTCGAGGAGGTTGTCACACCGACCATCCTGCCCGACCGCGGGCGCCGGGGAGCAGCGCGGCGCACCGGACCACCTCCGCGGGTTCACGCCCCCGCGGTGGCAGGCTCTGATCCGAGGGAGAGGAGGTCCGCATGGGTGAGCTCGAGCTGGTCGGACTGCACGACGACGGGGAGCACCTCGTGCTGGTGGCGCAGGACGGCCAGCAGTTCCGTCTGCGCATCGATGAGACGCTGCGTGCTGCGGTCCGCCGCGATCGTCCCCAGCTCGAGAAGCTGCGGGCCGAGAAGGCGGGCGTCCCCAGCCCCCGCGAGATCCAGATGCGGATCCGTGCCGGGGCGTCCGCGGAAGACGTCTCCGAGGAGTGCGGGGTCCCGGTCGAGCACGTCCGTCGCTACGAGGGACCGGTGATCGCCGAGCGCGAGTTCATCGTCGCGCAGGCCCGCGGGACGCGGGTCGGGCGTGACGTCGGCGCCCCGGTGCTCGGCGACCTCGTGACGGATCGACTCGCCGCCCGAGGCGTCGACCCGGAGACCCTCGCGTGGGACGCCTACCGAGACCAGTCCGGCCCGTGGACGGTGGCCGTCGCGTTCACGGTCGCCGAGGTCGACGTCACCGCCCGCTGGACCTTCGACACGCAGGCCCGATCGGTGCACGCGCTCGAGGACGAGGCCCGATGGCTCTCGGAGACCGAGATCGCCGACGAGCCGATCCAGCGTCGGCACCTCGAGGCGGTGCGGGACGTGGTGTTCGACGTCCAGGCGGACGGGGTGCTCCGACCGGTGCTCGGCGCGCTCGACGATCCGGGCAGCGCACCGAGCGAACCAGAGCCGGACGACCCGACGGCGAACCTCCTCGACGACCTCCGGCTCCGCCGAGGGATCCGCCAGCAGGTCGATGACGACGACGACGCCGACGAGTTCGAGGGGTTCGGCCCGCAGCACGCGTTCGACTTCACGCAGCTCGACGCCCAGGTGCCCGGCGCGCACCCGCTCGACGCGGACCCCGAGTCGAACGCACGCGTCATCGACATGGTCGACGCCCACGCGGCATCGGCGTCTCGCTCGGACGGCGCGCGAGCCGAGGCGACGGACGACTTCCCCGCCGACACTCCGGCGCCCCTGGCGGAACGCCCGCGCCCGGGCCGGAAGGGGCGCGCGAGCGTGCCGAGCTGGGACGAGATCGTCTTCGGCGCGAAGCCGGAATAGATCGGCTCGCGCGCCGACGGCGCTGCTCGCCCGTCGGGTCGCGCGGCGTGGCTCAGCGCAGCGAGTCAGGTCACGCGGTGCGAGCTGCGGCGGGCCGCGTCTCGAGATCCAGCGCCAGCGTCGCCGGTGACGTCGACGCCGACTGCGCCGAGGCGGCCGTCATCCGTCGCATGTGGTGCCGCCTGCACAGGACCTCGTACCCGACCTCGTCGCCGCGCGGCCCGAGGTCGGTGTCCCCGACGACGACCTGAGCCCCCTCGACGACCATCATGCCGCCGACGGTCCGTGCGTTGTGCGTGGCCCGCGCCCCGCACCAGCACAGCGCTTGAACCTGGAGCACCTCGACGCGGTCGGCGAGCTCGACGAGCCGCGCCGAACCAGGGAAGAGACGGGTCCGGAAATCGGACGTGATGCCGAACGCATAGACGTCGACCGCCATCTCGTCGACGATCCGGGCGAGCTGCTCGACCTGGACCGGCGAGTAGAACTGCGCCTCGTCGCAGATGAGGTAGTCGACGCGGTCACCGCGAGTGCGGCGCCGGACGACCTCGTCCCAGAAGTCCGTGTCGTCGTGGACCTCGCACGCCCCGACGCGCAGCCCGAGCCTGGAGGACAGCACATCGGCGCCCGCTCGGTCGTTGCGGGTGAAGATCACCCCACCCCGACCGCGGGCAGCATGGTTGTGGTCCATCTGCAGCGCGAGGGTCGACTTCCCGCAGTCCATCGTCCCGGAGAAGAAGGCGAGCTCAGCCAACGGTCCTCCTCACCGCCGATCCCACAAGAACGGGACGGACATCTCGTGCGGTGTCATCGAGCCGTGGACGCCGACAAGCCCGAGCGAGGCGGACGTCTGGGTCCGGGTGTCGACCACGGTCGCGCGTCCCGTCATCGCGACCACGACGTCACCGAGTCGCGGACGCACGTGATCCGCGACCGGTCCGAACCAGCCGTCGTCCACGGCGTCCTGCCCCACCGCGACCACAGCGAAGCCGCCGAGGACGTCACGCCAGCGGGCCGCGACCGCGTCGGCGGTGTGACCTGGCTCGAGGTGCAGGTGCAGCGCGCGTGGCTCGCCGGCGACCAGCGAGACCCCCTCGCGCAGGCCCTTCTCCTCCGCGACGTCCCAGCGACGTCGCGGGTCGACGTCGACCATCCCGTGGTCCGCCGTGACCACGAGCAGCGAGTCGCGCGGAAGCAGTCGGGCCAGCCGCGCGAGCTCGCGGTCGATCTCCTCGAGAGCATGTCCCCACTGCCACGAACCCCACCCCTCGTGGTGGCCGACCTTGTCGACCTCGCCCCAGTAGAGGTACGCCAGCCCGGGCGCGGCGAGCTCGGCGACGGTCGCGTCGACCCGGTCGCTGAGGGTCTCCGCCGCACGGTACGTGGCGCCGCGCAGCGCTGCGTCAGTCATCCCCGAGCCGGCGAAGCGCGCCGGACCCACCGAGATCGCACGATGCCCGTCCGCGACGATCTGCTCGAAGACGGTGGGTTCGACCTGCCAGTCGCGCGGAGGCTCGGCGCCCTCCCACGACACCATGTTCGCCAGGCGCCCCGTCGCCGGATTCCGCACGGTGTACCCGACGAGCCCGGTACGACCCGGGCACGTACCGGTCCCGAAGGTCGCGATCGAGGCCGAGGTGGTGGACGGGTACCCGGCCGTGAGGCGCCGGGAGCCGGCGAGCATCTCGCGGAGGAACGGCGCATGCCCGGACCGTTCGGCGAGGTTGACCCGGCCGAGGCCGTCCACGAGGACGACGCACACACGACTCGCGCGCGGCAGGCCGAGCACCGCCCTGGCGGCGGGGCCGCCGGGCACCGTCACCCCGCCGGCGTCCGCGGCCGCGGGAAGCACCGCGGACAAGTTGGCACCGCGGTAGTCGGGCAGGACCAGTCCCGCCGCGGCGAGCTCGGTCCGGGTGGATCGGGACACTCAACGACCCCGCACGGTCGCAGCAGCGAGCTGCCGGGCGAACGCGACCGCCGCGCCGACGGCCTCGCGCCCCTCGGCGACGGCACTGATCCGCACGACGATGTCATCCGGGACCGAGGTCCCGGTGAGCCCGTGGTCCGCCTCGCAGCTCGGGTCAGGGCAGGTCGCAGGCTCGAGGTCGATCCGGTGCACCGCGTCCCAGCCGATCGCGAGCGTCAGCTCAAGCGGGACGTCGCCTGGACGGTGCTGCTCCGGCGAACCCACGACGTGGGTGAGCGCGACCGATCGCAGCTCGGTCAACGGGACCGCCTCGGTGGTCGCCGAGGCACTCGGGGTCGGGTGCTCGGAGTCCGCGGGGTGCTCGTCGACGTGGGCGACCACGAGCCGGGTCCCCGTGAGTGCGAGCACCGTCACGTGGCGATGCACCTCGTTCGCGACGAACGTCGTCTCGGGGTGGACCAGGTGGGCGACGACCGGCTCACCCGCGAGCGCGAGGTCGAGGATGTCGGCGACCAGGTCCGGGTAGTACCCGGCCCGGTCGAGGTCACGATGCAGGAGAGGGAACGGGGAAGCCACGCCCAGCATCTTCCCATCCTGGCGGCGCTCACGGCGCCTCGGCCCGGTCATGCGGGCAGCACGCGTCGCATGCCGTCCGCCCGGCTCGCTGCCGCGAGCTGGATCCGCGCCGCGAGGACGTGCACGCCATGCAGGCCGACGACCACGGGGTGCAGCTCGAGGCTCCTGATCTCGGGGAGGTCCTCGGCCAGTGCCGCCACGCGCGCCACGAGATCCTCGAGGGCAGCATGGTCCGTCGGCGCGAGCCCGCGGTAGCCGAACAGCCGCGGCGCGGCGCGGGGCATCCGGATGAGCGTCGCGACGTCGACGTCCGTCAGCGGCGGGATCCCGTAGCAGACGTCCCCGAGCAGGTCGCTCGCGTCGCCCGCCAACCCGAAGCTCACGACCGGTCCGAAGAGCGGGTCCTCGGACGTGCGGAGCACGCACGCGACGCCGGCCGGGACCATGTGCTGCACCTCGAGCGGCGCGCGCCGCGACGCGTTCGCCGCGGTCTCGGCCCCGAGGTCCACGGCGTTCGCGGTCGGCTCGATGTCCGGTGTGCGCGCCCAGGTGAGCTCGAGCATCTGCGCGACGTCGTCTCGCAGGACCTGCTCGTCGGCGATGTCGAGCCGCACCCCGCCGAGGTCGGCGCGGTGCCGAAGGGCTGGGACCGTCGTCTTGAGGGCGACGGGCCAGCCGACGCGCCGAGCAGCAGCGACCGCCTCGCCGGCGTCGTGGACGACGACCGACTCGACGACCGTGATGCCCGCGCACCCGAGGAGCTCGCCCGTGCGCTCGGCGTCGAGGCTGACGACATCGGTGTCCGCCGCCGGCAGCCATGACCTGACGAGCCGCTGCGCGGTCCGGGTGTCGACGCCGGCCGGGCGTGAGCTGCGGCCGCGGTCCTCGCTGCGCCAGGCCGCGTAGCGCGACGCGTGCCCGAGCGCCAGGACGGCGTCCTCGGGCGTGACGTAGGCGGGAACCGTCCACGACACGCCGTCGGCGTCC
>JAKBFW010000022.1 GCA_021833345.1 Pseudomonadota bacterium | reverse complement strand
AAGGTGCAGGTCGTCATCGGTGCCGCGTCGTCGGCGGTGACGCTGAACGTGGTGGACGACATCGCTGCGGCCAAGATCGTGGAGATCTCGGGTGCGAACACCTCGACGAAGCTGAGCGGCTACTCGCCGTTCTACTTCCGGACCGCGCCCCCGGACACCGTCCAGGGTTCCGCTCTCGGGAACCTGATCGTCACCGACAAGGTCAAGAAGCTCGGGATCCTCGTGTTCAACGACGACTACGGCACGTCGCTGCGTGACGTCGTCGAGAAGACGGTCGAGGCCGCCGGCGTCACGGTCACCTACGGGAAGAAGGGCCAGGAGTTCGACCCGGCGGCAAGCGACTTCAAGAACGACGTCACCGCTGTTCTCGACACCAAGCCCGACGCGATCGCGATCATCGCATTCGATCAGACCAAGCAGATCATTCCTGACCTCGTCGCCAAGGGCTTCGACGCCTCCAAGCTGTACCTCGTCGACGGGAACACCTCGAACTATTCGAAGGATTTCCCGGCTGGCACCCTCAAGGGCGCCCAGGGCACCATCCCCGGGGCATTCCCGACCGCGGAGTTCCAGACCCGTCTCAAGAGCATCGACTCGACGCTCACGGACTACTCGTACGCGCCGGAGAACTACGACGCGGTGACCCTCGCGGCCCTCGCGGCCGTCAAGGGCAAGGGAACGGATGGCGTCACGATCCAGGCCAACATGGCGGCGGTCTCCGGCGCCACCGGTGGGACCGAGTGCAAGTCGTTCAAGGAGTGCGTCGCGCTGCTCGACGCCGGCAAGGACATCAAGTACGTGGGGCAGGCCGGCGTCGGCCCGTTCAACGCCAAGAACGACCCGTCGTCCGCCTACATCGGCGTGTACCAGTTCCAGAACGACAACTCGTACAAGTTCGTCAAGTCGGTGTTCGGCCAGAGCTGATCGTCGTGCGGATCTGAGGTCCACGCGTACCTGACGCCGACGAGGCCCGGTGGGGAGCGATCCCCACCGGGCCTCGTCGTGCGTGCGACTGGGGACGCGGACAGCCGCCGCGACCCCCCGCGCACGACAGAGCCCATGCCCGCATCGCGGACATGGGCTCCTGAGGCGGCGGTCGACGTCAGGCGGCTCCGCTGGCCTTCTCGACGTCCGTCGCGAGCGTCCCGAGGTAGAGCTCGATCACCTTCGGATCGTTCATGAGCTCGCGACCAGGCCCGGAGTAGGCGTTCCGCCCCTGATCGAGGACGTACCCCCGGTCGCAGATCTGCAGGGCTCGACGGGCGTTCTGCTCGACGATGACGATCGAGACCCCGGCCTTGTTGATCTTGCGCGTGCGGATGAACGTCTCGTCCTGCCGCACCGGGGACAGGCCGGCCGACGGCTCATCCAGGAGCAGGACCGACGGGTCCATCATGAGCGCCCGGGCCATCGCCACCATCTGGCGCTCTCCGCCCGAGAGCGACCCCGCGCGTTGCTTGCGCCGCTGACCGAGCACGGGGAACAGGTCGACGATGAACTCGAACCGCTCGGTGAACGTGCGTGGGGCCTGGTAGACGCCCATCTGCAGGTTCTCCTCGATCGTCAGCGAGGGGAACACGTTGTTGTTCTGCGGGACGAACCCGACGCCGCGTCTGACCAGCGCGTCCGCGCGATGGTTGGTGATGTCCTCGCCCTTGAGCGTGACACCCCCCGACCGCACGTTGACCAAGCCGAAAAGGGCCTTGAGAAGCGTCGACTTGCCCGCTCCGTTCGGCCCGATGATGCCGACCAGCTCACCGGGGTGCACGACGAGGTTGCACCCGTTCAGGATGTCGACCCCGGGAAGATAGCCGGCGACCAGGTCGTCGGCGACGAGAAGAGGCTCACCTGCGGGAGCGCCGCGATGCGTGTCGGACCCGGCGTCCCGGGCGGTGCTCTGAGGGGTCGCGGTCACGGTGCGTCCTTCCCGGTGATCGAGGCGGTCGGCTCGTCCTCCAGGAGCGAGTCGTCACCGAGGTCGGTGTCGTGGTGCGCGCCCAGGTAGGCGTCGATCACCGCGGGGTCCTTCATCACCGAGTCCGGTGGGCCCTCAGCCACGATCGCGCCTTCGGCCATGACCACCACCCAGTCGCTGATGTGGCGAACCATGTGCATGTCGTGCTCGACGAACAAGACGGTCGTGCCGTCGTCGCGCAGCGCCTGGATGTGACCCAGGAGCGACTGCGTCAGAGCCGGGTTCACCCCCGCCATCGGCTCGTCCAGCATGATCATGGTCGGCTTGCTCATGAGGGCCCGTGCCATCTCGAGGAGCTTGCGTTGCCCTCCGGACAGGCTTCCCGCGAAGTCGTCGCGCTTGTCGAGGAGCTTGAAGCGTGCGAGCAGCTCTTCCGCCTGCGCGGTGATCTCCCGCTCCCGCGGCTGCCACAACGGCGGGACGAGCGCGGCGAACATGTTCTCGCCGGGTTGGCGCGTCGCACCGAGGCGCATGTTCTCGATCACGGTCATGCGGTTGAGCGCCTTCGTGAGCTGGAAGGTGCGCACCATCCCGGAGCGGGCCACGCGCGCGGCGGCCACGCCCGCGAGCGACCTGCCCTCGAACGTCCAGCGCCCGGAGCTCGGCCGGTCGAACCCGGTGATGAGGTTGAACAGCGTGGTCTTGCCCGCACCGTTGGGGCCGATCAGCGCCGTGATCGCGTTCCGTTGCACCTCGAGGTGCGCCACGTCGACAGCAGCGATGCCACCGAAATGGCGGGTGACGGAGTCGGCGACCAGGATCGGGTCCGGCTTGACGGCCCCCGGGGTGCGCTCGACGAACTGGAGGTCCCGAGCCGCTGCGCTCCTGAAATCGATCGGCGTGGGTTCAGCGGACATTGATCGCCAGCTCCTTCTTGTCGCCGAGGACCCCTTGTGGTCGGAAGATCACCAGGAGCATCAGCGTGACGCCGACGATGACCCACCCGAGCTGCTCGATCTGCCCCGAGGAGATGAACGAGTCCGAGACGCCGTCGCGCATCACCGATTTGATGAGCATGAGGCCCGCCCAGAAGACGATCGACCCGAGAACCGGTCCGAACACGGTGGCCGCTCCACCGAGGAGGAGGATCGTCCAGACGAAGAAGGTCATCGGGCGGCCCATCGAGTCGGGCTGGACGGCTCGCGGCATCACGTAGACGATCCCGGCGACCGCGCCGATCACTCCGCCGAGGACGAGCGACTGCATCTTGTAGGCGAACACGTTCTTGCCGAGCGAGCGCACCGCTTCCTCGTCCTCTCGGATCCCCTTGAGCACGCGCCCCCAGGGGCTCCGGATCAGGAGATAGACGAAGAGGCATGCGATCAGGACGATCGCCCACCCGACGAGCCGGATCCACCAGCTGTTCGAGAAGTTGTTCGAGTAGCTGAAGGGTCCGATCGTCGTGGTCCCGGTCGGGAACGGCGAGAGGTTCTGGAAGGTCGTCTTGTAGCTGTCGCCCCGGAGGCCGGACGACGCGCCGGTGAGAGAGGTCAATGCTGTCGATCGCCCGATGAGTCGCACGATCTCCGCGGCCGCGATCGTGACGATCGCGAGGTAGTCGCCTCGCAGCTTGAGCGTCGGTATCCCCAGCAGGAGCGCGAACAGCGCAGAAGCGGCGATGGCGACGAGCACCGCGCCCCAGATCGGCCACCCGGCGATCGTCGCGATCGCGAAGCCGTAGGCACCCAGGAGCATGAACCCGGCCTGGCCCATGTTGAGGAGTCCGGTGAGGCCGAAGTGGATGTTGAGGCCCACAGCAGCGAGGGCGTAGGCGGCGGTGGTCGGGGCGAGCATCTCGCCCAGGACGTTGGTGAGGATCCGTGTCCAGTCCATGGGGCTCCCTTAGCCGATCCGCTCGGCACGGCCGAGGATTCCCTGAGGCCTGAACAGCAGCACCAGGATGAGGATGAGAAGTGCGCCCGCGTAGCGCATGTCGTTGGGGATCACGAGGCTCGACATCTCCACGACGAGACCGATGACGAGCGATCCGGCGAGGGCACCGAAGGCGGCGCCGAGACCGCCGAGGGTCACGGCAGAGAACATCAGCAGCAGCATCGCGCCACCCATGTCCCAGTTCGTCGCGTTCAGGTACAGCCCCATGAGGACGCCGCCCAGGCCCGCGAGCCCCGCTCCGAGCGTCCACACGATGCGGATGATGCGCTCGACGCTGATCCCCGACGCCGCCGCGAGCGCGGGACTGTCGGACACGGCGCGAGTCGCCCGGCCGATCCGGGTGGCGAGAAGGAAGTACGAGACCGCCCCGAGGGCGACGATCGCGATGACGACCGAGATCAGGGTCGTGCGGGTGAACGTCACCGGTCCGACGGTGATGATCGTCGGCGTCGTCGTGACGATCCGCAGCTTGTCGCCCCCGAAGAAGAACTGGAACCCGTACTGGAGCGCCATCGACAGCCCGATCGTCACGATCATCTGCTGCGTCGTCCCGATCCTCCGCTTGCGGAGCTGGTGCCAGATCCAGGCGTCCTGCATCCAGCCGCTCGCCGCCGCAAGGAGCACGGCGATGATCGCGGAGAGGATCAGCGGCAGCCCGACGAGCTGGCAGAACACGTACGCGAGGATCCCGCCGAGCGTCACCTGCTCACCGTGAGCGAAGTTGCTGAGCCCCGTGGTCCCGTAGATCAGCGAGAGGCCGATCGAGGCCAGCGCGAGCAGGAGTCCGAAGATCAGACCGCTGGTCGCCTGCTGCGCCACGCGCTCCCAGCTCACCCCGCTGGTGCCGGTGCCGGACGTCGCGACGACCGAGGGACTCGCCGCGCCCGACGGTGCTGTGGACACCCCGCCGGAACCGAGGCTGAACAGCAACGACGTCGTCGATCCGACGCGGGCCTGGGTCTTCAGCGGGTTCTGGTCCGGCTGGGCGATCTTCTGCCCGGGCGGCAGCGTGCTCACATCGAGCTCCACCGAGTACTCGCCGTCTGCCGGCACCGGTGCGGACCAGCTCCCGTCGGCGCCCGAGGTGATGCTCGTCATCTTTCCGGACGGATCGGTGACCTTCAGCACGACACCCGCGAGGGGTTGCCCTTCCGTCGATCGTAGGAACCCGTCGAGGCAGCCCTGGGTCGAGTCGGCCGCGCACGGCCCGGGTGTCGACGCGGTCGCGGGACCTGCCCAGATGGTGGGGAGAGCGATCGCGGCCAGGGCGACGGCGAGGAGCCGTCGTACCCACCTCCGTGGGGTCTGGTCCTGCACCTGTGCGAGACGCACGTGGGGCCTCCGTTCGGGTGGCTCGTCGTCGGGGACGGGACTGCACGGACATCAGGACCGAGCCGTCGGGTCGGCGGTGTTGCCTTACGAGGTGGAATGGACGCCAGGAGGTCGGGCGTGAAACGGACAGTAAAGCGGCAATGTGTCGAGTGCGTTTCGGCAGGTTGCGGGCCGATGGCGCGCGCTCGCCGGACCTCTCACCCAGATGGGGGATCTCGCTGGCGACGGCACGTCGCTAGTGTCCGAAGTGTCCGAATGGCGATCGTCCTCGCGACGATCGACCGGACCGGCACCGAGGGCGTATCGTCCGTCTGGACAACTGATCATGTCTCGCTGAGGAGGCTCGTGCACGTGCGTCCTGGGGTGCAGACATGGCAGGCAGGAGCAGACGATCTGCCCGCGCTCGTGTCGTTGTGCCTGTCGGCACGTGCGGAGTCCGGTGCGGGTTCACAGCTCTGCTCGGACGACGCGGCGCGGCTGAACTCCCAGCTGGAGGCCCTTGTCGCCAGCCCTGGTGGTCAGCTCCTCGTCGGGTCGCTCGACGGTCAGGTGTCCGGGCTCCTCCTCGGGAGGGTCGTCGGTCCGACCCCGTTCACCGACCAGGTCGCCCTCCACGTCGAGGCGGTCTACGTGGACAAGAGCTGCCGTCGGCGAGGGGTCGGTCACGCGCTGATCGCGGGCGCGCTCGCGGTCGCCGAGGAGCACGGCGCGACCGACGTGTACTCGGCACCGTTGCCTGGTGCCCGCGGGATGCAGCGCTTCCTCGCCCGACTCGGCTTCGCGCCCGCGGCGGCCCACCGTGTCGTGACCACGCAGTCCCTGCAGCGACGGCTGGCGAACGAGGGGGCACGGACGAGCGCGGAGCGGCGCGCGAGCGCGCGTGGTCTCGAGGACCTGATCGCGCGTCGTCGTCAGGTCCGTTCGGCGATGCAAGCCACCGAAGGTGTGGACGTGGACCAGTCCTCCGTCTCCGACCTGGCCGCCGTTCCCGGGTTGGCGGTTCGCGATCAGTCGGTTCGTTCGTCGATCAGCATGCACGTGAGGCGGGCCGTGCAGAGCCGTCTCGACTCGGGGTCGAGCACGACGATCTCGTAGGTCGCCGTGCGACGACCGAGGTGGATCGCGGTGGCCGTCCCGGTCACGATGCCTGCGCGGGCTGACCGGTGGTGCGTCGCGTTGAGCTCGATCCCGACGGCGCGCCGACCCGGACCGGCATGTGCCGCGGCGGCGTAGGAGCCCAGCGTCTCGGCCAGGGCCGCGGTGGCGCCGCCGTGCAGAAGTCCGTACGGCTGCGTGTTGCCCGCGACCGGCATCGTGCCGACGGTCCGCTGCGCACCCACCTCGAGGAGCTGGATCCCGAGCCGGTCGATCAGTCGGCCGGAGCTGGATGTCGGGTCAGGGCTGGTCGGGCTCGCGTCGGTCATGCCAGATAGGTTGGCACCGTGAGCGACAACGAGCGAACCCGGCCACTCCTGCTGCTGATCGATGGCCACTCGATGGCCTTCCGGGCATTCTTCGCGCTGCCCGTCGAGAACTTCGCCACGAGCACCGGCGAGCCGACGAATGCGGTGTACGGCTTCACGTCGATGCTGACCAAGCTGATCGCCGAGGAGCGGCCGACCCACGTCGCCGTCGCGTTCGACGCCGGTCACACGACGTTCCGGACCGAGCAGTACCCCGAGTACAAGGGCACGCGAGACGAGACGCCGATGGCGTTCCGCGGTCAGGTCCCGCTGATCCAGGAGGTGCTCGGCAGCCTGCGAATCCCTCATCTGGAGAAGGACAACGTCGAGGCGGACGACATCCTCGCAACCCTCGCGACCCAGGGACGCGAGGCCGGGATGGACGTCCTGATCTGCTCGGGGGACAGGGACTGCTTCCAGCTGGTCCGTGACACGGTCACCGTTCTCTACCCCGTGCGCGGGGTGTCGGAGCTCGCCAGGATGACTCCGGATGCGGTCCGCGCGAAGTACGGCGTCGAGCCCGAGAAGTACCCGGAGCTCGCGGCCCTGGTGGGGGAGACGAGCGACAACCTCCCGGGGGTTCCAGGCGTGGGACCCAAGACAGCGGCGAAGTGGATCGCGGCGCACGGGGACCTGGACACGGTCCTCGCCGACGCCGACCGGATCGTCGGCAAGGCGGGCGAGTCCTTGCGTGCACACCTCGACCAGGTGCGGATGAACCGTCGTCTCAACGCGCTGCTGACCGACCTCGAGCTCCCGGTCCGACCCGAGGACCTGGCGGTCCAGCCGTGGGACCGCGAGGCGATGCATCGCGTGTTCGACGCGCTGCAGTTCCGGACCTTGCGGGACCGTCTCTTCTCGATGGTCCCGTCGGAGACGGGTCTCGAGGAGTCGGCGGCGGCACTGACGCACGACGTGGTCGAGGTCGGGACGCTCGGGGCGTGGCTCGCGCACCGGGCCGGCAGGCGGTTGGGGCTCGACGTCCGCGGGATCTCCGCGCCGTCGGGTGGCGACGCCTGGGCGGTCGCGGTCTCCGACGACGCCGGGCACGCGATCACCGTGGACCTCACGACGGTCGCGCCGGTGGACGAGGCCGCGCTCGCCGACTGGGTGGGATCGGACACGTCGCACAAGGCCGTTCACGGGGCGAAGGCCGCGTGGCACGCGTTGGCCGGACGCGGCATGAACCTCGACGGCGTGGTGATCGACACCGAGCTCGCGGCCTACCTGTGCCACCCCGATCAACGCACGTACGACCTTGCCGATCTGTCGGTCCGCTACCTGCATCGTGAGCTCCGGATGGACGACGCGGCGTCGGCGGCCGGCTCCCAAGGATCGCTGGACCTCGAGCTCGACGGTGCGGACGTCGACCGGAAGGCCGAGATCCGGGCGAACGCTGTCGTCGAGCTGGCCGAGGTCCTCGCGGCGGACCTCGTCGACCGGGGTGGTCGCACCCTGATGGACGATCTCGAGCTCCCGCTCGTCTACGTCCTCGCTCGCATGGAGCAGCGGGGTGTTGCGGCCGACGTCGACTACCTGCGTGAGCTCGAGTCGCACTTCGACGGCCAGGTCTCCAGCGCGGCGTCCCAGGCCTATGCGGTGATCGACCGCGAGGTCAACCTCGGGTCGCCGAAGCAGCTGCAGGAGGTGCTGTTCGATCAGCTGGGGATGCCCAGGACCAAGAAGATCAAGACGGGGTACACGACGGACGCCGCGGCGCTGACCGAGCTCTATGCGCGCACCGAGCACCCGTTCCTCCAGCACCTGCTCGAGCACCGTGATGCGATCCGACTGCGGCAGACGGTCGACGGGCTGCTCCGCTCGGTGGCCGACGACGGGCGGATCCACACCACCTTCCAGCAGACCATCGCGGCGACCGGGCGGTTGTCCTCGACGGACCCGAACCTCCAGAACATCCCGATCCGCACCGAGGCCGGGCGCCGGATCCGCCGTGCCTTCGTGGTCGGTGAGGGCTACGAGACCCTCCTCACGGCCGACTACAGCCAGATCGAGATGCGCATCATGGCGCATCTCTCCGCGGACCAGGGGCTGATCTCGGCATTCCGCTCCGGCGAGGACTTGCACAGCTACGTCGCGTCGCGCGTCTTCGGTGTCCCCACCGACGAGGTCACGCCGGCGATGAGATCCAAGATCAAGGCGATGTCGTACGGGCTCGCGTACGGGCTGTCGTCGTTCGGCCTCTCGAAGCAGCTCGGGATCGATGTCGGCGAGGCCGCCACCCTGATGGCGGACTACTTCTCCCGGTTCGGAGGCGTACGGGAGTACCTCACCGGTGTCGTCGACGAGGCCAGGGCCACCGGATTCACCGCGACGATCCTCGGTCGCCGGCGCTATCTCCCCGATCTGACGAGTGACAACCGTCAACGGCGGGAGATGGCGGAACGGATGGCCCTCAACGCCCCCATCCAGGGAAGCGCTGCCGACCTGATCAAGGTCGCGATGCTCGGGGTGGAGCGAGAGCTCGCCGCGCGTGGACTGACGTCACGCATGCTGCTGCAGGTCCACGACGAGCTCGTCCTCGAGGTCGGCCCGGGTGAGCGCGACGAGGTCGAGGAGGTCGTCCGCGTCCAGATGGGATCGGCCGCCGAGCTGTCTGTCCCGCTCGACGTGTCGGTCGGGGTGGGGTTGAACTGGCACGACGCCGGGCACTGAGTCGGGCGCGGCGCGGCTGCGTGCGTGGGGTCAGGTCGTGGGCGCACCGACCAGGTGCGTGACGAAGATCGCGGTGCCTGGCACGAGCTCGCCGCGAACGGGACCCCAGCCACCCCAGACCTCGTCGTGGCCGCGCGGCCATGGCGGCTCGACGATCCGGTCGATCATGAAACCAGCCGTCGCGATCTCGCCGACGTGGTCCCCGATCGTGCGGTGGTACTCGGCATACAGGACTCTTCCAGAATCGTCGAGCTCGACGTAGGGGCGCCGGTCGAAGTACGAGCGATCGGCGGTCAGGCCGCCGCGCCCCGGATCGTCGGGGAACGCCCAGCGGATCGGATGTGTCACGGAGAACACCCACCGGCCGCCCGGCCTGAGGACCCTCGCGACCTCACGGTGGACCCGATCGGCGTCCGGGATGAAAGGAAGTGCGCCGAACGCCGTGAAGACGACGTCGAAGCACGCGTCGACGAACGGCAGCGACCGGGCATCCGCCTGCACCAGGGGTGTCGTGCTGCCGGTCCGCCGATCGAGCTCGACCGCGCCGGCGAGCATGCCGGCGGAGACATCCGTGGCGACGATCTCGCCGGCATGGTCAGGCGACTGATGGCGGAGCCACCGCGAGCACTGGGCGGCGCCGGCCCCGATCTCGAGCACACGATGGGTCGCCACGTGCGCGGTGGCGCCGAGCAGCTTCGCGTCGGACTCCCGCACACCCTCAGGGCACCAGCAGAAGTCGACGTCACCGAGAAACTCACCGTGCTCGGCAAGGTAGTCGGACGCATTCGCGTCCCACCACGATCGGCCGGCGCGTCCCCCGGCCGCAGCGGGTACGTCGCGGTAACCCGCGTGAGCAAGTCGTCCGGGTTCGTCGTCGGTCACCCGGACAGTCTGACAAACCCTGCATGGCCGATGAGCTGATCGAACGACGTCGAGACGGCACCCGTACGGGCCGGCCTCGCGACGAGTCAGTCGCTTTGACCCGCCTGCTACGCCGCCGATAGGATAGTCGGCGGTGTCGCACGTCTCACGGCTGCCCTCTTCCTGATCCACGGATCCGGCCGAGATCGGTGCGTGGGAGGGCGATGTCCTCGCCGGCGGTCCGTGCCGCTCGCGAGATCCGCAACCCTCACCGTCCTAGTCCCTGTCCGCATCGGAGCCCAAGACTCAATGACCATCTCCACCCCCGCGAAGCCCGCCACGCCGCAGGTCGCGATCAACGACATCGGGACGGCGGAGGACTTCCTCGCCGCGATCGACGCCACCATCAAGTACTTCAACGATGGCGACATCGTCGAGGGCACCATCGTCAAGGTGGACCGAGACGAGGTCCTCCTCGACATCGGTTACAAGACCGAGGGCGTCATCCCCTCCCGCGAGCTGTCCATCAAGCACGACGTGGACCCCGGCGAGGTCGTCACGGTCGGTGACGTGGTCGAGGCGCTCGTCCTCCAGAAGGAGGACAAGGAGGGTCGACTGATCCTGTCCAAGAAGCGTGCGCAGTACGAGCGCGCCTGGGGCACGATCGAGAAGATCAAGGAGGAGGACGGCGTCGTCACGGGCACCGTCATCGAGGTCGTCAAGGGCGGCCTGATCCTGGACATCGGGCTACGCGGCTTCCTGCCGGCGTCGCTCGTCGAGATGCGTCGTGTGCGCGACCTCCAGCCGTACGTCGGCAAGGAGATCGAGGCGAAGATCATCGAGCTCGACAAGAACCGGAACAACGTCGTGCTGTCGCGTCGTGCCTGGCTCGAGCAGACGCAGTCCGAGGTGCGCTCGACCTTCCTGCAGACGCTGCAGAAGGGCCAGGTCCGTCCGGGCGTCGTCTCCTCGATCGTCAACTTCGGTGCGTTCGTTGACCTCGGCGGCGTCGACGGCCTCGTGCACGTCTCCGAGCTGTCCTGGAAGCACATCGACCACCCCTCCGAGGTCGTCGAGGTCGGTCAGGAGGTCACCGTCGAGGTTCTCGACGTCGACTTCGACCGCGAGCGTGTCTCCCTGTCGCTCAAGGCGACGCAGGAGGACCCGTGGCAGGCCTTCGCCCGGACGCACGCCATCGGGCAGGTCGTCCCCGGCAAGGTCACCAAGCTCGTCCCGTTCGGCGCGTTCGTGCGGGTCGAGGACGGCATCGAGGGTCTGGTGCACATCTCCGAGCTCGCCGTGCGTCACGTCGAGATCCCGGAGCAGGTCGTTCAGGTCGGCGACGATGTTTTCGTCAAGGTGATCGACATCGACCTCGAGCGTCGCCGGATCTCCCTGTCGCTCAAGCAGGCGAACGAGGGTGTCGACCTCACGAGCGACGACTTCGACCCGGCGCTGTACGGGATGGCTGCGGAGTACGACGAGCAGGGCAACTACAAGTACCCCGAGGGCTTCGACCCGGCAACGAACGAGTGGCTCGAGGGCTTCGAGGCGCAGCGCGAGGTCTGGGAGGCGCAGTACGCGCAGGCCCACGAGCGCTGGGAGGCGCACCGCAAGCAGGTCGCCGAGGCCAGCAAGGCCGACGCGGATGCGGCGAACGGCGTCGAGTCGGGCGCCACGCCGTCGACGTACTCCTCTGCCGCGCCGGCCGAGGAGGCCACGGGAACTCTCGCGTCGGACGAGGCGCTCGCCGCGCTGCGGGAGAAGCTCACCGGCAACTGAGAGGCTCCGCAGAGCTCACGAGAACGCAGACGGGCCGGTCACCTTCGGGTGGCCGGCCCGTCGTGCACCCCGTTCGCTTCCATGGCTGCCGCCCGTAGGATCGCCCGCATGCCTCTGGACGACACCCCCGCGCCGCTCTCGCCACGCCTCGGTCGGGTGAAGATCCCGCACGTCCCGGCGGTACGCGCATGCCGCGTCGGCGACGTGGCCGCGCTCACGCCCACGATCGTGAGGCTCACCCTGGTGGGGGATGCGCTCCAGGGATTCACCACCCTCGGGCCGACCGATCACGTCAAGCTGACGATCCCGGCGCGGGCTTCTGGTGAGGCGGAGCGGGCGGGCGACCCGGGCGCGGCCGGTGCGGCTCAGGTCGACTCCGCGGTGCGCGACTACACGCCTCGCGCGTGGCGTGCTCGTGGGCGTTCCGGTCTCCCCGAGCTCGACATCGACATCGCACTCCATGGGACTGATGGACCCATCTCGGCGTGGGCAGGTCGGGCGCGTGCGGGCGACCCCGTGACGGTGGCCGGCCCGCGAAGCTCGAAGCTCGTGCCGTCAGACGCGTCGTCGTTCCTTCTCGGGTGCGACGAGTCTGGTCTTCCTGCGGTGGCACGGTGGTTGGAGCTCGTGCGCCCCGAGCTGCCGGTGACGGTTCTCGTCGACGTGGCCGACCCGTCGGTGCAGGGATACCCGCTAGCCCAGCGCTCGGGCGTCTCCGTCCGATGGCTCGTTCGAGGCGCGACGACGCACGAGAGCTCACCACAGCTCGAGCTTGCAGTTCGCGACCTCGGGCCGCTCCCGGACGGCTGCTTCGCGTGGTTCGGCGGCGAGGCCGGAGCCCTGATCGGCGTCCGGCGCTTTCTCAGGCGTGAGCTCGGTCTCGGGGCGGACCGGGTCGAGGTGTCCGGGTACTGGCGGCTCGGCTCGGCGGGCTACGACCATCACGCGCCGCTGGACGCCTTCGACCCGGAGTGACCTCGGCTGCGTCACGTTCCCGTGCGGCTTGGCCGGGTGCGCTCCGGGTGGCGCGTTGTCCTGGCTCGGGCAGGATGGGGTCATGCAGCGCATCGGTCTGACCGGCGGGATCGCCTCAGGCAAGTCGACGGCGTCCGAGCGGCTCGCCGAGCTCGGAGCGGTCGTGATCGATCACGACGAGCTTGCTCGCGCGGCGGTCGAGCCCGGCACGATCGGACTCGACGAGATCGTCGACGCGTTCGGCCCGGGTGTGCTGGCTCCCGACGGATCCCTGGACAGGTCCGCCCTCGCATCGATCGTCTTCGCCGATGCCGACGCGCTCTCCCGACTGAACGCGATCGTCCACCCGGAGATCAGCCGGATGGCTGCGGAGCGCGAGGCCGCGGCCTCGGCGGCCGATCCGGGTGCCGTCATCGTCCACGACATCCCGCTCCTCGTCGAGACCGGGCAGGCCGAGACGTTCCACCTGGTCGTCGTCGTGCACACGCCCGCGGACCAGCGGATCGAGCGACTGGCACGACTGCGTGGCGCCTCGCTCGAGGATGCTCGCCGGCGCGTGGCGGCGCAGGCGTCAGACGACGAGCGTCTCGCGGACGCCGACGTGGTGCTCGACGGGTCGGGATCGGCCGAGGCGCTGCGCGCACAGGTCGACCGCCTCTGGACACGGCTCGCCGACGAGCGCTCCGCCGAGGCCGCCGCGGACCGACGCTGACACGTCCGACACCGGGCCGCCAGCCGGACGCGCTCGAACGATCGGCGTGACTCGCGTCGCGGGTCCGCCGCTGTCAGTGGGTCCACGTACCGTTGACCCATGCGTCCTGTCACTGATCTGCAGCGGAGCGTGGCCCCGTTCGAGGTCATCTCGGACTACACGCCGTCGGGTGACCAGCCGACCGCGATCGCCGATCTGGCGCGTCGGATCAACGCGGGGGAGAAGGACGTCGTGCTCCTCGGTGCGACGGGCACCGGCAAGTCGGCGACGACGGCGTGGCTGATCGAGCAGGTTCAGCGACCCACGCTCGTGATGGCACCGAACAAGACCCTCGCCGCGCAGCTCGCGACGGAGTTCCGTGAGCTTCTGCCCAACAACGCGGTCGAGTACTTCGTCTCGTACTACGACTACTACCAGCCTGAGGCGTACATCGCCCAGACCGATACCTACATCGAGAAGGACTCGTCGATCAACGACGAGGTCGAACGGCTTCGCCACTCGGCGACGAGCTCGCTGCTGACCCGACGTGACGTGGTCGTCGTCGCCTCGGTGTCCTGCATCTACGGCCTCGGCACCCCGCAGGAGTACGTCGACAGGATGGTGCGGCTGTCGGTCGGGGATCACGTCGAGCGGGACGATCTGCTCCGCCAGTTCGTCGCGATGCAGTACACCCGTAACGACATGGCGTTCACCCGGGGAACGTTCCGTGTCCGAGGTGACACCGTCGAGATCATCCCGGTGTACGAGGAGCTCGCGATACGCATCGAGTTCTTCGGTGACGAGATCGAGACGATCCAGACGCTCCACCCGCTCACGGGGAACGTCGTGCGTACCGTGCCGGACGTCTATGTCTTCCCGGCGACGCACTACGTCGCGGGGCCCGAGCGGATGGAGACGGCGGTCGCCTCGATCGAGGCCGAGCTGGCGGACCGGCTGGCCGAGTTCGAGCGGCAGGGCAAGCTGCTCGAGGCGCAACGGCTACGGATGCGCACCACCTACGACATCGAGATGATGCGCCAGATCGGTTCCTGCTCGGGCATCGAGAACTACTCGAGGCACATCGACGGCCGTGCCCCGGGCACCGCGCCGAACACGCTCCTCGACTACTTCCCGGAGGACTTCCTCCTGGTCATCGACGAGTCGCACGTGACCGTGCCGCAGATCGGCGCGATGTACGAGGGCGACATGTCGCGCAAGCGGAACCTGGTCGACCACGGATTCCGGCTGCCCAGCGCGATGGACAACCGACCGCTGCGCTGGGAGGAGTTCGCCGAGCGGATCGGCCAGACGGTGTACCTCTCCGCGACGCCGGGCAACTACGAGCTGAGCATGTCGGACGGCGTGGTCGAGCAGATCATCAGGCCGACCGGGCTCATCGATCCGGAGATCGTGGTCAAGCCCACCACCGGGCAGATCGACGACCTTCTCGAGGAGATTCGCCTGAGGACGGCACGGCACGAGCGTGTGCTCGTCACCACGCTGACCAAGAAGATGTCCGAGGACCTGACGGACTACCTGCTGGAGCGGGGCGTGCGCGTCCGCTATCTGCATTCGGAGGTCGACACGCTGCGTCGGGTCGAGCTCCTGCGGGAGCTGCGACTGGGCGAGTACGACGTGCTCGTCGGCATCAACCTCCTGCGCGAGGGTCTCGACCTGCCGGAGGTCTCATTGGTGAGCATCCTTGACGCGGACAAGGAGGGCTTCCTTCGGTCCGGGACCTCGCTCATCCAGACGATCGGACGCGCCGCCCGCAACGTGTCCGGTCAGGTCCACATGTACGCGGACAGGATCACACCGGCGATGGCGCATGCGATCGACGAGACCACGCGACGTCGTGCGAAGCAGGTCGCCTACAACCTCGAGAACAACATCGACCCGACCCCGCTGCGCAAACGGATCAGTGACGTGACCGACATGCTCGCGCGGGAGGACATCGACACCCGCGAGCTGCTGGCAGGCGGGTACCGCAAGCCCGCTCGGGGCAAGGCCCCCGTGCCGGGCGGCGACGAGGGGGGCGGGACACGGTCGCGTCTCGTCGGTGCGGCGGCCGGTGAGCTGGCCAACCTGATCCAGGAGCTGAGCGACCAGATGCACGCCGCAGCCGGTGAGCTCCAGTTTGAGCTGGCCGCTCGGCTCCGCGACGAGATCTCGGGCCTGAAGAAGGAGCTCCGGCAGATGCAGGCCGCCACTGCGTGACCCGGACCGCAACGCTGATCGGCTCCGCTCGGGCCCGTCCGGTACGCTGGCGGAGTTGGAGGGGAGTACGCCCCCGCGGTGGTGTCGTCATCACGGATGATCTCGTGATCATCCCGGCACGATCGGTCCGGACCTGAGTGTCCTGGCGGCGGAGACCTCCGGTACACAGTCCTAGGTACCGGAGGATCACGCATGAGCGTTCCGTTGTGGATCTGGGTGGCGACGGTCGTCGGCATCGCTGCGATCCTGGTGTTCGACTTCTACACTCACGTCCGCACGCCGCACGCCCCGTCGTTCCGCGAGTCGGCGTCATGGAGCGCGGTGTACATCTCGCTCGCGTTGGTGTTCGGTGTCGCACTGGGCCTGGTCTGGGGCTGGGGACATGGCACCGAGTACTTTGCCGGGTACGTGACGGAGAAGAGCCTCTCCGTCGACAACTTGTTCGTCTTCCTGATCATCATGACGAGGTTCGCGGTACCCCGGGAGTACCAGCAGAAGGTGCTGCTCGTCGGGGTGGCCATCGCGCTTGTCCTGCGCGGTCTGTTCATCGCGGCCGGTGCCGCAGCGATCGCGTCCTTCAGCTGGGTCTTCTACGTCTTCGGCGCCTTCCTCCTCTACACCGCGGTGACTCTCGCGCGTGAGGACCACGACGCGGAGAGGCCCGTCGACTACAAGGACTCCCTCGTCGTCCGTCTGGTGAGGTGGGCGCTCCCGACGACGGAGGAGTTCCACGGTGACCGGCTCACGGTCGCGCTGCACGGCCGGCGGCTTCTGACTCCGATGCTCATCGTCATGGTCGCGATCGGGAGCACCGACGTCCTGTTCGCTCTCGACTCGATCCCGGCCGTCTACGGCCTGACGAAGGAGCCGTACATCGTGTTCACGACGAACGCGCTCGCGCTCCTCGGGCTCCGGCAGCTCTATTTTCTTCTCGGCGGCCTTCTCCAGCGACTGGTGTTCCTCTCCGAGGGGCTCGCCGTGATTCTGGGCTTCATCGGGATCAAGCTCGTGCTCGAGGCGTTGCACACCAACGAGGTGCCATTCATCAATGGCGGTCGCGGCGTGGCGTGGGCGCCGGAGATCCCGATCTGGCTGTCGATGACCGTGATCCTGGGCACCCTTGCCACGGCGACAGCTGCCAGTCTGATCTCGACCGGTCGGCGGACACGCGCGGTCGCACGACGCACGCTCGCGGTGAGCGATCCGAGCGACCCGGCGGCGACCGGTGGCGACGGCGCGTGAACGCGACGCCGCTCGTGCGGATCGTCTCGTTGGGCGTCGCCGGTCCCGTCCTGCTCATGGACATGGCGGTCGTGGGGTGTCGTCCGCATGTCCCGTCCCCGCGTGAGAGCCTGCGATAGCTCGGTCTCTGCGTCGGCCGGGCGGTGGCGTTCGGCCTGCTGGTGGGGCTCTGGTCCGGCGCGCGATACGCGGGCGAGTTCTCTGCCCGGTGGTTGATCGAGTGCTCGTGGTCGGTCGACAACCTTGCGGTCTTCCTGACGATCATGGTTCGGTTTGCCGTGCCGCGGGCGTACCAGCAGGTGGCGCTGCTCGTCGGGATCCTCCTGGCGTTGGTCCTGCGCGGTCTGTTCATCGCGGCCGGTGCAGCAGCGATCGCGTTGTTCTATGTGGTCGGCGCGTTCCTCGTCTTCACCGCGGTGCAGAGGGCGCGGGGGAGCAGGCTCCGACAGCCAGGGGTACCGCCCGCCGTTCGCGCTTCGGTTCGTCCAGCGTCGCGTCCGGTCGACGGACGAGTTCTACGGTCTGCACCTGGACGTCGCGGATCGGGGGCATCCGGATGGTGACGTCGGTGCTCGTCGCACTCGTCGCGATCGGCGTCACGGACCTGGTGCTCGTGTTCGGCTTGATCGGGGTCACGCTCGTGCTCCAGTCGCTGCATGACAACCGCGTGCCGGTCATCAACGGTGGCGCGCCCGTCCCCTGGGCGCCGGTCCTCCCGGTCAGCACCTCGCCCGTCGTGGTCGTCGGCGTGCTCGTTGCCACGGCGGTCGCCAGCTCGTGGACGACGCGAGGGATGATGCGCGCCCGGGCGGCGGAGTCACCCGATCCCGTTGGGACCGACATGTCCTGACGGCACGCCCGTGCGCCGCGACGCGCACGCGGGCGGCGGGGCCGGCTGCAACGACGGGAGCGCGAGTGCCGACCATCGGGAGAGGTCGACCTCTCAGAGCTGTTCCGACCACGGTCCCAGGACGACGTCCCAGGTGCGGACGGTCGTCGCAGCGATCAGCCCGGCGCGGGCGAACGGGTCGCCGGAGAGGAGCTCGTCGAGAGTGGCGCGGTCGTGCGCGCGGAAGACGAGGAGTGCGCCTGGGACACCGTCCGTGTAGGGCCCGGAACCGAGGAGGCTCCCGTCGACGGCGAGGCTTCGCAGGTAGTCGCGGTGCTCGGGTCGGATGGCTGCCTGCAGGTCGTGGCGTGCGTCGTACGTGTACTGGACGGCAAAGGTTGGCATGACAGCATCCTCGCGCACCTCGCCGCGTGCGCCCGTCGGTGATCGAGAGGTCTGCGCCGGGAACCGGGGGCTGACGGCTGGCACGCGGTTCGAGCGCGGCCACGCAGAGCTCGACGGCGAGTCTCGACCGGTAACGGGCAGCCCGGATGTCGACGTGTGTGTCGACCACGTCCGGGACGGGGTAGAGCGCAGCTTCGAACAGGTGTACGACTGTCGGTGCTCTGGCCTACCATGGCCGGGTGAATGATCGTCTGGTGGTTCAGGGTGCCCGAGAGCACAATCTGCGCAACGTCGACCTCGACCTCCCTCGGGACCAGCTGATCGTCTTCACGGGCCTGTCGGGCTCGGGCAAGTCGTCGCTCGCGTTCGACACCATCTTCGCCGAGGGGCAGCGGCGGTACGTCGAGTCGCTCTCGGCCTATGCGCGACAGTTCCTCGGGCAGATGGACAAGCCGGACGTCGACTTCATCGAAGGGTTGTCTCCGGCGGTGTCGATCGACCAGAAGTCGACGAACCGGAACCCGCGGTCGACGGTCGGGACGATCACCGAGGTGTATGACTACCTGCGCCTGCTCTTCGCGCGCGCAGGAACCCAGTTCTGCCCGGTGTGCGGGGAGCGAGTGACGGCCCAGACCCCGCAGCAGATCGTCGATCGTCTGCTCGAGCTGCCCGAGGGCACGCGGTTCCAGGTGCTCGCCCCGGTGGTGCGCGGGCGGAAGGGGGAGTACGCGGACCTCTTCAGGGAGCTGCAGGCGAAGGGCTTCGCGCGGGCCCGGGTCGACGGCGAGGTCGTCCAGCTGAGCGAGCCTCCGACCCTGGAGAAGAAGCTCAAGCACGACATCGAGGTGGTCGTCGACCGGCTCGTCGCTCGCGAGGGCGTCCAGCGGCGTTTGACCGACTCGGTCGAGACCGCGCTCGGTCTGGCCGGCGGGCTCCTCGTCGCCGAGCTCGTCGATGCCGACATCGACGACCTCACGCGCGAGCGGCGTTTCTCCGAGCACCGCGCATGCCCGAACGACCACCAGCTCGCTCTCGAGGAGATCGAGCCCCGCACGTTCTCGTTCAATGCTCCGTACGGCGCCTGTCCCGAGTGCACCGGGATCGGCAGCCGCCTCGAGGTGGACCCCGAGCTCGTGATCCCCGACGAGGACCTGTCTCTCGCCGACGGGGCGGTGGCGCCGTGGGCGCAGATCTCCTCCGAGTATTTCGCACGCGTGCTGTCGGCGCTGGCCGGAGACCTGGGGTTCTCGATGGAGGTGCCATGGCGCGCGTTGCCCGAGCGCGCGAAGAATGCCGTGCTGTTCGGGGAGAACCATGAGGTGAAGGTTCGCTACCGGAACCGCTGGGGCCGCGAGCGCCAGTACTCGACCGGGTTCGAGGGTGTCGTGACGTTCCTCGAACGTCGCCATGGCGAGACCGAGTCGGACTGGTCGAAGGAGAAGTACGAGGCGTTCATGCGCGAGGTGCCGTGCCCCGTGTGCGAAGGCACGCGGCTGAAGCCTGAGGTGCTCGCGGTGCGCGTCGGCGGGAAGTCCATCGCCGAGGTCTGTGAGCTCCCGCTCCGCGAAGCCCGGCACTTCCTGGACACCCTCGAGCTCGGGGAACGGGAACGGACGATCGCCACCCAGGTGCTCAAGGAGATCCAGGCGCGTCTCGGTTTCCTCCTCGATGTCGGACTTGACTACCTTTCCCTGATGCGGCCCGCAGGAACGTTGAGCGGAGGGGAGGCACAACGGATCCGACTGGCGACCCAGATAGGTTCCGGCCTGGTCGGGGTCCTGTACGTGCTGGACGAGCCGAGCATCGGCCTCCACCAGCGGGACAACCGGCGTCTGATCGAGACGCTCACGCGTCTGCGTGACCTCGGCAACACGCTCATCGTGGTCGAGCACGACGAGGACACGATCAGGACAGCAGACTGGATCGTGGACATCGGGCCGGGTGCCGGGGAGCACGGGGGACGGGTGGTGCACTCGGGTGACCTTGCCGGCCTGCTCGAGTCGAAGGAGTCCGTGACAGGTGCCTATCTCTCGGGACGGCGGTCGATTCCGATGCCGTCGCAGCGGCGCCCGATCGACCCGGACAGGATGCTCTCGGTCATCGGGGCGCGCGAGCACAACCTCGACGGCATCGACGTCAGCTTTCCGTTGGGCACGTTGATCGCGGTCACGGGTGTGTCGGGCTCCGGCAAGTCGACCCTCGTGAACAGCATCCTGTACACGGTTCTCGCGAACGAGCTCAACGGAGCCCGTCAGGTCGCCGGCCGTCACAAGCGAGTCACCGGGCTCGAGCACCTCGACAAGGTGGTCCACGTCGACCAGGGCCCCATCGGACGGACACCGCGTTCCAACCCGGCCACCTACACGGGCGTGTGGGACCACGTCCGGAAGCTGTTCGCCGAGACGACCGAGGCCAAGGTGCGTGGCTACCTGCCGGGGCGGTTCTCTTTCAACGTCAAGGGCGGCCGCTGCGAGGCCTGCTCCGGTGACGGAACCCTGAAGATCGAGATGAACTTCCTTCCCGACGTGTACGTGCCGTGCGAGGTGTGCCACGGGGCTCGGTACAACCGCGAGACGCTCGAGGTGCACTTCAAGGGCAAGACGGTTGCCGACGTCCTGAACATGCCGATCGAGGAGGCTGCGGACTTCTTCTCCGCGGTTCCGGCGATCGCCCGGCACCTCCGTACCCTCGTCGACGTCGGTCTGGGCTACGTCCGTCTCGGACAGCCCGCGCCCACGCTGTCGGGTGGCGAGGCGCAGCGAGTGAAGCTCGCTGCAGAGCTGCAGAAGCGATCGACCGGGCGCACCATCTATGTCCTCGACGAGCCGACGACTGGTCTGCACTTCGAGGACATCCGGAAGCTGCTCGCGGTCCTCCAGTCACTGGTCGACAAGGGCAACAGCGTGATCGTGATCGAGCACAACCTGGACGTGATCAAGAACGCCGACTGGGTCATCGACATGGGCCCGGAGGGTGGAAGTGGTGGTGGCCGGGTGATCGCCGAGGGCACGCCTGAGCACGTGGTCACCGTGCCGGCCAGCCACACGGGACGGTTCCTTGCCGGGGTCCTCGAACTGGATGTGGAGCGCGCGAGCGCGTGACCTCAACGGTGTCCGCGACCGTCCGCTCGCCGCTTCGACGGTCGCGCGTAGACGGATGGGGTCACGTGATCGTCGCCGTCGTGACGCGAACCGGCGACGGATCGATCCGGACAGGGACGCTGACGGAGCGCGAGATGAAGCAGTACTCGTGCGCGCGCCGGTGCAGGGCCATGAGATGTCCGTCGGACGTTCCGTCGACCGCCGTTCCCACGCCCGAGACGGTGACGACGGGGTGCAGGACGACCTCGGTGAACTGCCCCGCACCGTGCGCCTCCACGCGCATCGTCGCCGTCGCCGCGTCGCTGTACGCGACGACGACGACGCCAGCTTCGGAGGCGAGGTGGAGGAACCACAGCATGTGGCACTGAGACAGCGCCGCGACGAACAGGTCCTCGGGGCTGTGCCGGTGCGGATCTCCGCGAAAGGCTGGGTCGGCTGAGCCGAGCAGTGATGGCTTGCCGTCAAGTCGGACCTCGTGGTCACGGCTGTACGCACGGTACGACGTCGTGCCGGTCGCACCGGCGCCCGTCCACGTCACGTCGACCGTATAGGTGTGGAGGATGCCCATGCCTCACCGTAGCGACAGGGCCGGCTCGCGGCGCGCGACCCGCGTCAGTGCGCTGAACTGATATGGAGTGGGTCTCTGTCAAGGGGCAGGGTGAGGCGCCGCCCGGATGGCCTCCGGGCGGCGCCTCGGTGTGACTTCTGGGCCCTGGGGTCTGGTGAGCGTGTCGTTGGCGACGCGCGGTCAGACTGATATGCGCGGGTTGGTTACCGCAGGACGGGCTGTTCGGCTGGAGCGGGTCGCGTGTCTAGGGTCGAGCGTCGCGAGCCCCGGGCTCGTTGCTCATAGTTCAATCGCGGGTCGCTCCACGCGCTGCTACCGGCCTCGGGCTCAGGAGTCAGATCATGGGCCTACGGGTTCAGCCGGCCATGGCGTCGCCCTCGAGGGTGGCCAGGGACCAGCACCAGCCGGCGAGCTCGCGGGCAATGGCGACGTTGGCGATCACCGGGCGTTTGTGGTGCTCGTCGAACCGAGCCCAGCGGGCGTGCAGGCGCCGGTTGCCCTGGTCGCCGCGGGCCCGGGCAGCCGGGGAGGCCAGGTCCCAGCGGGCCAGCATGGTCGCCCCGGGCCGGTAGCGGGTCCGGTGGTGCCAGGCGGCCTCGATCAGCAGCCGGCGGGCGTGGGTGTTGCCGGTCTTGGTGATCGAGCCCTGCACCCGGGAGGCACCCGAGGAGTACTCACTGGGCACCAGACCGACGAAGGAGCCGATCGTGTTGCCGGTGAACCGGCGCCAGTCGCCGATCTCGACCGCCAGGGCGAACGACGTCAACGTGGACACTCCCCGCAGGCAGCTCAGCCGACGCACCACCGGAGTGAACTCGCTGTCGGTGGCCAGCGCGGTGATCGCGGCGTCCAGCCGGTCCCGGCGCGCACCGGTGGCCAGCACCGCGTCGTAGTCGGACTCGAAGGCCATCTTCACCGCCGGGGCGTCGAAGTGCTGGCGGCGCAGCCACGCGTCGTGGACCCCGGTCCACGCCTGCCCACCGGAATAGACGATCCCGTGGCGCAGCAGCAGCTTGGACAGCCGGTGCCGGGCCCGCATCAGGTCCCCACGGCAGTCCTCACGCGCCCGGACCAGGTCCCGGGCAGCCTCCTGGTCCGCAGACGGGACCACCACCGCGGTGACCTCGTCCAACCGCAACAACCGGGCCAGGTGCACCGCGTCCCGGGCGTCGGTCTTGACCCGATCCCCCGACGGGCGCTGCAGCTTCGACGGGGCCGCGACCACGCACCGGATCCCGTCCCCGCTCAGCGCCCGCGCGAGCCCGAACCCCGTCGGGCCGGCCTCATACGTCACCGCGACCGGACCCGGCAACGCCCGGACCCAGCCACGGATCTCGTCATGAGACGGGGTCAGCCTGGCCTGGAACAACTCGCCCGTCACGCCATCGATCGCCGCCGCAGCGACCGACCGTGCGTGCACGTCGAGCCCCACACTCGTACGCTCGTTGAACACCGGGGCCTCCCACACATGTCGGATAGGCCGAGCAGGTGGCCCCTGCTCGGTAACCCACGAGATTGTGTGAGTGAGGCCCCGGCCCGCAACCACCCACGGTCAACCCGAGGCAGTCACTCCATACCGTCTAGGCTCGTAGACATGGCTGATCCCGCCACCTACCGGCCGGCGCCGGGGGAGATCCCCGACCAGCCGGGTGTCTACCGCTTCCGCGACGAGCACGGGCGAGTCATCTACGTGGGCAAGGCCAAGAGCCTCCGCCCACGTCTGTCGAGCTATTTCCAGGACATTGCGGCGCTTCATCCGAGGACGCAGTCGATGGTCACCTCGGCCGCGTCGGTCGAGTGGACGGTGGTCCGGACCGAGGTCGAAGCACTCGCCCTGGAGTACTCGTGGATCAAGGAGTTCGATCCGCGTTTCAACGTCAAGTACCGTGACGACAAGTCGTACCCGTACCTGGCCGTGACGATGGCTGACGCGATCCCGCGTGTGCAGGTGATGCGCGGTGCGAAGCGACCCGGGACGCGCTACTTCGGTCCCTACGGGCACGCCTGGGCGATCCGCGAGACCGTCGACCTGCTTCTGCGCGTCTTCCCGGTGCGCACGTGCTCGGCCGGGGTCTACCGACGGGCCGAGCAGGTCGGCCGACCGTGCCTGCTGGGGTACATCGACAAGTGCTCGGCCCCGTGCGTGGGCCGGATCACCGCGGAGGAGCATCGCGCGCTGGCCGCGGACTTCTGCGACTTCATGGCCGGGGACACCGCGACGTTCGTCCGCCGGCTCGACGCTCGCATGCGGGACGCCGCCGCGGAGCAGGAGTACGAGAAGGCCGCGCGCCTGCGCGACGACATCTCCGCCCTCGAACGCGCGACGGAGCAGAACGCGGTCGTGCTCCAGGACGGCACCGACGCGGACATCTTCGCGCTCGTCGGCGACGACCTCGAGGCTGCCGTCCAGGTCTTCCACGTGCGCGACGGACGGATCCGTGGGCAGCGTGGCTGGGTCGTCGAGAAGGTGGAGGCGCTCACCGACGCGGAGCTCGTCGAGCACCTGCTCCAGCAGGTGTATGGGGAGGAGGCGATGGACGTCCCACCTCCTGGGCGGTCCGGGGGGATGCGGGGTGATCGCCCGGCGAGCACGGTGGTGTCCGGCGCCGTGCCTCGGGAGGTCCTCGTACCTGTCCTCCCGTCGGACCTTGCCGAGGTCCAGTCGTGGTTGTCGGGGTTGCGCGGTGCCAAGGTCGTGGTGCGCGTGCCCCGGCGTGGGGACAAGCGTGAGCTCGCGGAGACGGTGAGACGCAACGCCGAACAGGCTCTCGCGCTGCACCGAACCCGCAGAGCAGGGGACCTGACGACGCGGAGTCAGGCGCTGCGGGAGCTTCACGAGGCACTGGAGCTTCCCTCGGCGCCGTTGCGGATCGAGTGCTACGACGTGTCCCATACGCAGGGCACGTATCAGTCGGCGTCGATGGTGGTGTTCGAGGACGGCCTGCCTCGCAAGAGCGAGTACCGCGTGTTCACGGTGCGCGGGACGGACGGGACCGGTGCGACGGACGACACCGCGGCGATGCGCGAAGTGATCACCCGCCGCTTCGCTCGGCACGTCAACGGACCGAACTCGGCCGGCCTGGTCGGGAACGACGGTCGCGGGGCGGACGGCGATGCCGCGGCGACCATCAGGTCCGGCCCCGTCGAACCCGGCCCCGTGAGGCCGGCTCGTTTCGCCTACCCGCCGAACCTCGTCGTCGTGGACGGTGGACCTCCCCAGGTCGCCGCCGCCGCGGAGGCCCTCGCTGCGCTCGGGGTCGTCGACGTCGCGCTCTGCGGGCTCGCGAAGCGGCTCGAGGAGGTCTGGCTCCCCGGTGAGGACTATCCGGTGATCCTCCAACGCAGCTCCGAGGGTCTCTACCTCCTACAGCGCGTGCGCGACGAGGCGCACCGGTTCGCGATCTCCGCGCACCGCAAGAGGCGGAGCAAGGGGATGACGGTGTCGGCGCTCGACGACGTGCCCGGTCTCGGTCCGACGCGCTCGGCCGCGTTGCTGAAGCACTTCGGGTCGATCGCACGGCTGCGAGCTGCATCCGTCGAGGAGATCGCTGCCGTGCCGGGGATGGGTCCGAAGACGGCGACGGCGGTGCGCGCCGCGCTCGTGCCTGCAGAGAGCGCGGCGCGATGAACTGGCATGCTGGGTCCATGAGCGAAGAGCCGTCGCCCATCACGGTGCCGTCCGGGATCCCTCAGCTCGAGGCGACTGCGACCGCGCCGAGACTGGACGTGCCCGAGCTGTTGATCATCACCGGGATGTCCGGTGCCGGTCGCACCCGAGCTGCGGCGGTCCTCGAGGACCTCGACTGGTATGTGGTGGACAACCTCCCGGCTCAGCTGCTGTCGCATCTCGTCGGGATGATGACCCACACCGGGCCGCGCGCGACAGCACCCGAGGCCCTCAAGCTCGCTGCCGTGGTCGATGTCCGTGGCCGCGAGTTCTTCGCAGACATGGCGGGAGTGCTCAAGTCTCTTCGCGACTCCGGTTTTGCTTATCGCGTGCTCTTTCTCGACGCGTCGGACGAGGTGCTCGTCCGACGGTTCGAGCAGGTCCGCCGACCGCATCCCCTGCAGGGAGATGGGCGGATCCTTGAGGGCATCACCGCCGAGCGGGCTCTCCTCGCGTCGATCCGCGAGCGCGCGGACGTCCTGATCGACACGTCGGCGCTGAACCCCCACGACCTCGCACGGGAGGTCCGCGCGTCGTTCGCCGACGGGGCGGACGATGCGTTGCGGATCAACGTGGTCTCCTTCGGCTTCAAGTACGGCATCCCTCTCGACTCCGATCACGTGGTCGATGTCCGGTTCCTCACGAACCCGTACTGGATCACGGAGCTGCGCCATCTCACCGGTCGCGACGACGCCGTGCGCGACTACGTCCTCGGACTTCCCGGTGCGCGCCTGTTCGTCGAGCGCTACGTGAGTGCGCTGGAGCCGGTCCTGGCCGGATATCTCAACGAGGAGAAGCGGTACGTCACGATCGCTGTGGGGTGCACCGGAGGCAAGCACCGCTCGGTTGCGATCAGTGAGGCGATCGCGGCTCTCCTGCGTGAGCGAGGTCAACGGGTCACGGTCGCGGCCCGCGATCTCGGCAAGGAATGAGATCGGGGAGTCCCGTCGGGCCGGCCGTCGTCGCCCTCGGCGGCGGCCATGGCCTGTCTGCCACCCTCTCGGCGCTCCGCCTGATGACCGAGGCCATCACCGCCGTGGTCACCGTGGCCGACGACGGCGGCTCCTCGGGACGGCTGCGGTCCGAGCTCGCGGTCCTGCCGC
>JAKBFW010000156.1 GCA_021833345.1 Pseudomonadota bacterium | reverse complement strand
TGGAGCGGGTGACGAGAATCGAACTCGCGCTATCAGCTTGGGAAGCTGAAGTTCTGCCACTGAACTACACCCGCACGGCGTGCGCCGTTGCCCCTCGCGACCGACCCGGAGGCCGTGCGCTCGGCGCGTTCGGACATCATACCCGGACTCGCGAGGGCTTCAACGACGCACGTCAGGACCCTGTCGGGCCCGTCAGACCTCCACCTCGACGCGCACCGTCGAGCCGGCCGGCGCGTACGGCACCACGGTGCCGTCGATCGGCGCGCCGTCGACCGTGAGCCGTGCGTCCGTGCCGCCGCTGTTGCGGACGGTGATGACGTACGTGGCGCCGCGGGCCCGTCGGCGCACCGTGAACTCGGGGAGCTCCGGGCCGAGGCGCGGGTCGACGACAAGCCCGTCGTACTCCGGACGCACGCCGAGCAGGTACTGGCTGACGGCCACGAAGTTCCACGCGGCGGTGCCGGTGAGCCACGAGTTCTTGGCCTCGCCGTGCCGGACGGCCTCTTTGCCCGCGATCATCTGGGCGTACACGTACGGCTCGAGCCGGTGCACGTCGCTGAGCTCCTCGCGGTAGGCGGGGGCGATGCGCTTGTAGTAGTCGAACGCCCGGGCGCCGTTGCCGACGACCGTCTCGGCGATGATCACCCACGGGTTGTTGTGGCAGAAGATCCCGCCGTTCTCCTTGTACCCGGGCGGGTAGGTGGAGACCTCGCCGAGCTCGATCTGGTAGCTCGTGTACGCCGGGTGCTGGAGCACCAGGCCGTGGTCGGTCGCGAGCATCGTGTTGACCGAGGCGAGCGCGCGCTCGGCGATCGACGGTCCGCCGTCGGCCGGCTTCTCGGTGCCGATGCCGGCCATCACCGCGAAGCCCTGCGGCTCGATCCAGATCTTCCCCTCGGGCTTCTCGTCGGTGCCGACCTTGTTGCCGTAGAAGTCGTACGCGCGCAGGAACCACTCGCCGTCCCAGCCGGCGGTGAGGGTCGCCTCGCGCACCTCGGCGACGGCCGCGCGGGCGTTCGCCGCGACGTCGGCCAGGCCCCGTCGCGCGGCGAGCTCGGCGTACTGCTCGCCGTACTGGACGAACATCGTCGCGATGAACACGGACTCCGCGACGCCGCCGGCCTGGTTCTCGGTGGTCTGGAACGACTCGCCGGGCTCGCTCGAGAAGCAGTTGAGGTTGAGGCAGTCGTTCCAGTCCGCGCGGCCGATCAGCGGGAGCCCGTGCGGTCCGCGGTTGGTGTACGTGAACGCGAACGAGCGCGCCAGGTGCTCGAACAGAGGCGCGGCGAGGGCGTCGTCGTTGTCGAACGGCACGGGCTCGTCGAGGATCGAGACGTCGCCGGTCTCCTTGACGTAGGCCACGACGCCGGCGATGAGCCACAGCGGGTCGTCGTTGAACCCGGACCCGAGGTCGTGGTTGCCGCGCTTCGTCAGCGGTTGGTACTGGTGGTATGCCGACCCGTCCGGGAGCTGCGTCGCGGCGATGTCGAGGATCCGCTCGCGGGCGCGCTCGGGGATGAGGTGGACGAACCCCAGCAGGTCCTGGGTCGAGTCGCGGAATCCCATCCCGCGCCCGATGCCCGTCTCGAAGTACGACGCCGAGCGCGACATGTTGAACGTGACCATGCACTGGTACTGGTTCCAGATGTTGACCATCCGGTCGAGCTTCTCGTCGCCGCTCGTGACGCTGTAGCCGGAGAGCAGGTCCGTCCAGTAGGCGACCAGGGCGTCGAAGGCCGCGTCGGTCTGCTCCGTCGTGGCGAACCGGGCGAGGAGCTCGTGCGCGCGGGTCTTGTTGATCACCTGCAGCGGGGCGATGCCCGCGGCCTCGTCGGCCGGGGCCCACTTCTCGTCGGCGGGGTTCTCGACGTACCCGAGGACGAACGTGTAGCTCGTCGACGCGCCGGGCTCGAGGGTGACGTCGAGGCTGTGCGACGCGATCGGGTACCAGCCGCTCGCGACCGAGCCGGCGGACTTCCCGGCGAACGGCACGGCCGCCTCGCCGAGGGTGTTGTACGCGCCGACGAACGTGTCGCGGTCCGTGTCGAAGCCGGCGGTCTCGGCATTCACCCCGTAGACGGCGTAGTGGTCGCGGCGCTCGCGGTACTCGGTCTTGTGGTAGATCGCGCTGCTCGTGCCGGTGAACGGCTCGATCTCGACCTCGCCGATCGACAGGTTGCGCTGGTAGTTGGTCTGGTCGTCCTGCGCGTTCCACAGCGCGAACTCGACGAACGAGAAGAGGGTGACGGACTTCGTGGCGTCGGACGTGTTGGTCAGGGTGACCTTCTGGACCTCGGCGTCCTCGCCGATCGGGACGAAGAACAGCGTCTCGACGCGGAGCCCGCCGCGCTCACCCGTGATCCGGGAGTACCCGAGGCCGTGGCGGCACTCGAAGTGGTCGAGGTCCGCCTTGACCGGCATCCACGAGGGGGTCCAGACGTCACCGCCGTCGTTGACGTAGAAGTAGCGGCCGCCGGAGTCGGCGGGGATGTTGTTGTAGCGGTAGCGCGTCAGCCGACGCATCTTCGCGTCGCGGTAGAACGAGTACCCGCCGGCCTGGTGCGAGAGCAGCGAGAAGAACCGCTCGGACCCGAGGTAGTTGATCCACGGGTAGGGCGTGTGGGGCGTGGTGATGACGTATTCACGGGCCTCGTCATCGAAGTGTCCGTACCGCATGGTGACGCCTCTCAGGTCTGATGGGTGGTGTGCGGGAGCGCTCCCACGAGCCGGTCCGGGAAGCATAGCGGCAGCGGCTGTCGAGCAGAAAAGGAGGGCTCGTCGCCCATCGGGCGCACCGATCGCGCCTGCGGTGCACGAGCCGCGCCGTGGTTCGTTACCGTTGCACCCGTGCTGCTCTCCGATCGTGACATCCGCGCCGAGCTCGAGACCGGCAGGGTCGTGCTCGACCCGTACGAGCCCACCATGCTCCAGCCCTCCTCGATCGACGTCCGGCTCGACAAGCTGTTCCGACTGTTCGACAACCACAAGTATCCGGTGATCGACCCCGCTGTCGACCAGCCGGATCTCACCCGGCTCGTCGAGGTCGAGAACGGCGACTCGTTCGTCCTGCACCCCGGGGAGTTCGTGCTCGGCTCGACGTACGAGGCCGTGACCCTGCCCGACGACATCGCAGCCCGTCTCGAGGGCAAGTCGTCCCTCGGGCGCCTCGGCCTGCTGACCCACTCCACGGCAGGGTTCGTCGACCCCGGCTTCTCCGGGCACGTGACCCTCGAGCTGTCGAACGTCGCGACTCTGCCGATCCTGCTGTGGCCCGGCATGAAGATCGGCCAGATGTGCTTCTTCCGACTCTCGTCCCCGTCGGAGCACCCCTACGGGTCGAGCCAGTACGGCTCGCGCTACCAGGGGCAGCGGGGTCCGACGGCCTCCCGTTCGTGGCAGAACTTCCACCGCACCGAGCTCTGACCGGTGGAGACCGCCCGCGGTAGCGCACCCGGAGAGCTGCCGGCCCTCCCGGTCGGCGACCCCGGCATCCGCCGCCACTACCTCCTCGCCCTGCCCGACGGCGTGACGGCCGACGAGGTCGAGGTCCTCGCCCTCAGCCGGTTCCGGGGCACCGCCTGGCAGGTGCCACCCCGCATCGCAGCCCCCGGCAGCACCGCACGCCCGTCTCCCGGTGTGCTGCGGCTCTCACGTCACACCACGCTGACCGGTCCGTACGGGCTGGGGCCTCGCGACGCCGCCAGCCTCGGGCTGCCGTCCTCGACCGCGTCGGTGTTCGACGTCACGACGCCGCGCGAGCGCGGGGAGCGGCCGTACCCGGGTGGCGACCGCGACGGTCTCAAGCGGGTGTTCCCCGACGGCATGCCGGTCCGGGAGGAGGAGCGGGTCGTGCTGTGGCTCGTCTCCACGGCGCGGCGCCTGCGCGCGGCGATCCGCACCGGCGACGCGGGCGTCGTCCTGACCCCCGACCCGGACGCGACCATCGACCTGACGATCTTCACCTCCGTGTGGCTCGAGCCGGAGCAGGCGCTGGCGGTGATGCAGCGTGCCGTCCCCCGCGCCCGGCTCGCGCTCGACGGACTCGACTGGGAAGGCCCGATGGCCCTCCCCGACGAGCTCCGCCCACCCGTGGACGTTCTCGGCGACGAGGCGCGCGCCCGCCTGCACGCCGAGGCCGACGCGTACGACATGGCGGCCCTCTCGGCCCCCGACCAGGTCGACGGCTACGCGATCGTCGCCGACCTCACGGTCGACGGATTCCTGACGGTCGAGGTCGGCGACGAGGACACCCTGCCGCCGATCCTGCAGGGGCTGCCGTGGACCGAGCACGGTGCCATCGCGTACCGCGTGCGCTGGGCCCCGCCGGATCCCGACGAGCTCGAGCTCGAGAAGCCGTCGCACGCGCACCGCATCGCACGCAGCAGGGCGGTCCGGCGGGTCAACGGCGTGGTGAAGGCGCTCCACGGCGCCGTCGGCGGCGAGATCGCCGACACCGACGACTTCCTGGTGGATGTCGGGGATCTCGAGGGCTGAGGCACGTCGGGCCGGCGGGACGGCGGATCGCCACACCGGCCGCGCTCACGTCGGCCGCGCTGCGTCAGCCGCGCTGCGCCAGCCGCGCTGCGCGCCGCGCCTGGTGGCTGCGGGGATGGCGTTGCGCATGGGATGCATCACCGGTACCTCTTGCCCCAGCCGTCACCGATGCGGCGCTGGGCGTGCAGGAGCTGGAGATGGGCGTGAATTGCTGGGGGCTGGGGGCTGGGGGCTGGGGGCTGGGGGCCCGGGGCCCGGGGCTCGGGGTGAGTTGGCTGCGGGGGTGGCGATGGCGCGGCGGCGACAATGGGGCGTGGTCTACGTGCTGGTGAGCGACGACGCGACGCGAGCGGGGGGCGTCGTGCTGCAGGACGTGGCGGTGGACGGGCATCCAGGTGCGCAGGTGGCGGTGGACCGGCGGGACCTCGTCGCGGCGGTCGTCGCTCGGGAGGCCGACCATCCGCGCTGGGTCTGGGACGACACGTCCGTCCGGTACCCACCACTCCTCGCCGCCGGGTTGCGCGTCGAGCGGTGCCACGACCTGCGCCTGTGCCATGCGATCCTGCGGCGGAGCGCCCTGTGCCGTGATGCTGCGCTCGCGACGGCGGCGGCCAACGACTGGGATGTGCCGCGACCGTCGACGGCCGACGATGACGACGTCGGGCTGTTCGCAGACCCCCGCACCCGCGTGGCGGCGCGGGACGACGACGCGTTGACGGAGCTCCAGCTCCAGCTCGCTGCGGTCGCCGGGTCGGATGCGCCGGGTCGGCTGCGGCTCCTGCTGGCGGCCGAGTCGACGGGCGCACTGGTCGCCGCCGAGATGTGCCATGACGGCATGCCGTGGCGCGTCGACGTGCACGACGCGTTGCTGACCGCCTTGCTCGGCGAGCGACCGGCGGCTGGCACCCGCCCGAGCCGGCTCGAGGCGCTCGCGGACCAGGTGCGCGACCTCCTCGATCAACCGGCGCTCAACCCGGACTCTCAGCCGGACCTGCTGCGCGCGCTGAGAGCAGCGGGGCTCGACGTCACGACGACGCGCACGCCCGAGATCCGCGGTCTCGACCACCCCGTCACCGCACCGTTGCTGGAGTACAAGAGGCGTGCGCGGCTGCTCAGCGCGAACGGCTGGGCGTGGATGGACGCGTGGGTGCATGACGGCCGGTTCCGGCCCGACTACGTGGTCGGCGGGGTCGTCTCCGGTCGGTGGGCGACGAGCGGTGGTGGCGCGCTGCAGCTGCCGGCGAGCATCCGCGCGGCCGTCACGGCGGACCCCGGCTGGCGCCTGGTGGTCGCGGACG
>JAKBFW010000155.1 GCA_021833345.1 Pseudomonadota bacterium | reverse complement strand
AACAGCACGATGAACAGCGCCATCAGGACCGTGATCATGTCCGAGTAGCTCACGAGCCACCGTTCGGTGTTCTCGTGCTCCTCGTCGTGCGCGCCGCCACGGGGTCGACGTCGGCCCTGCCCGTGGCCACCGCTGGTCACGCGACCTTCTTCTCGGCCTTGGGCTCCTCCGCCGGCACGAGACTGCGGAGACGCTCGCCGACGAGGCGCGGGTTCGCGCCCGCCTGGACCGCGAGCAGGCCCTCGACGGTCAGCTCCATGCGGGCGCACTCCAGGTCGGAGACGCGCTTGATGCGGCTGCCGAACGGCAACCAGATGAGGTTCGCGGACAGGATGCCCCAGAGGGTCGCCACGAACGCGGCCGCGATCGACTGACCGAGGGACGACGGGTCGGCCAGGTTCTCCAGCACGTGGACGAGCGAGACGACCGTGCCGATGATCCCGACGGTCGGGGCGTACCCGCCCATGTCGGTGAAGTACTTCGCGTTGACACGATCCGCGGCACGCTTGGTCGCGACCCGGTCCTCGAGGATCGTGCGGAGGTCGTCCGGGTCGGTCCCGTCGATCGCGGCCTGCAGGCCGGAGCGCAGGAACGGGTCGTCGATGTCACGCGCCGCATCCTCGAGGGCGAGCAGCCCCTCACGACGCGCCCGGTCGGCGAGCCCGACGACGGTCTCGATCGTGGGTCCGGGATCGGGCAGCTTCGCGAGCATGGCCTTGGGGATCGCGGCGAACGCCCGCGTGGCGTCCTTGAGCGTGCTGCCCGCCAGGCCCGCCCCGAGGGTGCCGAAGATCACCAGCACGAGCGGACCGGGGAGCACGACCGACATCGGGCTCGCGCCCTCGATCACCATCATCGAGAAGACGCCGCCGAAGGCGAGACCGAGGCCGATCAGGGTAGCCGGGTCCATCACACTCTCCTGGGGTGGAGCTGGACGGGCGGTGCCATGGGCGCGAGGCGCTCGTCGGCGGTGTCCTCGGCGGCGTCGTGCACGGGCTCGAGCCGGCGGACGGCGTCCTGCGCCTGGAGCTGCTGGGCCTGGGCGATGACCTGGGCCCGATAGGCCTGGATGAGCACGATGACCTCGTCGACCGACTCCTCGACGATGTACTTGGTGCCGTCGATGAGGGTGAGGATCGTGTCCGGCGCGCTCTCGATGCGTTGGAGCAGGTCGGGGTTGACCGCGAACTGCGGTCCATTCAGTCGGGTCACCACGATCACGGCGCGTCCATCCCTGGGCTGTCACTCGGGCCCGTCCGTGGGCCCTTCGAGCACTAGATCGGCGGGCCCGGTCCCGGTGTGAGGAGTTCACACCGAGCCGGGCCCGACGGATGGTGCGAGATCAGCGCTTGAGGTCGACGAGCTCCTGCAGGACCTGGTCCGACGTCGTGATGACGCGCGCGTTGGCCTGGAAGCCGCGCTGCGCGACGATCAGGTTCGTGAACTCGGCGGAGAGGTCCACGTTCGACATCTCGAGGGACCCGCCGACGAGCGTGCCGCGCCCGCCCGAGCCGGCCGTGCCGACCTGGGCAGCGCCGGAGTTCACCGTCGTGCGGTACATCGAGCCGCCGGCCTTCTCGAGCCCGACCGGGTTGTTGAAGGTCGCGAGCGCGATCTGGCCGACGATCTGCTTCATGCCGTTGCTGAAGGCGCCCTGCAGGGTGCCGTCGGCGTTGAGCGTGAAGGACTGCAGGGTGCCGGCCTGCTGACCGTCCTGGGTCTTGGACTGGACCGTGTCGAGACCGGCCATGCCGGTGATGGTGGAGAGGTCGACGCTCACGGGCCCAACGGCCACCGGGGCGGCCGGGGACGTCAGGGCGCCGCTCGCGGAGAACGTCAACGGTGTGGAGGCGAGGGTGTTCGTGCCGTCAGTACCCGCGACGGACCAGCCCGCTGCGCCCTTGCTGAACGTCAGGTCGAGCTGCCGCGCGTTGCCGAGCGAGTCGTACACCGTGATCTGCTTGTCGAGCGAGGTGCCCGCCGTGGCGTCGGACGGCAGGTTCCCCTCGAAGCTCGCGGTCGTGGTGGCCTTCGCGGACATGGTCGCGGCGTTGGTCACGCGCAGGTTCGTCAGCGGCGCGTTGGTGTCGATCACGCCGTTCACCGCCGCCCAGCCCTGCACGAGCGCGCCGTCGGCGGTGACGAGCTGCCCGGTGGCGTCGCGCGAGAACGCCCCGGCCCGCGTGTAGTACTCCTGGCCACCCTTGCTGACGGTGAAGAACCCGTCACCGGAGATCATCATGTCGGTGCTGTTGTTGGTGAGCTGGGCGGCACCCTGGGCGAAGTTCGTCGTGATGCCCGCGACGCGCACCCCGAGGCCGACCTGGGCGGGGTTCGTGCCGCCGACACCCGGCTGCGGCGCCCCGGCGTTGGAGAGCACCTGGCTGAGGGTGTCCTGGAACTGGGTGGAGGAGGACTTGAAACCCACGGTGTTGACGTTGGCGATGTTGTTGCCGGTGACGTCGAGCATGGCCTGGTGGGCGCGCAGACCGCTGATGCCGGAGAAGAGCGAGCGGAGCATGAGGGTGATCCCTTCGGTTCGTCGAGCAGGTCGTGAGCGTCAGGCGGATGTCGACGCGGTGCTGGTGGCGGGCGCGGTGCTGGAGGTGATCGCGGAGACGGAGTCGAGCGGGACGACGTCCGAGCCGACCGTCACGGTCGGGGTGGCAGCGGCGAACGAGACCGACGTCGCGATCCCCGTGACGGCGACGCCCTTCGCGTTCGTGTAGCCGACCTTCTGGCCGATGAGCGCGGCCGCCGAGCTACGCATCTGCAGGGCGAAGCTCTCCCGTGAGGTCGCGGACAGGGCGGTCAGCTGCTCCATGGACGAGAGCTGCGTGGTCTGGGTCATCATCTGGTTGGTGTCCATCGGCGAGCTCGGGTCCTGGTTGGTCAGCTGCGTGACCAGGAGCTGCAGGAACGCCTGGCTGTCGAGGGTCTGCTTGGGTGCGGCCGTGGTGGTGGCCGGGGTCGTGTAGATGCCGGTCGTGGCGGTGGCTGCGGCGGTCGCGTCGACGCTCATGGTGATCGCCTTCGTCACAGGGACAGGTCGAGAGCGCCCGCGTGGGCGATCGGGGTACGGGTGGGCGCGGCATCGGTCGTGGCTGACGTGCTCGCGTCGGCAGCCGGGCGAGCGGACTCCGCGCCGGTCCGGTCGCGCGACTGGCCGGCCGACCCGGCCCACCCGTCCGACCCGGCCGATCCGGATCCGAGGGACAGGTCCGCCTGGAGGCCGGCGCCGGCGAGGTCGCGTTTGAGATCCGTCATCGACTGGCGCAGCGCGTCACGTGACTCCGCCGTCGCACCGACCAGGTCGATCCGCACGCCGTCCGCCGAGATGTGCGCCGTCACGCGCACCGGGCCGAGGTGCTCGGGCGTGACGTCGATGGTCATCACGTGCTGGCCGTTGCCGAGCGACCGCAGCGACTGCAGCGACGGCGCGAGCTGCTGGGCGAGCGACGGTGGGACCACCGGGGCTGCGGGCGCGGCGCTGACCGCGGCAGCCGGTGCCGTCGCTCCGAGCGGTCCGTGCCCGACGGCAGCCGCCGCGATCGACGGGTCGATCTGGGCCGTCCCGTGACCGGCGTCGGCGGCGACGGGTGTCGCACCCTGACCGGTGCCCGGCGCACCGGCCTGCGGTGCGACCGGTGCACCCGACGTCGGGACGACCGCGGTCCCGCTCCCCGAGGGGGCGTGACCGGCCGAGCGCCCGGCGGCCGCCGTGACGTCGAGCGCGGTGGGCGCACCGCCCGTGGTCGAGGTGGTCGACCCGGCGGTGGAGTCCGTCGTGGCCGGACGACCCTGACGGCTCGTCGAGGCCGCGCCGGGCGCTCCTCCGGCGCCGGCCACACCGCTGGCCACACCCGCGGCACCGGCACGTCCAGAACCAGCAGGGGCACCCGCAGCGCCGGGCGCGCGGCTCGCGGTCACCGACGTGGAGCCGATCGCGCCGAGGGCGTGCGGTCCGCCCAGCTGTGCACCGTCCGACGACACGCCCCCGGCGGCAGCCGGGTACGCCAAGGCTCCGGCCGTGGTGCCCGAGCCGACGACCGCCGCAGCGACCGCGGCCGCAGCGGCCCCATCCGCAGGCACCTGACCGTCCGTGGCAGCGCCGATCACGGCGTGACCGCTCGCTGCCGCGCCGTTCGCCGCGGCGGCGCCGGACGCGCCGGTCGCGGACGGTGCGCTCGCGTCGGCACCACCGGTCGTCTTCCCGGTGGTGGGCGCATCCGTCGCCGCCGTGCTGCTCGTCGAGGTCCCGGCCGTCGAGGTCGAGCGCGCGTCGTCCTTCTCCTTCGAGCTCCGCGGACGCTCGGTCGACCGCGTCGCTGACGTCTCCGGTGCGCTCCCGCGCGTCGGTTCGTCGGTGGCGGTGCGCCGGGTCGTCGCATCCGACGGCCGGTCCTGGCGGGCGGTCGACGCCGGTGCCCCACCCGAGGCCGCGCGGGTCGACCGGGCCGCACCCGACGTCGCGCCCTGCGACGCGAGCCGGTCGTCGAGCTCCTGGGCGCGCAGCACGTCGTCGAAGCTCGACGCACCGCTCCGCTCCGCGGCGAGCTGCCGACGACCGAGGTCGGCGGTCGACGGCCGCGGGATCGTCGCCACGGCGGGAGAGGTGCTCATGCGGAAACCCCCAGGGAGGACAGCAGCGTCGAGTACTGACCGGATGAGACCGAGGTGGCGGACGTCCCGCCGGCGGCCGCCACGAGCGCGTCGAGAGCGGTGGTCGAGCTGTCGGTCGTCGAGCTCGACGCCGTGTCGGTGCTGCCCGTCATCAGGGCGAGTGCCGCGCGCTGGGACGCCGCGGTCACGAGCTGTGCCGCGAGGCCGGGGTCGGTGGCCGCGACACCCGCGGACGTCGTCGACTGCGCGGGCAGCACCCGGCGGATCGTCGTCGGCGTCGCGTAGACCTTCTGGATCTGCACGTCCGTCCCGGAGTGCGGCGCCGCGACCATCATGCCGTCACCTGCGTAGATGCCGATGTGCGAGCCCCCGTCGAAGACCAGCAGGTCACCGGGCAGTGCCTGGCTCATCGACGGGACCGCCGTGCCGATGGTCGCCTGCTGCTGCGAGGTCCGCGGGACGCTGACGCCGAGGTCGGCCATCGCCCGCTGGACGAGGCCGGAGCAGTCCATGCCCGCGCTGCTCTCGCCACCCCAGACGTACGGGACACCGAGGTATGCCTTCGCCGCCTGGACGAGGCCCGCCCCGGTCACCGATCCGGTGGCCGCCGTGCCGGTGCCCGACGTTCCGGTGACGCCGGACGCGGCGAGTGTCGGGTCGAGCGCTGCGAGGGCCGACGCGAAGCCCGACGAGGAGGCCGCCGTGCTCGTGGCGGATGCGCCACCTGCGGTCGGCGCGACGCCGGCCCAGGTGTCGATCATCCCGCGGATCTCCGCCAGACGGCTCTGCACCGTGTCGATCCCGGTCATGACAAGCCACCCCACGCGTCCGGGCCGGCAGGGTTCAGGCCGGCAGGGTTCGGGCCTGCTGCGTCCGGGCCGGCTGCGTCCGGGCCGGCGATGGTCTGACCGGTCACGGTCCCGGTCCCGGTCGTCCGCGACCCGCTCGAGCCCGTCGCGTCGCGGTCCGCTCCCGCGCGCGCCCGCATCCCCGCGGCCCGGGTCGCGACCTCGTCGAGGAGCAGCTGGTCGAGGCGCAGGTCCTCGGCCTCGACGGCCTCACGGTGACGGTCCTCGAGCTTCTCCAGCACCACGGCGCGGGTGCGCGCGGCGCTCCACGCCCGCTCCGCCGTCGACGCGTTCTGGGCCGTGAGCTGCGCGACGGCGGTGCTCTCCGCGAGGATCCCGC
>JAKBFW010000154.1:3197-5834 GCA_021833345.1 Pseudomonadota bacterium | reverse complement strand
TGGGAGCGGAGCGAGCGCACGCTCCGGTGACGCGTCGCCTGACGCGACCCCGGCTGGGCCAGGCGGGGCGTGCGCGCCCCCGCAGTGCTGTGACCTGCACGTATCTGGTCACGGCGGGATCGGGCGGCCTACCAGCCGCGTCAGGGTCCATCGTCAGAAGAACGACCTGAGCCGCACGTGTGACTCCTGCGACCGGTGTGACTCCTGGGACACCACGTGAGCCCCAACCGCCACAGGAGTCACGCCCGCGGCGCGCAGCGCGCACCCGCGATCGGCCGGCGGCAGGCGGCTAGTACGCCTCGAGGATGCCGTGCGCGCCGCGTTCGCCGTCGACCATCGCGTGGTCGGTGAACGCGTAGTGACCTGCGGCCGGGAGCGTGAACTCCACGAAGCCGCCCTGGCCCGGGGCGAGGTCGAGCACCTGGGACGCACCGTGCTCTGGGTTGTCCGGCTTGAGCAGGTACGCGCCCTCCTTGAACACGGTGTCGAACTGCGTGCCGACCACGTGGAAGGCGGCCGACCGCTGCGGACCTGCGTCCACGACCCAGATCCGCACCCGGTCGCCGACCTTGACCCTGATCGGTGCGTGGTCGTACTGGTTCACGTAGCCGTTGAAGACGACCGCGTCGGGCTTCTCGGCGTCGATCTTCGCCTCGTCCGCGATGCCGTCCTGCGGCCCGAGGTACAGCTCGGACCGGACGAGGACGAGCTCGTCCGCGACCGGCGCGAGGTCCGGCGGGTCGATGATGACGGCGCCGAACATGCCGTTCGCGATGTGCAGCGACATCGGCATGGTGCTGCAGTGGTAGAGCCAGGCGCCGGAGTGGTCGGCGACGAACTGGTAGGTGAGCGACTGCCCGGGGGCGATCGTCCGCATCGCCTGGTCGGGTGAGACCGACCCGGCGTGGAAGTCGATGCCGTGACCCATGCTTGCGTCGTTCACGAGGGTGATCGTGAACAGGTCACCGACCGCGCCGTGCAGGGTCGGGCCGGGAGCCGTCCCGTTGAAGGTCCAGAGCGTCTGCCGCACACCCGGGGCCACCTCGACCAGGGTGTCGCGCACGGTCATGGTCACGCGGTGCTCGGTGGCCCCCGGCGCGGGCCGCAGCGTCGGGTCGTACGCGTGCCAACCCGCCGCGGGGACCGCGTGGAAGTCGATGACCGGCGACGCCTGGCCGGTCGCGACACCCGCGGACGTCCCGCCGGAGGTGGGGTCCATGCCGGGCATCGCGGACGACGCGTCGCTCGCTGCGCCTGACGCGCCGGACGCGCCCGAGACCGGCACGATGCTCATCGTCATCCCGGCGGCGCGGTGCCCCGGGACGCTGCACCAGCCCGCGATCGTGGCGCCGACCGTCCCGACGTCGATGGTCGCCGACTCACCCGTCCCCAGCAGGGGCGTCCGCTGCCCGGAGGCCAGCACGAGGTCGTGGTGCATCGCGTCGGTGTTCGTGACGTGCAGGACGACGCGGGTCCCCGCGGGGACATCGATGAGCGACGGGACGACGCGCATGTCCGCGAGCGTGACCTCGACCGTCTGCGTCCCTCCGGCTGCGAGCACGGCGTGGGTCGGCACCGCGCGCGACGTCCCGCCCGTCAGGGCCACCACCAGGGCGATCGCGAGCATGACGAGACCGAGGCCCAGGCCGCCGAGCAGACCGGCCCGGTCCCCTCGCACGCCGGGTCGGGCGGCCGGGGGCCCGTCCCCGTCGGCCGCGCGCGGATCCGGCGCCGTCATGCGGACCGCCGCTGTCGCCGCGAGCGCATCACGGCGGTCGCCGACACCGCGAGGAAGGCGAGGACGGCCAGCTCGGTGCCCACGCCGCCGACCTGCCACCAGACCGTCAACCGTGCCGCATCGCCCAGGACCACGCGGATCAGCAGCGACACGTGCAGCAGCGCGACGTGGGCGTAGAACCACCGCGCGAACGGGAGCCGGACGCGCAGGACCGCCGGCACGATCACCGGCGCGTGGCCGAAGATCATCGACATCACGAACCCGAGGAACACGGCGTGCAGGGCGGCGTCGTAGGTGCCGATCCCGTCGCCGAGGTTCCCCGCCACCAACCAGATCGCCCCACCCGTGAAGAGCCAGACGTACCCGGCGAGCAGGCACACCGCCATGAACCGGGTGACGCCGGGGATCTTGACCGTGCGGCGTGCGACGTCGTGCACCGCACCCCACAGCGCGAGGCCGATCATCCCGGCGCCGGCGATCCGCACCCCCGTCGCCCCGACGACGCCGTCCGCCGACGGCAGGACGCTGACGACGAGCCCGAGGCCGAGCAGCCCCGCTCCGACGAGGAACCGACCGATGGACGTGCGAGTCAGCAAGGCGACGCGCGCGAGCTCGAGGCGTTCGCCGATGATCGTCAGGACGAGGAAGCCGGCGATCCACGGGACCAGCCGCGGCAAGGACCAGCCCGCGAGCCAGAGCACCGTGGCGACATACCAGCAGACCGCGCCCGCCGCCATCACCCTCAGGTGCAGCGCCGGCTGGATGCGGTGGACGACGACGTACACCACGACCAGGACGATCGCCGCCGCGCACAGCAGCAGGCGCCCGACGACCGCGGGCACGCTCACCAGCAGGGCGAGACTGCCCGCTCCCGCGAGCGCCGGGGCGGCGAAGGCCCA
>JAKBFW010000154.1:0-3097 GCA_021833345.1 Pseudomonadota bacterium | reverse complement strand
GTCGGTGCCAGGTGCGCGAGGCACAGCCCGGGGCTCACGAACGGCTCGAGCCGGACGGTGAAGGGTGACGTGTGCATCTGGTCGAGCGCGCCCTGGATGAGTCCGAGGTGCACGCCGCACACGACCTCGCTGTGCTCGAGCGCGACGTCCCGGAACGGGCACGCGTGCAGCTCGATCACCGTCGCCGTGTCCGGAGCCGTCCCGGCCGTTGGTGAACCAGCTGCGGTCGCCGCGCTCGCCCGCACGTGCGGGGCGAAGCCGACGTCGTCGAGGAGGGCGACGATGCGGGTCACGGCGTCGTCGTCCCGCTCCGGCTGCGCGTCGGGGCTCGCCTCCTGCCGGTTCGCCGCGCGCCGGACCTCGGCCGCGTCATGCGCGTCGGCCCCGGTCTGGGCGCCCACCGCACGCTGCGCGTCCACGGCGTGCTGTCCCCACCGCCGGCCTGCCTCGGCCGCGACAGATCCCGGCCTCCCGCTCCGCAGGTCGGTCCCGTCGATGCCGCTCGCCAGGACCCGCGCCAGCATCCGGTACGAGTCCTCGGCGTCCGAACCCGTCGGCTGCGCGACCGCGCGGAACAGCAGCCGCGGGCGTCCCGGGGTCGTGCGGAGCTCCGTCGCCCGCTCGGCGAGCCCGGCGTCGACGAGCTGGTCGAGGTGCGATCGCACCGTGTTCGGGTGAAGCCCGACCGCGACGGCGATCGCCTGGACGTCGAGGGGGCGCGCACCGGTGCGTAGCGCTTCGAGCACGGCCACCCGGCTCACGCCGGACAGCACGCGATGGGTCTGGGAGTCGATCGGTTCGCGGGCCACGGGTATATTTTTCACTGAATGTGTAGTAAAAACAACCCGAGGTCGATTCGACCTCGACGCCGAGCCCCTCCAGGAGTCACCATGCCGACCGAGACGTACCAGATCTCCTCCACTCCCCCGATCGACGGAGCCGGCGGCGCGGCACCCCTCACGCCGAACGGTCGGGTCGTCGCGGCGATCGAACGGCACCACGCAGCCCTGGCCGACGAGCTTCGGACGCTGACCGCACGGGTCCTCGAGCACGCACGCGCCGGCCAGCCGGACGCGGCGCGCACGGCACTCGTGGCCTGGTTCACCGGCGAGCTGCTCCCTCACGCCCAGGCCGAGGAGGTCGCCCTGTACAGCGCGGGCGCCGACCGCGACCCGACCCGGCTGCTCGTCGCCGGGATGATCGCCGAGCACCGCGCGCTGGCCACCCTGGTCGACGACCTCCGCGCGGCCACCGACCCGGTGTCCATGGCCGCCGCCGCGTCCGCCGCGCACGCCCTCTTCGCGGTGCACCTGGCCAAGGAGAACGACCTGCTGCTGCCCGCGCTCGACGAGGCCGGGGTCGACCTGGCCGCGGCGCTCGACGGCATGCACGCGATCCTCGGCGCCGACGCCGAGCCGGCCGAGCTCGACGTCCGCACCCTCCCGCACGGCGGCCGCCACGAGATCATCTTCGGCCGGCTCGACTCGCTCGCGCCGGGGGCCTCCTTCACGATCGTCAACGACCACGACCCGCTGCCCCTGCGCTACCAGACCGAGGCCCTGTGGCCCGACCGGTTCGTCTGGACGTACCAGGAGACCGGTCCGGAGATCTGGCGGGTGGAGATCACCCGTGCCGCCTGAGGCCGACGCCCTCGTCGACGGCCTGACCCGGACCGTCGCGCGCGCCTGCCGGCAGCTCGCCGAGGCCGGTCACCCGCACCAGGCCGGACGCCTCGCGGCCGACGCGTGGGTGCTGCTCCGCTCGACCCACCCGGCCCAGGCCCAGCGGCTCGACGGCGCGATGCACCACGCCGCACGGCTCGAGAAGCAGCACCCGACCGAGGTCGTGCCACCCGCGCCGCCGACCGCGACCCCACGGCCGGCACCGTCCACACCAGCCACACCAGCCACACCGACCACACCGACCACACCGACCACACCGGAGCCCACCATGACCCAGGACGACAGCACCCTCGACGTCCGCAGCGAGACCCCCCGCGACCGCCACGGCCTCATCTTCGAGACGTTCGCCGAGCTGCCCGCGGGCACCGCGTTCGTGCTGGTCAACGACCACGACCCGAAGCCGCTGTACTACCAGCTCGCCGCGGAGAACACCGACCAGTTCACCTGGGACTACCTCGAGGAGGGACCCGAGGTCTGGAGGGTCCGCATCGGCAAGCGCGACATCGCCTGATCGGGTCGAGCCGGCGGTCCGTCGCCGAGCCGGTGGCGAGCAGACCCTCTCGACGGCTCGTCATGGGACCCGCGCGCCCGCCGACATCCACGCGACAATGGCGACGTGGACCACACGCCGGATTCCGACCCGACGAGTGCCGCCCGTCCCCCGGTCCTGATCGGGTGCTCCCACGGCACTGACAACCCGGACGGCCGCGCCACCGTGCGCGCGATCCTCGCGGACGTCCGCCGGGCGCGCCCCGACCTGGACGTCCGCGAGGCGTTCGTCGACCTCCAGAAGCCGGCGATCGCGGACGCGGTCCGTGAGGCGATGCGGGGTCGCGGTTCCGCGGTCGTCGTGCCGCTGCTGATGTCCACCGGTTTCCATGTCGGCGTCGACATCGCCGCCGCGGTGGCGGGTCGGCGCGCGACGAGCGCGGCCACCCTCGGACCGGACGATCGACTCGTCCGGATCCTCGTCGACCGGCTCGAGGCCGTGGGCGCGCGCCCGGGGGACGCGATCGTGTGCGCGGCGGCGGGGTCGACCGACCCACGCGCGGCCGTCGCGGTCGCGCGAGTCGTCGAGGGCCTGCGCGCGGCCTGGCCGATGGGTCCGGTGACGGCCGGGTACGGATCCGCCGCGGTGCCACGGGTCCGGGACGCGGTGGGCGAGGCCCGCCGCGCGGGTGCCGCGCGCGTCGTCGTGGCGTCCTACCTGCTCGCACCCGGGTTCTTCCACGACCGGCTCCGTGAGTCCGGGGCGGATGCCGTCACGGAGCCCCTGGCGCCGGACCCGCTCCTCGTCGAGATCGTCCTCGATCGGTACGCCGAGGCCGCGGCGCGGATCGCGGCGGGGTGACGAGGGCAGGCGTGCGGCCCACCGGTCCGACGCCTCGCGCCTCGCGCGCGCCGACCGGCTACCC
>JAKBFW010000021.1 GCA_021833345.1 Pseudomonadota bacterium | reverse complement strand
GGACGTACCGGCGCCGTGACGCGGTCAGCCCTCGACCGGCGCCGTGCCGTCCCAGCCGCGCGGACCGAGGTCGGGGCGGACGACCTGGTAGTCGCTCGAGAGCAGTGGTGAGGAGATCATCAGGTCGGCCGACGCCGTGTTGCACGCCATCGGCACGTTCCAGACCGTCGCGATGCGCAGCAGCGCCTTGACGTCGGGGTCGTGCGGCTGCGGCTCGAGCGGGTCCCAGAAGAAGATCAGCATCGTGATGACACCCTCGGCGATCTTGGCGCCGATCTGCTGGTCACCGCCGAGCGGGCCGGACAGGAACCTCGTGACGTGCAGGCCGAGCTCGTACTCGAGCATCGTCCCGGTGGTGCCGGTGGCGTACAGCTGATGGTGGGCGAGAGTCCCTCGGTTGAACTCGGCCCACTGCAGCAGGTCGACCTTCTTGTTGTCGTGGGCGACGAGCGCGATGTGGCGCGGGTTTGCGGGGATCACGGACATGGTGGGCTCCTGCCGGACGCCGGGCACGCTGAGGACTCGACGATATCGGAACGCGTGCGGCGCAGGTCGGGTTGCCGGCACGTCACCGGTTGTCGGCAGTCCACTCCAGGACGTGGCGGCGGGCGGTGCCGAGGACGAGGTCGGCCGCGTCGCGGTTGATCCGGGCGAGCAGCATGGCGCTGATCGTGAGCGAGGAGAGGACGATCGCCTCCTCGTCGATCTCGTCGGGTGCGCCCGCGACGGAGAGCGAATGTCGCAGGGCCGCGGTCAGCTCGGCGCGGTAGTCGTCGACCACGGCACGCGCGGCGTCGTCGTGCCCGGCGAGCCCTGCGGCGCAGTTGACCAGGAGGCACCCGCGCCGAGGCGAGTCCTCGGGCAGGGCCTGGACCGCCGACCGTAGGCCGTCGACGTACGCGAGCAGCCCGAGGCGTCCGGCGGTCGGGCCGGTCAGGACGCGCAGTCGGGGCCGGATGACCGTGTCGAGGTAGTCCTGGACCGCGGCGTCGAACAGCCCGCGCTTGCTGCCGAACGCGTGGTAGAGGCTCGACCGGTTGATGCCGGTCGCCTCTTCCAGGTCGGCCACCGAGGTCGCCTCGTAGCCCCGGCCCCAGAACACGTCACGGGCCGCGGCGACGACGGTCGTGGTCTCGAAGGTCTGGTTGCGCCCCACACGGTCACCTCCTCGTCGCGGCATCCGCCGCCGACGTGCCTATAGTAGACCGATCGTTTCAGAATTCAGCAAAGGATGGACACCATGTCGTCGGTCGTCAGCACCCAGGTCCAGCTCGTCGCCCGCCCGGTCGGGTGGCCGACCGCATCGGACTTCCGCACGGTCCAGGTCTCGCTCGGCGAGCTCGCACCGGGTCAGGTCCGCGTGCGCAACGAGTTCCTGTCCGTCGACCCGTACATGCGCGGCCGGATGAACGACAGGAAGTCGTACACGCCGCCGTACGTCCTCGGCGAGACCATGACCGGTGGTGCGGTCGGTCGGGTCGTCGCGTCCACGTCCGACGACGTGCCGGTCGGCTCGGTCGTCGTGCACCAGCTCGGCTGGCGGGACGTCGCCCAGGATGACGCGACCGGGTTCCGCGTCGTCCCGGAGATCCCCGGGGTCCCGGTCTCCGCCTACCTCGGCGTGCTCGGGATGACCGCCCTCACGGCCTACGTCGGCCTTCGCGAGATCGCGCATCTCGTGCCCGGCGAGACGGTGTTCGTCTCCGGTGCGGCCGGCGCCGTCGGCTCGATGGTGGGACAGATCGCCCGGCTCTCGGGCGCCGCTCGCGTGATCGGCTCGGCAGGATCGCCCGAGAAGGTTGCGCTGCTGACCGAGCGCTACGGCTTCGACACGGCGTTCAACTACAAGGACGGCGACGTCGCGGGTCAGCTCGCCGCGGCGGCGCCGGACGGCATCGACGTGTACTTCGACAACGTCGGAGGCGAGCACCTCGAGGCCGCTCTCGACGCGTTCAACGACGGCGGACGCGCGGCGCTGTGCGGAGCGATCTCGCAGTACAACGAGACCGGCGCCGCCGCGGGACCCCGGAACATCGGCAACCTCATCACGCGGGGGCTGACCCTGCAGGGATTCACGGTCGGTCACTACACGCAGCACTTCCCGGCGTTCAGCACCGACATGGTCGGGTGGCTCACGGCAGGCGACGTCGTGTTCGACGAGACCGTCGTCGACGGCATCGAGAACGCCGTCGCGGCCTTCCTCGGGCTCATGCGCGGCGAGAACACGGGCAAGATGCTCGTCCGGGTCGCGGCCACGGCCTGACGGCGCGCATCCCTCGGACGGCCCAACCGGTTGGCTGCACGCGGGCGGTGCGCCTAGCGTGACCTGGACTTCTGCCACGTCGTCCACCACCCGAGCGAGAGCCGTCCACCGTGCCCGAGTCCGTGTCGATCGTCCCAGCGCCGCGCTACGTGGAACCCGGCGACGGTCCGGGCCTGGGCCTGGGGGCAGGTGTCGGACTGCTCGTCGGCCCCCACCCGGCGGAGATCGCGCTCGGCGTGTACGTGGCACGCCTCGCCGAGCGGATCGGCATCGGGCCGGTCGACATGCTCTCGGCCGACGACGGGCGGGACCACCTCATCGAGCTCCGCCTGGACCCTGCTGCGGGCCCGGTCGACGCCGACCCGGCCGAGCGGTACTCGCTCGTGGTCGACCACCGACGCGCCGTGGTGCGTGCGCCGGCGGTGACCGGCCTCTACTACGGCGTCGTGACGTTGCGCCAGACCCTGTGCTCGGACCCCTCGGGTCTCGTGTACGCCCCGGCGCTCCGGGTCGAGGACGCGCCACGGTTCGCGTGGCGCGGGTTGAGCGTCGACGTGGCGCGGCACTTCTACCCGGTCGAGGACATCGAGCTCGTGATGTCCCTCATGGGGTACTACAAGCTCAACGTCCTGCACCTGCACCTCACCGACGACCAGGGGTGGCGGCTCGACGTGGCGTCACGCCCGGGCCTGGTCGAGAGGTCGGCAGGCTCGGCCGTGCACGGTGCCCCGGGTGGGTACTACACGTCGGACGAGTACCGGCGGATCGTGGCGTTCGCTGCGTCCCGCGGCATCACCGTCGTCCCCGAGATCGACGTCCCCGGTCACGTCAACGCGGCGCTGCACGCGTACGGCGAGCTCACGCCGTCCGGCGAGCCGGCGGAGGCCTACACGGGGATCGAGGTGGGCTTCAGCCGGCTGTCCGCCGGGCTCCCGGCGACCCGGCGATTCCTGCAGGACGTCTTCACCGATGCCGCCGCGATGACACCGGGGCCGTACGTGCACCTCGGCGGCGACGAGGTCCTGGGCCTCGAACCCGACGAGTACGCGGCTCTCGTAGGGATCGCCCACGACGCGGTGCGGGACGCCGGGAAGGTCGTGGTCGCCTGGCAGGAGGCCGCCGGGGTGCCGCTCGCGCCCGGGAGCGTGCTGCAGTACTGGGACCCCCGGACCGGCCAGGCGGAGCTCGTGGCCGCCGCAGCGGCGGGCTGCCGCGTGCTCATGTCGCCAGGGTCGCGGGCGTACCTCGACATGAAGTACGACGCGGCGTACCCGCGTGGTCTCGAGTGGGCCGGCCACATCGAGCTGCGCGACGCGTACGACTGGGATCCGACCCTCCTCGTCCCCGGCCTCCGCACGGAGTCGGTGATCGGTGTCGAGGCCGCCATCTGGACCGAGACCCTGACCACGGTCGACGAGCTCACCGAGATGCTCCTGCCCCGCCTCACCGCCGTCGCCGAGGTCGCGTGGACCGCAGCCGGTCGGCGCAGCTGGGACTCGTACCGGCGACGCGTCGCGGCGCACCGTGACTACTGGGACCTGATCGGTGTCCGCTGGTACCCGTCGCCGCAGGTCGACTGGTAGCAGGGGCGCGATCAGATCCAGCTCGGCAGCCACATGTGGAGCCGCCAGAACCAGTACGGCACCACCTGCGCGGTCCAGATCGGGTAGAAGAACGCGCTCACGAGCACCACGAGCACCAGGAACCCACCGACCCACCACCGACCGAGGCGTCGTCGCCGCGCGTCGTCGTCCCGGGTCCCCAGGACGATCCCGATCACGAACGTCAGGGTGAGCACCATCCACGGAGCGAACGCGATCGAGTAGAACGTGAAGATCGTCCGGTGCGCGTAGCCGAGCCACGGCAGCCAGCCGGCACCGATCCCGACGAGCGCGGCCCCCGCCCGCCAGTCGTACCGGCGCACGAGCCAGACGAGCGCCACCACGATCGCCGCGGTCGCCGCCCACCAGATCAGCGGGTTGCCGAGCGAGGTGATGGCCTGCGAGCAGCGGTCCGACCCGCACAGCGCCTGGGAGGCCGTGGCGTCCAGACCGGACACCGAGTCCGGGTAGTACATGGACGTCGGCCGCCACTGGACGAGCCAGCCGAGGGGCGAGGCCGCGTACGGGTGCGGCGTCTGGAGCGTGTTGTGGAAGTGCCACATGTCGGCGTGGTACTGGAGCAGGGACCGGAGCGCCGGGGGCAGCCACTGGGCGCCCTCTCCCGGGTGCTGCACGGCCCACTGCCGCATGTACGCACCCGGTGTCCGGAACCAGACGGTCCATGTCGCCAGGTACGTCGCGAACGCGATGGTCACCATCGCGAGACCCGCCGGGATCGCATCGCGGCCGAGAGTCGTCAGGGCCCAGCGGCGTTGCCCGATCGCACGACGGGCGGTGAGGTCCCACGCGACGCTCAGCACGCCGAACACCGCGAGGAAGTAGATGCCGGACCACTTCGTGCCGATGCACAGGCCGAGGAGGACGGCAGCCGTCACGCGCCACCAGCGCACCCCGAGACGGACGCTCGACCAGCCGAGCTCGCCGCCTGCGTCGATCACCCGCGCGGCACCCGCCGCAAGCCGCCGCCGGGACTGCTCGCGGTCGAGCAGCAGCGCACCGAATGCCGCCAGGGCGAAGAACATCACGAACTGGTCGAGCAGTCCCGTGCGGGAGTGCACGATCGCCTCGCCGTCGACCGCGAACAGGCCGCCCGCGATGACCCCCAGGGCCGTCGACGCGAAGAGCCGGCGCGCGATCCGGGCGATCATCCACACGGCGAGCGTGCCGGCGACCGCCACGCTGAACCGCCAGCCGAACGAGCTCGCCGGCCCGAACAGCTGCATGCCGAACGCGATCAGCCACTTGCCGACCGGAGGGTGCACCGCGTAGTCGGCCTGGGTCAGGAAGGTGTGGAGGTTCCCGGCCTCGAACGCCGGGTTCGGGTTGTCGGGCCAGCGGGCCTCGTAGCCGACCTTCAGCAGCGTGTACGCCTGCTTGACGTAGTACGTCTCGTCGAAGACGAGCGCATGCGGCCGCCCGAGGTCGGCGAACCGCGCGACACCGGCCAGCACCGTCACAAGCAGCGGGCCGAGCCAGCCCCACAGCCGGTCGTGGGCGCCGGCTCCGAGCTGGAGCCGGTCCTCGCCGAGGAGCCGCCCGAGCAGGCGGCGCTCGGTGCTCGCCGGGCCGGCGGTACCCGGCTCGGACGGGGGGGAGTCGACGGCCGGAGCACGGTGGTCGACGCGTCCACCGATGACCGCGCGGTCGCCGTGGAGCGACCGGTCCGGCAGGGCGTCCGCGGGTCCTGCCGCGGCGTGGCGCGCGCTCGGCTCCTGGTGGCGTCCGGCCTCCGCGACCGGGTCAGGGGGGCCGCCGGGTACGGTCGGGCGCGGCACGATGCGCGGAACCCCCGGGGTGTCGTCCGCTGGGACCGGGTGCTCCGGGGTCGTCGTCACCGCGCCATCGTAGGGGCGCTCGTTGAGCAGCGGACGGGAGATGGCAGGCTGGGAGCCATGACCGGTCGCCTCGTCCTCGCCGCCACCCCGATCGGCGACGTCGAGGACGCGTCGCTGCGGCTGCGGCGGCTCCTCGTCGAGGCCGACGTCGTCGCCGCGGAGGACACCCGGCGTCTGCACGCCCTGGCGTCGCGCATGGGGGTGCGGATCGGCGGTCGGGTCGTCAGCTACCACGAGCACAACGAGACGGCCCGCGCGCAGGAGCTGCTCGATGTCGTCGCCGGCGGCGGCACGGTGCTGGTCGTCACCGACGCGGGCATGCCCGCGGTCTCGGACCCGGGATTCCGGGTCGTGGCCGCCGCCGTCGCCGCCGGGCTCCCGGTGACCGCGGCCCCGGGGCCCAGCGCGGTGCTGACCGCGCTCGCGCTGTCGGGACTGCCGACCGACCGGTTCTGCTTCGAGGGCTTCCTGCCCCGCAAGCCCGGTGAGCGCACCCGGGCGCTCGCGGAGCTCGCGGGAGAGCGCCGGACCATGGTGTTCTTCGAGGCGCCGCACCGGCTGGGAGCCGCGCTCGAGGCAATGGTCGTCGCGTTCGGAGCGGACCGTCCCGCCGCCGTGTGCCGCGAGCTCACCAAGACGTACGAGGAGGTGCGGCGGGCGACGTTGGCGGAGCTTGTCGCCTGGACCGGTGAGGGTGAGGTCCGTGGCGAGATCTCCGTCGTCGTCGCGGGGTCGCCGCAGGCGTCGGCGACCCCGGTCGCGACCCTCGTCGCCGAGGTGCTCGCGCGGGTCGACACCGGAGAGCGGCTCAAGGAGGCGGTCCGGGAGGTCGCCGACGCCGCTGGGGCCTCCAAGCGCGACCTGTACGCGGCCGCGCTGACGCGGCGAGGCTGAGCCCACGGGCGGTCGTGCGGTCTGGCGCCGTGCCGGGGCGTGCGTCGAGCGGTCCTTCGCTGCAGGCACCTCCGTCGCGCCGACGTGCCTGCTGCCGCACGCTGCGCCGGTCGAGACCGCCGATTCAGGAGTCGCCCCGACGTGCCGATGAGGAGGTGACGGGCGTCGCGCGGCGCCCCATGAGTCGGGGGATCGCGGGATGGCAGGGACGGCACGGCGCACGTCTGCCGTCAGCCTGCTCCTCGACGACCTCATCCACCGATCCGGGTTCGACGTGTGGGTCGCTGTCGGCACCTCCGACGACGTCCCCGTCGTGCTCGGGACGACGCACCACGCGACCGCGTTCGGCTTCGCCGAGACCGTTCCGGCGTGGGCGTGGCAGCTCAGCGCGACCGTGGCGCGCGAGGGAACCGTCGTCGTCCTCCCCCACCTCGACGAGGTGCCCGAGGAACGGCGCCGTTTCGAGGCCGGGATCCGTTCCGGCGCGCAGGGCGTGGTCGGGATCCCCATCCTGACCCCGGAGCGGCGCCCGTTGGGAGTGCTCTGCGGTCTGTCGCGGACCTTCCCGGAGGAGCAGCTCGTCGCCGCCGTCCCGCACGCGCAGGTCGTGGCGCGCGTCATCGGCACCGTGATCGCCCACGAGTCGGAGAGCGCCCGCCTCTTCGGGCGGTTCGGCGATCTCAAGGCCGTCGTTCCCGACGAGTCGACGCGGACCGCGACCGGACGGACGATCGACGCGGAGCTCGAGAGCGTGCGGGACCATCTCGGGCTGGACCAGGTGGTGGTCGGACGGTTCGCGGCCGGCCGGCACCGCATCGTGAACGCTGCGGTGGCGACCGGCGTGCGGAGCCTCGCCGGCTCCTCGGAGGAGGACGAGGGGTCGCTCGCGCGTCTCGTCGTGGACGGCCGAGTGCCCGCGGCGATCGCCGACGTCGCCACCCTCCCCGCACCGTCCATCGTCCGGACCCCCCTCGACCCCGCGACGCGGGCGTACCTCGGGGTGCCGCTGCGGCGTGCCGACGGGGTGGTCTTCGGCGTCCTCGGTGCGATCGCGCACGTGGTGCGGGACGACGTCGGCGCGCGTGAGCTCGCGAGGTTGCAGGTGCTCGCCCAGCAGGTCGTCGAGGCACTCACCGAGCAGGACCGGTCCGAGGCCGAGGACCGCGCGTTCGTGCACGACTACCGGGACCTCATGGGTCGTGGGGGTCCGCAGATCGTCTACCAGCCCGTCGTCGCGCTGGCCGAGCTCAGGCATGCCGGCGTCGAGGCCCTGTCCCGGTTCGCCGGGAGCGTGCGCCCGCCCGAGCAGTGGTTCGCCCGGGCGACCGGCGCCGGTCACGGGGCCGAGCTCGAGCTCCGGGCGATCCGTAGCGCGCTCGTCGGGCTGCCGCACGCCCCCGGCTTCCTGTCGCTCAACGTGTCACCGGCGACGATCCTGCTGCCCGACTTCACTGCGACCCTGCTCGGGCAGCCGCTCGAGCGCCTGGTGCTGGAGATCACCGAGCACACCCACGTGTCCGACTACGGCGCCCTCGGCGAGGTGCTCGCCCCGCTCCGAGCGGCCGGTCTGCGGATCGCGGTCGACGACGTCGGGGCGGGGTTCGCGAGCATGCGGCACGTCCTCGTGCTCGCGCCCGAGCTGATCAAGCTCGACCTGAGCATGGTGCACGGGATCTCGCACGACGTGCGTCGCCGGTCCCTCGCCGCCGCGCTGCTGACCTTCGCCGCCGACCTGGGCGCGTCGGTCGTCGCCGAGGGAGTCGAGACCGCCGGTGAGCTCGACTGCCTGCGGGAGCTCGGCGTGCCGTTCGGGCAGGGGTTCCACCTTGGGCGGCCGGAGCCGCTGCCCGACCCGCAGGCCGCCTGACGGCGCGCAGACGCGGCACCGCGGACGGCCGGCGAGGGCGATGGCTGGCGACGGCGACGGCGACGGCTGGCGACGGCGATGGCCGGCGATGGCTGGCGACGGCGACGGCTGGCGAGGGCGATGGTGCGACGACGGTCGGCGCGGGCCCGGGACGACGGCGCGGCGGGCCCCGGTCTGCGGTTGCGTCTCCGGCGCACGCGGGCGTCACACCGCGGACGACTCACGCAGCTCGACACCCGCGCGCCGGAGCTCGTCGCGCGCCTGCTCACCCTGCTCGGGGGTGACCGGAACCGTCAGGTCGGTGAGCACCCGGACGTCCAGCCCGAGCGCGAGCGCATCGAGCGCCGTGGCCTTCACGCAGTGCGACTCGGCGATCCCGACGACGTCGACCGCCGTGACGCCCCGCGCCCGAAGGATCGCCTCGAGCGACCGTCCGTCCTCGTCGGCACCCTCGAACCCCGAGTACGCCGCGACGTAGGCACCCTTCTTGACGCCGGCGTCCGGGTGCAGGTCGGCCAGCGCAGGGTGCAGCTCCGCCTCCGCGGTACCGGCGACCCCGTGCGGCGGCCACGTGTCGACGTAGTCGGGGTCCTCGCTGAAGTGCGGTCCCGGGTCGACGTGCCAGTCCTGCGTGGTCACGACGGCGACGTAGCGGTCCCGGTGCTGCGCCGCGTGGTGCGCGACAGCTCGGGCGACCGCGTCGCCGCCGTCGACGCCCAGCGACCCGCCTTCGCAGAACGTCGGCTGCACGTCGACCACCAGCAGCGCTCGTCTCGATGTGGCCGTCACGTGGACCTCCGGGGCTCGACCTGTGCAGAGGGTCCCAGTGTCGGCGCTCCGAGGGTCGGACGCACTACCGTCGTCCGCATGGAGTTCCGTCGCATCCCTGGCCTGCCGCCGTACGTCTTCACGATCATCGACTCGTTGAAGCTCGAGGCGCGCCGCGCCGGGCACGACGTGATCGACCTCGGGTTCGGGAACCCGGACCTGCCGAGCCCCCAGATCGCCGTCGACAAGCTCGTCCAGGCCGCCCAGGTGCCGCGCAACCACCGGTACTCGTCCTCGCGAGGCATCCCGAAGCTGCGGCAGGCGGTCGCGGACCTCTACCTCCGGCGGTTCGGGGTCTCGCTCGACCCGGAGACCGAGATCATCTCGACGATCGGCGCGAAGGAGGGCTTCAGCCACCTCATGTGGGTGCTCCTGCAGCCCGGAGACGCCGCGATCGTGCCGACGCCGAGCTACCCGATCCACATCTGGGGTCCGTACTTCGCGGGCGCCGATGCCCGGCAGGTGCCGATCGGCGACGGGACGGACGGGTCGGGGTACATCGACCGGGTGATGGAGGCCTGGGAGCTCGGGTGGCCCAAGCCGCGGGTGGTGGTCCTGTCGTTCCCGCACAACCCGACGACCACGACGGTCGAGCTCGCCGACCTGCAACGACTCGTCGACTGGGCCCGCGAGCGGGACGTCGTGCTGGTGCACGACCTCGCGTACGCGGACATGTGCTTCGACGGGTGGACGCCACCGTCGATCATGCAGTGCGTCGGGGCGAAGGAGGTCGCCGTCGAGCTCTACTCGATGACCAAGTCGTTCTCGATGGCCGGCTGGCGCGTCGCCTTCCTGGTCGGACGGTCGGACGTCGTGGGCGCGTTGGCGAAGCTCAAGAGCTACCTGGACTACGGCACCTTCCAGCCGATCCAGATCGCGGCGACCGTGACGCTCAACGAGGCGGCGGAGTACCCGACCGAGCTGAGCCCGATCTACGAGTCTCGACGCAACGCCCTGGTCGACGGGCTCGGCCGTATCGGCTGGGACATCCTGCGACCGCGCGGCACGATGTTCGCCTGGGCACGGATCCCGGAGCCGTACCGCGACATGGGGTCCGTGGAGTTCGCCGAGCTGCTCGTGCGCGACTGCGACGTCGCGGTCTCGCCGGGCACGGGCTTCGGTCCCGGCGGTGACGGCCACGTGCGCTTCGCGCTGATCGAGAACGAGCAGCGCATCGCCCAGGCCGTCCGTGGCCTCCGCAAGGGCCTCACCCGCCTCACCTGAGCCCCGCATCCCCGCGGTGGCCGCCCGCACCTGCGCGCCCCGCGCCGCACCTGCGCGCCCCGCGCCGCAGGGGGTGCCGCTGCGGGCGTTGGTGCGGTTGAGACGACACACCTGTCCCACGCGCCTCTCGTGTCACACGTGCGGCGCGGAGTGCCGACGGGGTCGGGCCTGGTGCCTGCACGGTCCGTGAGCCGTGCACAGCGCGCCCACCCGGTTGATCGTCAACGTGATGCTCTGCGGCGTCATAGCCCCGGACGGCGCGGGCCGCACGGTGTCCGGATGACGATCTTGCGGCGCCTGGCGGAGCTCGGCGGGTGCGGACGATTCTCCGAGCTCGTCGAGCGACCGGGCGACCGAAGCGAGCTCGAGCGGCTGGTCGCGTGCGGGTCCGTTCGGCGGGTGCATCGCGGGTGCTACGCCGTGCCGGGAGTCGGCCGGGAGATCATCGCCGCGACGGTGTTCCGTGCCGAGGTCACGTGCGTCTCGGCCGCAGACCTGTACGGCCTGACGGTCCTCCATCGGTCCGACCGGGTGCACCTGTCCGTCCCACGACAGCGGGGGACGAGCCGTCCGGGGCTTCGTGACGGTGACACGGTGGTGATCCACCGCGAGGCGGCACCGCTGGGCCAGAGCTCTCCGCCCTCGCTGCTCCTGCCGTCCAGCTCGAGGGCTCGTGAAGCGCCGAGCCACCTGGTGCGCGCGGCTCCACCGACAAGGGCCTCACCGGGCCTGCCGCGCGACAACCGATCCGCGACCAGACCGGGATCGGCCCGGCTGACAGGAACGATGCCACATCTCATCCCGGCTCCGTCGGCCAGAGTCGCACCACTGGCGTCCGCGCTCGCGCGGGTGCTGCAGTGTCAACCCGGCGATCGGGCGGTCGTGACCGTCGACTCGGCGCTGAACCGCGGACTCGTGACCGTCGACGAGCTCCGTGCCGCCCTGCCGCCGACGGCCCCGGTCCGTGCGCGTCTCGTCCTCGGACTCGTGGACGGCCGGAGCCAGTCCCCGGCGGAGACCCTCGCGCGGCTCGTTCTCCGCCAGGAGGGCCTGCGCGTCGAACCCCAGGTCCGGATCCTCGGGGTCGGACGGGTCGACCTGCTGGTCGAAGGGTTCGTGGTCGTCGAGACCGACGGCTTCCGCTACCACTCCGATCGGTCGCAGTTCCGTGAGGACCGCCGCCGCGACCGAGAGCTGGCCAAGCAGGGCTGGGTCGTCCTTCGCTTCAGCTTCGAGGATGTGGTGCGCGACCCGAGCCGCCTCGTCGCTGACGTGCGGGCAGTTCTGGCTGACGGGGGCCGGCGCTCCGCGCCGCGTGCGTGACTGGCGAGGTGGAAGTGACCGGTGGGGCGTCACTCCCGTCACATGGACCACATAGGTCGCCGGTGCGGCGCGGAGCGCGACGTCGGGTCAGCTGCGGGCGGGTCGGCTGCGGGCGGGTCGGATGCGGGCGGTGCGGCGCGGAGCGCGGCGTCGGGTCGGGCGGCGGTGGCGGCGGGCAGCGGCGATCGTGGACGCGGGGCGCCCCTACGATGGGCGCATGTCTGCCCCCTCGTCCTTCTACCTGACGACGCCGATCTACTACGTGAACGACGCCCCGCACATCGGGCACGCGTACACGACCGTGGCGGCGGACGTCATCACCCGGTGGCACCGCCAGCGCCAGGAGCCGGTGTGGTTCCTGACCGGCACGGACGAGCACGGCCAGAAGGTCATGCGCACCGCCGACGCGAACGGCGTGAGCCCGCAGGAGTGGGCCGACCGCCTCGTCGAGACCGCCTGGAAGCCCGTGCTCACCACGCTCGACGTGGCCAACGACGACTTCATCCGGACGACCCAGGACCGCCACACCACGCGGGTACAAGCGTTCATCCAGGACCTGTACGACAAGGGTGAGATCTACGCGGGATCCTATGAGGGCCCGTACTGCGTCGGCTGCGAGGAGTACAAGCTCCCCGGAGACCTGGTCGCGGGGACGGGGGAGTTCGAGGGGCAGCAGGTCTGCGCGATCCACGGGCGCCCGGTCGAGATGCTCTCGGAGCAGAACTACTTCTTCCGGATGAGCGCGTACACCCAGCGGCTGCTCGACTTCTACGAGGCGAACCCGACGTTCGTGCAGCCGGCGAGCGCCCGCAACGAGGTGCTCGCGTTCGTCCGGCAGGGTCTCCAGGACCTGTCGATCTCGCGGAACACGTTCGACTGGGGCATCCCGATCCCGTGGGACACGACCCACGTCCTGTACGTGTGGTTCGACGCGCTGCTGAACTACGCGACGGCGGTCGGTCTCGACAGCGAGGACCCGGCCGACCAGGCGCTGTTCGGGCGCACGTGGCCGGCCGACGTGCACCTGGTCGGCAAGGACATCCTGCGGTTCCACGCGGTCATCTGGCCGGCGATGCTGATGGCGGCGGGCCTCGAACTCCCGAGGCAGGTGTTCGCGCACGGGTGGCTGCTCGTGGGCGGCGAGAAGATGAGCAAGACGAAGCTGACCGGGATAGCCCCGAGCGAGATCATCGACCACTTCGGGTCGGACGCGTTCCGGTACTACTTCCTGCGCGCCATCCCGTTCGGGCAGGACGGCTCGTTCTCCTGGGAGGACCTGGCCGCGCGGTACAACGCCGAGCTGGCGAACGGATTCGGCAACCTCGCGTCGCGCGTAGCGGCGATGGTCGGCACGTACTTCGGTGGGGTGCTGCCGGTCGGGGGTGCGAACGGTCCGAGCGAGGACGCCGTCGCGACCGTGGCGGCGACCGCCGTGGCCGATGCCGAGGCGGCGATGGACCGGCTCGCTCTCCACGAGGCGATCGCCTCCGTGTGGACGCTCGTCGAGGCGACCAACGGGTACCTGACGCAGCTGGCGCCGTGGTCGGTGGCGAAGGCCGAGGTGCACGAGGACGGCACGTACCCGACCGACGGCCGGCTCGCGACGATCCTCGTGACCGCCGCGGAGTCCCTGCGCGCCCTCGCGGTGCTGCTGCACCCGGTGATGCCCCGGTCCACCCAGGCCCTGTGGGAGCTGCTGGGCGCCGAGGCGCCGCTCGGTCCGCTCGATGCGCAGCCGATCGCCGAGGCCGCGCGGTTCGGCCGGCTGCCGGCGGGCACGATCGTGACGAAGGGTGCCTCGCTCTTCCCGCGGCTCGGGGACCCGGTCGGGGGCTGAGCCGTGGCTCGCTCGAGACCGCGGGACCGCAGCTGGCCGCCGGCCCCCGAGCCGCTGCCGTCCCCGGTGGTCGACAACCACACGCACCTGGACTCGGTGGTGGGCTTCCCGGACGAGATCGAGGGTCTCGAGCCGCTCAGCCTGGACGACCACCTCGCCCGCGCACGTGAGGTCGGGGTCACGCGGGCGGTCCACGTCGGCTGTGAGCTCCCCGCGCTGGCCTGGGTCGACCAGGCGGTGCGAGAGCACGCCGCGCTCCTCGGCGCCGTCGCGATCCATCCGAACGAGGCGGTCCTGCACGCCGGGATCAGCGAGGAGACCCCGGACGGGCTCACGGCGGTGTTCCGTCCGCACCACGACGTCGACCTCGACGAGGCGATCGCGGCGGTCGTGGCGGTCGCCCGGGGCAACGACCGCGTGCGGGCGATCGGTGAGACGGGCCTCGACCACTTCCGCGGCGGCACGGCCGGCCGGGTCGTCCAACGTGAGGCGTTCCGCGCACACGTCGCGATCGCCAAGGAGCTCGGGCTCGCGCTCCAGATCCACGACCGCGACGCGCACGAGGACGTGATCGACGTCCTGCTTCGCGACGGCGCCCCCGAACGGACGGTGTTCCACTGCTTCTCCGGCGACGAGGCGATGGCCCGGGTCTGCGCCGAGCACGGCTGGTTCCTCTCGTTCGCGGGACCGGTGACGTTCCCGGCGAACGAGGAGCTCCGGCGGGCGCTCCGCGCGGTGCCGCTCGGCCAGGTTCTGGTGGAGACCGATGCGCCGTACCTCACACCCCATCCGTACCGTGGTCGTCCGAATGCCCCGTCGCTCGTACCGGTGACGGTGCGGGCCATGGCGCAGGCCCGTGACCTGGGGCTCGAGCCGCTGTGCCGGGCCTTGGCAGCGACCAGCGAGAAGGTCTACGGCACCTGGTGAGCACCCGTCGAGACGCATCGCGACGTGCTCCGATCGGATGAGATCCGCATGAGAGACGCGGTGCTGAGGACCTTCCGACTACCGGCGCGGATCACGGATCGGTTACGGTCGACACGTCTTGTGCGCCGGCGGCCCGGTTTCATGCCCCGTCCGACGGCCTCGAGCACCGGGATTCCTGAGCGCGACGAGCCCGAGCACCGTGAGCCTGACCCCCGCAGAACCGGAGCACCGCACCACCTGAAGCACCGAAGAAGCAGAACCTGCCCGGCGCCCGACAGCGCAGCCCGACACCGAGAGGTCCCGCCATCGTGACGTCCGAACCGGCACGACCGGAGAGCAGGCGCGACCGCGCCGCCTCGGCCGATCGTGACGGGCGACGCGGACTTATCGGCACGGTCCGGCGTTGGACCTCCGATCGCGCGCCGGGCCCGCGCGTGGCGCGCCTCGCCGCGCAGGGGCTCGTGCTGGCGCTCGTCGCCGGCGGCACGAGCGCGTTCGCCGTGATGCACAAGGCCGTCACGGTCGACGTCGACGGTCACGAGGTGCACGTCACCGCATTCGGCAGGACCGTGCAGGACGTCCTCAAGGGCTCGGGCATCGCCGTCGCGGCGGGGGATGCCGTCACCCCGGCGCTCTCCACGGTGGCCATGAACGGCGGCGACATCGTCGTTCGGCACGGTCGGGAGATCGAGGTCGTGATGGACGGTCAGACGCGGACCGTCTGGACGACGGCGCTCACGGTCGGTGAGGCGGTCCAGGACCTCGGTGTCCGGGACGGCAACGCGATGCTGTCCGCCTCACGGTCCGAGCCGCTGGGGCGCGAACCGTTGCGCGTCTCGACGGAGAAGACGATCCACCTGGTCGTGGACGGTCAGGTGATCGACGGCATCTCCAGCGAGCCGACCGTCCGCGACGCGCTCAGGCAGATCGGGCTCGTGCTGAACGAGGGCGACCAGGTCTCCGTCCCGCTCGATGCGACCGCTGTGGATGGTCTCGTGGTGCTGGTGACACGTGCAGCCCAGAGCGGCGACAGCGTGACCCAGGCCGTCCCGTTCGCCGAGGTCGACGTCCCGGACCCGACGCTCTCGACGGGCGCGCGCCGCGTGCAGGTCGCCGGCCGTGCCGGTCTGGAGGTCGTCACATATGCGACCAAGGTCGTCGGAGGCGCCGTCGTCTCCCGCACGCCGATCGCGACCAAGACCACCATCGAGCCGGTGACCCAGGTGATCCGGGTGGGCACGATGCCGGTGCCGAGCCTGGCGAACGTCGTCATCGCGCCGGGAAGCGCCCAGGAGATCGGGCACCAGCTGGTGGCGGCCCGCGGATGGGGCGACAGCGAGTTCGCCTGCCTGCTCACGCTGTGGGACCGCGAGAGCGGCTGGCGGGTGGACGCGAGCAACGCGTCGAGCGGTGCGTACGGCATCCCGCAGGCGTTGCCCGGGTCCAAGATGGCGAGCGTCGGGGCCGACTGGCAGACCAACCCGGCGACCCAGATCACCTGGGGACTGAACTACATCGCGGGGCGTTACGGCACTCCGTGCGGCGCCCTCGGCCACTCGCAGGCCTCCGGCTGGTACTGACGACCTCGCGCCCCGAACTTGGCGCAAGGTCACGGATCGGTTACGGTAACCCGTCACCCTTCAACGACGACGACGCCCCGAGTGGCGGTCGGACGGGGTGCGAACGGCCGGGTCGAGCCCTTCTCGAACGGTCGTGACGGCCGGATCGGGGATCCGGGAACAGCGTGCGGGACCCCCCTCCGGGCCCTGCTGACACGAGCGACGACACCGTAGAGATCGCTGGACGTGCTGGGCGCCCGACGGGCGCGACCTGCCCCCGTGCCCGGGTTCACCGACGTCTGGAAACCTGTGCGACTTCACACCTCTGCCACCGGCGTGCCCTCACGCCTCCCATCCCTTCACCTGCGCGGGCTCGCCCGCCTCCGATCCCTGGTCCACCTCGCTGCCGCCCGGCTCCGCCGGCCCCGCCCGCTCCGTTCTCCGCGGCGCACGATCATCGCCGGCATCGCGTTCATCCTGATCCTCGGCTCCTCCGGCGCCGCCTACGCCCAGGCTCACAAGACCGTCACGATCGACGTGGACGGCACGGTCTCGACCGTCACGACCTTCGCCGGGAGCGTCGACGGCGTCCTCCGCGACCGTCACGTCGGGCTGACCCCTCGCGACACCGTCGCACCGAGCACGGACAGCGCCCTCAGCGATGGCTCGGAGATCGTCGTCCGGCATGCCCACCAGGTGCAGGTCTCCACGGACGGGGTCGTGTCGACCGTGTGGACCACCGCGCTGACGGCCGAGGAGGCCCTCCAGACCTTCGCCTCGCGGGGGAGCGACATCCGGCTCGTCGCCTCGCGGTCCTCCGCCGGTCGTGTTCCGCTCTCGTTGACGCTGAAGGTCGCCGGTCAGGCCACGGTGCGCGTCGACGGCACCTCGCAGGTCGTCGCCGGTGGCTCACGGACGATCGCCGACATCCTCGCGGGTCTCGGCGTCACGCTCGGTGACCTCGATCAGGTTGCGGTGACCCACGACGACACAGGTGCGGTGACCGTGACGGTCAGTCGGATCGCCGTCGCCGACGTCACGCGCGTCGAGGCGATCGCGTTCGCGACCGTCACCACGCAGGACCCGACCCGCTACACCGGGCAGCGCGTCGTCAGCACCGCCGGTGTCGACGGGGCGCGGACGCTCGTGGAGCGCGTCACGACGACCGACGGCGTCGAGACGTCGCGCGACCCGCTCTCCGCGACGGTCACGGCGGCACCGGTCGACCAGGTCGTCGCCGTCGGCACGAAGCCTCGACCGGTGGCCGCGCCGGCACCCGTCGCTGTCGGCGGCAACGCGTCGTCGCTCAACTGGGCCGCACTCGCCCTGTGCGAGTCCGGGGGCAACCCGACGATCGTGTCGCGTAGCGGCCTCTACTACGGCCTGTACCAGTTCTCCGTGGGGACGTGGCAGGCCGTCGGCGGCACCGGGCTGCCGTCGCAGGCGACCCCCGCCGAGCAGACCGCCCGCGCGCAGATGCTGTACGCCCGCTCGGGCGCCGGCCAGTGGCCGGTCTGCGGCGCGCGGCTGTCGAGCTGAGCCGACCGGCGGGCGGTGCTGGTCACCACCCCCGTTAGGCTCGTCGTCGTGACTGACACCCCAGGCGCCCTGCTGGGCCCGGCCGAGATCCGGGACCTGGCGGGGCGTCTGGGCGTGCGCCCGACGAAGACGCTCGGCCAGAACTTCGTGGTCGACGGTGGGACGGTGCGCAAGATCGTCCGGTCGGCCGGGGTCGTCGCGGGGGAGCGCGTGGTCGAGATCGGCCCGGGTCTCGGCTCGCTCACGCTCGGGCTGCTCGACGCCGGCGCGAGCGTGGTCGCGGTCGAGATCGACCCGGTGCTGGCCCGCGCGCTGCCCGGGACGGTCGCCACACACCTCCCGCAGGTGGCGGCGACCGACCGTCTCACCGTGGTGACGGCCGATGCGCTCGACCTCACCGAGCTTCCCGGCGACGCGCCGACCGCTCTGGTCGCGAACCTGCCGTACAACGTCTCCGTCCCGGTGCTGCTGACCTTCCTCGAACGTTTCCCGTCGCTCGAGCGCGTGCTCGTGATGGTCCAGGCGGAGGTCGCGGACCGGCTTGCCGCGCCGCCGGGAAGTCGCACCTACGGAGTGCCGTCGGCCAAGGTCGCCTGGTACGCGTCGGCCCGGCGGACGTCGACGGTCTCGCGCTCGGTGTTCTGGCCCGTACCGAACGTCGACTCCGCCCTCGTCCGGCTCGAGCGGCGCGAGCCACCCGTCACGACGGTGTCGCGCCAGGAGGTCTTCGCGGTGGTCGACGCCGCGTTCGCCCAGCGCCGCAAGATGCTCCGGTCGGCGCTCGCGTCCCTCGCCGGCTCCGCCGACCGGGCCGAGCGTGCCGTGCGGACGGCGGGCGTCGATCCCCAGGCGCGGGGAGAGCGGCTTGCCATCGAGGCCTTCGCCCGGGTCGCCGAGGCGCTGGCCACCGGTGCCCCGACCGACCTCGGACCTGGCACAGTGGGGACGTGAGCCTCCCCGTGACGCGTGCCGACCGAGAGGTCCGCGTTCGCGCGCCCGGCAAGGTCAACCTGTCGCTCCGGGTCGGTCCGCGACGTCGCGACGGGTACCACCCGGTCTCGACCGTGTTCCAGGCCGTGTCGGTCTACGAGGACGTGGTCGCGCGCCCGGGGGACGGTTTCGTCGTCACGGTCTCCGGCCGGCAGTCCGATCGGGTGCCGACGGACCCGAGCAACCTCGCGCTGCGCGCCGCCCACCTGCTCGCCGACCGCGCCGGCGTCGTCGACGGGGTGCACCTGCACCTGCACAAGGGCGTCCCGGTGGCCGGTGGGATGGCGGGCGGCTCGGCCGACGCCGCGGCCGCGCTGGTGGCGTGCGACGCGCTCTGGGACACCGGCCTGTCACGCGAGGAGCTCGGACAGCTCGCCGCGGTGCTCGGCGCCGACGTGCCGTTTGCGCTGATGGGTCACGTCGCGATCGGGTCGGGCCGCGGTGACCTGCTCACACCGGCGCTCACGCGGGGCGAGTACCACTGGGCCTTCGCGGTCCGGGACTCCGGGCTCTCCACGGTCGACGTCTACCGGACGTTCGACGAGCTCATGCCCGACGGCGCGGTATTGGATCCGGACGCCGACCGCACGGTGCTGCGTGCGGTGCGCGCGGGCGACCCGGCCGCGCTCGGCGCGGCGCTGCACAACGACCTGCAGCCGGCGGCGCTCGTGCTCGCGCCCGAGCTCGCGGCGACCATCGACGTCGCGATCGACGCCGGGGCGCTCGGGGCGATCGTCTCGGGGTCGGGCCCGACCGTTGCCGCGTTGGCACGCAGTCGCCAGCATGCGGTGATGGTCGCGGCGGCGTTCACCGCGGCCGATGTCGCGGACTCGGTCGTGACGGCCGTCGGCGCGGTCGCCGGGGCGCGCGTCGTCCCGAGCGCCCTCGTCGACTAGCCCCGCTCGACCCCCTCGACCCCCTCGACACGCTCGACCCCCTCGACCCCCTCGACCCCCACGACACGCTGAACACGCTGGACAGCACCACACGGACAGGACGACATGGCACACCTGCTCGGAGCGGACTCGATCTCGCTCACCCTCGGAACCAGGACCCTGCTCGACGAGGTGAGCCTGGGCATCGACGACGGCGCCCGCATCGGCGTCGTCGGACCCAACGGCGCAGGGAAGTCGACGCTCCTGCGGCTGCTCACCGGGCGTGGCGAGCCGGACTCGGGACGGGTGACGAGAGCGGGCGGCCTCGACGTCGTGCTCCTCGACCAGCGTGACGAGCTCCCCGCCGGCACGACGGTGCGCGAGCTCGTGCACGGCATCGCCGACGAGCACACCTGGGCGACCGACCCCCGCGTGCGAGACGTGCACGCGGGTCTGCTCTCCGACGTCGACCTGACGGCGGACGTCGCGACGCTGTCGGGCGGGCAGCGACGTCGGACGGCGCTCGCGGCGCTGCTCGTCGGCGACCACGACGTGATCGCGCTCGACGAGCCGACGAACCACCTCGACGTCGAGGGTGTGGCCTGGCTCGCCGAGCACCTCAAGGGCAGGTTCGCCGGGTCCGGCGGCCAGGGTCGCGGGGCCCTCGTCGTCGTGACGCACGACAGGTGGTTCCTCGACGAGGTGTGCACGCGGATGTGGGAGGTGACGGGCACGGCGGGCGGCGGTGCGGTCGCGCAGTACGAGGGTGGCTACGCCGCGTACGTGCTCGCGCGCGCCGAGCGGGAGCGGAGTGCTGCGACGTCGGCGCAGAAGCGCGACAACCTCCTGCGCAAGGAGCTCGCCTGGCTGCGCCGCGGTGCGCCGGCGCGGACCTCGAAGCCCAAGTTCCGGCTCGACGCCGCCGCCGAGCTCATCGCGGACGAGCCGGCGCCGCGGGACTCGCTCGAGCTCACGCGGATGGCGACGTCCCGGCTGGGCAAGGACGTGCTCGACCTCGAGGACGTGACCCTGGCGTACCCGGGGAGCGAGCCGCTGTTCCGCGCCGTGACGTGGCGGCTCGGTCCGGGGGACCGCTACGGCGTGGTCGGCGTGAACGGCGCCGGCAAGACGACGTTGCTGCGACTGCTCGCAGGGGAGGTCGTGCCCGGCACGGGACGCGTCAAGCGCGGGAAGACGGTGAATGTCGCGCAGCTCACCCAGGACGTCGAGGAGCTCGGCGAGCTCGAGGACCTCGTGGTCGTCGAAGCGGTCGAGCGCGAGCGGCGGTCGATCGTGGTCGGGGGCAAGGAGCTCACCGCGGCGCAGCTCGTGGAGCGGCTCGGCTTCCCGCGCGAGCGGGCCCGGACCCGGGTCGGCGACCTCTCCGGGGGAGAGCGTCGGCGTCTGCAGCTGCTGCGGCTGCTCGTCGGCGAACCGAACGTGCTGCTGCTCGACGAGCCGACGAACGACCTCGACACGGACACCCTCGCCGCTCTCGAGGACCTGCTCGACGGCTGGCCCGGGACGCTGGTCGTCGTGTCCCACGACCGCTACCTGCTCGAGCGGGTGTGCGACCGTCAGGTGGCCCTCCTGGGTGACGGCACGATCCGGGACCTGCCGGGAGGGGTCGAGGAGTACCTGCGTCTGCGGAGGTCCGCGAAGGCCGCATCGGTGTCGTCGGCGTCTGCGGCCGGTGCGGGCGAGGCGCGACGCGAGGAGGCCGGGCCGAGCCAGGCCGAGGTGCGCGCGGCGCGCAAGGAGCTCGGGCGTCTCGAGCGCCGCCTCGCGAAGATCGGCGAGCTCGAGTCGAGGCTGCACGACCAGATGGCGGCTCAGGCCACGGACCACCAGGCGGTGCTGGCACTGGACGCCGAGCTGCGGGTGCTCGCGGCCGAGCGGGCCGCGCTCGAGGACGAGTGGATGGTCGTGGCCGAGGCTGCCGAGTGACCGGCCCGCGGTCGACGGTCGTGGGCGACACCGGACGCCTGCGGCTCGTCCTGGCCGTGGTGGCCGTGGTGACGTTCACGATCCGGTTCGTCCCGCTCGCCGCGTCCGGCATGCTCAGCGCCGAGTACGGCTACGACGACGGTGTGCACCTCTCGCTCGCCGAGCACCTGATCGCCGGGCAGCTTCCGTACCGGGACGTGCTGTTCGTGCACCCGCCCGGCATCGCGCTGGCGCTCGCTCCGGCGGCGGCCCTGGCGCGGGTGATCGGGGACCCGGGGGCGCTCGCCGCGGGACGCCTGCTCGTGACGATCGTCGGGGTGCTCAACGCGGCCCTGGTCGTCTGGATCCTGCGGAGGCGAGGGCTGGTCGCGGCCGCGACCGGAGGGCTCGCCTACGCGTTCTGGGGGCCGGCGATCGCGGCGGAGCGGTCGATCTACCTCGAGCCGTTCATCGGTCTGGGCCTGCTGGTCGCCCTCGCGGCCCTCGCGCGACGACGCGACGGATCGACCGCGGCCACGTCCGCCCGTCCCGGCGGTGGGATGCTCGCGGTGGCGGGGATCGCGCTCGGTGTCGCCGTGACGTTCAAGGTCTGGGTCGTGCTGGACCTCGCCGTGGTGGGACTGCTGGTCCTCGCGCGCCACGGGGTGCGCGGCGCCGTCCGGTGGGTCGGCTGGGTGCTGGTCGGCGCCGCGCCGATCCTGCTTCCGTTCGCCTGGGCGGCACCGCGGGCGATGTGGGACGACGTGGTCCTGGCGCAGGTCGGCCGTCCGCGCACCGCTGGGCTCCTGCACGAGCGGATCGCGGCTCTCGATCCGTCGACCCACCGTGGCGCGGCGGTGGCCGCGGTCACGGTCGTGCTGGTGCTCGTCGCGATCGTCGCGGCCGCCGTCCGGGTCGCGAGGCGTGCCGGGCATCTGCCGGCCCGCGAGAACCCGGCCGGGTGGGCGCGCTCGCTGCGGTGGCCGCGCCCGTCGCGTTGGCCGGACCCGGCGTGGTGGGCGATCGCCGCAGTGGTGCACCTCGGCGCCCTGGTCGCGGCGCCCAGCTACTACCTGCACTACACGGCATTCCTCGCACCGCCGATCTGCCTGCTCGCCGGCGCGGCCGTCGGAGCGGTGGCGGTGCGCGTGCACCGGTCGCAGCGCGTCGCCGTGCGGGTCGTCGGAGCGGGTGGGCTCGTCCTCGCGCTGACCGGTGTCGCTCTCACGTTCCCCGCGCTGCCCTCCGGTCCCCGCGAGGACCGGGCCCTGCTGGCCGGTCTGACCCGCACCGGGTGCACGTGGTCCGAGAACCCGAGCTACCTCCTGGTGGCCGACGCGCAGACGCGGGCGATCGCGGCGGGCTGCCCCGGGCAGCCCGACCTCTTCGGGACGGTGATGACCGAGCGGGGCGGCTACCCGGTCCCGGGGACCGACGGGCCGTCGGAGACGGTCGTGCAGATGGTCGAGAGACAGCTCGCTGCGAGCCGTACGGTCCTCCTGCCCGCGGGGGCGCCGGAGGCCTGGCTCGACCCTGCGCTGATCGCGTACGTGCACGGCGCGTTCAGTCGGGTGGCCACGACGGGGAACATCGCCGTGTGGCAGCGACCGAGCGGCTGAGGTGTCCCGCGGCGGTGCAGCACGCCATCGCCTCGGCCGTCCGGCGGTGCCAGGCCGGGCGTCCCGCTCCGCCGGTCGGCTCAGACCGAGTCGAACGGGCTCGTGAGACGTCGGAGCAGGTCGGCCAGCGTCTGGCGCTCAGTCGGCGCGAGGGTGCCGAGCAGACGGTGCTCGACCTCGAGCAGGTCCGCCATCGCCGCGTCGACACCGAGGCGTCCATGGTCGGTGAGCTCGACGATGACGCCGCGACGGTCGCCCGGGGCGGGTCGACGCACGACGAGGCCGCGTTCGGCGAGGCGGTCGATCCGGTTGGTCATCGTGCCGCTGGTGACGAGGGTCTGGGTCAGCAGCGCGCCGGGCGAGAGCTGGTAGGGGCGCCCGGCTCGCCGCAGGGCCGACAGCACGTCGAACTCCCAGGTGTCGAGGTCGTGGCGGGCGAACGAGCCACGTCGGGCGAGGTCGAGGTGTCGTGCGAGGCGGGTCACCCGGGACAGCACGGTCAGCGGCTCGATGTCGAGGTCGGGTCGTTCACGCGCCCACGCGGCGACGATCCGGTCGACCTCGTCGGCACCGTCCGGCTGCCGGCCCTGCCGTGTCGTCATCTCGCGAGGTTACTCGACATCGAGATACCTGGACCATGACCTCGGGCCCACGTGATCCAGCCGGGGGAGCCAGGTGGCGTGCCGCCGACGGGACGTCAGGCCTCGTAGGGGAGGGTCGGGCGTCGTTCCATGCCGGACAGCCCGTTCCAGGCCAGGTTCACCAGGTGGGCAGCGACGTCCGCCTTCTTCGGGGACCGTGCGTCGAGCCAGTACTGCCCGGTGAGGGCCACCATGCCGACGAGCATCTGCGCGTACAGCGGCGCCGTCCGAGGGTCGAGCCCGCGGCGCTTGAACTGGTCCGCGAGGAGGTGCTCGACCTGCGTCGCGACGTCGCCGATCAGGCTCGAGAACGTCCCGGTGGCCTGAGCGACGGGTGAGTCGCGGACCAGGATGCGGAAACCGTCCGTCGACGTCTCGATGTACGTGAACAGCGCGAGGGCGGTGCGCTCCACGAGCTGCTTCGGGTGCCCCCCGGCGGCGAGCGCGTCCGTCAGCGCGCCGGTGAGCGCCTGGATCTCGCGGTCGACGACGACCGCATAGATCCCTTCCTTCCCGCCGAAGTGCTCGTACACCACGGGCTTGGACACCTCGGCCCGGATGGCGATCTCCTCGATGCTCGTCCCCTCGAACCCCTTCTCGGCGAAGAGTCCCCGGCTGACCTCGAGAAGCTGGGCCCGCCGTTGGGCGCCGGTCATGCGGGAACGTGTGGGTCGCTTCGGGTCCGAGGTCACGGTGCCATCATGTCAGCGGCGTAGATCAGCGTGCCGGGCTGGCAGACTTGTGGCCTGGTCCCGACCATGTCGGTGGCCGTTCCGCCCTGGTGTAACGGCAGCACGCAGGCCTTTGGTGCCTTGCAGTCCGGGTTCGAATCCTGGGGGCGGAGCGCGCGGTCGGCGGTCCGATCGGCTCGTGACCGCCCGGCACGGCGGTAGAGTGCTCCTGCGCCAGATCCGCAGCCCGAGGCATCCGACCTCGGGCAGATCCGTCGGGAGTCCCGCCACGTGACCTACCCCCGCCCCGCTGCTGTCGTCGTCCTCGCCGCAGGTGAAGGCACCCGAATGCGCTCGGCCACACCGAAGGTCCTGCACACGTTGGCGGGTCGGTCGATGCTCGGTCATGCTCTCGCCGCCGCACGGTCCCTCGACCCCGCTCGGGTCGTCGTCGTCGTCCGGCACGGGCGGGAGGCCGTCGTCGCGCACGCCCTCGAGGTCGACGCCGACGTGCTGATCGCGGACCAGGACGACATCCCGGGCACGGGCCGGGCGGTCCAGTGCGGCCTCGGCGTGCTCGACGCCGACGCGGGCTCGGGGCATGGCGCGGTCGAGGCCGAGCCGTCGTCAGGGGCGGTCGACGGGGCCGTCGTCGTCCTCGCCGGAGACATCCCGCTGCTCGACGGCGCGACGCTGTCGGCGTTGCTCGCCGCGCACGCTGCCGGTGCGCACGCGGTGACGGTGCTGACCACCGAGGTCGACGACCCGACCGGCTACGGGCGGATCCTTCGCGACGCCGACGGCGGCCCGGACGTCGTGGCGATCGTCGAGGAGAAGGACGCGGACGACGCCCAGCGTGCGGTGCGTGAGATCAACTCGTCGGTGTACGTGTTCGACTCCGCCGTGCTGCGGGGCTGCCTCGGGCGTCTCGGCCGGGACAACGCCCAGGGCGAGGTGTACCTCACCGACGTCCTCGCGCTGGCCCGTGCCGACGGCGGCCGCGTGCGGGCCGTTCGACTCGAGGACCCTCTCCTCGTCGAGGGGGTCAACGACCGGGCCCAGCTCGCGGTGCTCCGCGCCGAGCTGAACCGCCGGATCCTGCGGCGTTGGATGCTCGAGGGCGTCACGGTCGTCGACCCCGCGACGACGTGGGTCGACGTCGACGTCACGCTCGCGCGGGACGTCACGCTGCTGCCGGGAACCCAGCTGCACGGTGCGACGACCGTGGCGGAGCGGGCGACGATCGGTCCCGACACCACGTTGACCGACGTGGAGGTCGGCGCCGACGCGACGGTCGTGCGGACGCACGGGTCGCTCGCGGTCATCGGTGCCGGTGCGACCGTCGGACCGTTCTCCTACCTCCGGCCGGGCACCGAGCTCGGTGCGGGCGGCAAGATCGGGACCTTCGTCGAGACCAAGAACGCCCAGATCGGCGCGGGATCCAAGGTCCCCCACCTGTCGTACGTCGGGGACGCCACCATCGGTGAGCAGACGAACATCGGCGCGGCGAGCGTCTTCGTCAACTACGACGGTGTGCACAAGCACCACACGACGATCGGCTCGTACGCGCGCACGGGGTCCGACAACATGTTCGTCGCGCCCGTGACGGTGGGTGACGGCGCCTACACCGGCGCCGGCAGCGTCATCCGGCGCAACGTCCCGCCGGGTGCCCTGGGGGTCTCCCAGGGGTCGCAGCGCAACATCGAGGGGTGGGTGCTCCGGGCTCGCGCCGGCACGCCGGCCGCGCTCGCAGCAGAGCGCGCTCTCACGGCGGCGAACCCGGTGGCCGGTCTCTCCCCGCAGGCGCGAGCCGAGCGGGAGCGTGCGGAGCACGCCGCATCGTCGCTGACCCCCACGCCACCCCCCTCGCTTCCGGACCAGCACCCTGAGCTCCCGGACCACCTGCCGACCGACGGCAGCCCGTCGATCTCCGGCGCCGCTGCGACCACGAAGGACACCTCACGATGAGCGGGATCATCTCCCACGACGGCGAGAAGCGACTGGTCCTGGTCGGGGGCCGCGCGCACCCCGAGCTCGCCGCCGCCGTGGCCGCCGAGCTCGGCACGGACCTCGTGCCGACGACCGCCTACGACTTCGCGAACGGGGAGATCTACGTCCGGTTCGGCGAGTCGGTGCGTGGCTGCGACACCTTCGTCCTGCAGAGCCACGCCGTGCCGATCAACCAGTGGATCATGGAGCAGCTCATCATGGTCGACGCGCTGAAGCGCGCGTCCGCGAAGACCATCACCGTCGTGGCGCCGTTCTACGGCTACGCCCGCCAGGACAAGAAGCACCGCGGTCGCGAGCCGATCTCCGCCCGTTTGGTCGCGGACCTGTTCCGTACCGCCGGTGCGCACCGCCTGATGAGCGTCGACCTGCACACCGCGCAGATCCAGGGGTTCTTCGACGGCCCGGTCGACCACCTCATGGCGCTGCCGCTGCTCGCGGACTACGTCCGCCGCCGCGTCGACAGCTCCCGGCTGACCGTGGTGTCCCCCGACGCAGGTCGCGTGCGGCTGGCCGACCAGTGGTCCGACCGCCTGGGTGCCCCGCTGGCGATCATCCACAAGCGTCGCGACCCGAGCGTGCCGAACCAGGTGAAGGTCCACGAGCTGGTCGGTCAGGTCGAGGGACGGACCTGCGTGATCGTCGACGACATGATCGACACCGCAGGGACGATCGTGCAGGCGGCCGACGCGTTGTTCGAGAACGGCGCCGCTGACGTGATCGTCGCCTCGACCCATGCGGTGCTCTCGGG
>JAKBFW010000153.1 GCA_021833345.1 Pseudomonadota bacterium | reverse complement strand
TTCGGCACCCTCGCGGTCGAGCTCGGCTACGTCATCGAGATGGTCTCGGCCGAGGAGGAGGACCGCGAGCTGCTCGGGGCCTTCGACATCGACCTGGATGCCGAGCTCGCGGACGAGGAGGACGAGCAGCTCCTGGCCCGCCCGCCGGTCGTGACCGTCATGGGTCACGTCGACCACGGCAAGACCAAGCTGCTCGATGCCATCCGCAAGACGGACGTGGTGGCCGGCGAGGCGGGTGGCATCACCCAGCACATCGGTGCCTACCAGGTGCGTCACGTGCACGAGGGCGTCGACCGCCCGATCACCTTCATCGACACGCCCGGCCACGAGGCGTTCACCGCCATGCGTGCCCGTGGTGCCCAGGTCACCGACATCGCGATCCTCGTGGTCGCGGCGGACGACGGCGTGATGCCGCAGACGGTCGAGGCGTTGAACCACGCCCAGGCAGCCGGTGTGCCGATCGTCGTCGCGGTGAACAAGGTGGACAAGGAGGGGGCCAACCCCGCCAAGATCCGTCAGCAGCTCACCGAGTACAACCTGGTGGCGGAGGAGTACGGCGGCGACACCATGTTCGTCGACGTCTCGGCCAAGCAGATCCAGGGCATCGACGAGCTCCTCGAGGCGGTCCTCCTGACGGCGGACGCGGCGCTCGACCTGCGGGCGAACCCGAACAAGGACGCGCGTGGTGTGGCCATCGAGGCCAACCTCGACAAGGGGCGCGGCGCCGTGGCGACCGTCCTGGTCCAGTCCGGGACGCTGCACGTCGGCGACGCGATCGTGGCGGGGACGGCCCACGGCCGTGTCCGTGCCATGTTCGACGAGCACGGCGACACGGTCGAGTCGGCCGGTCCGGCCCGCCCGGTCATGGTCCTGGGCCTGGCGTCGGTGCCGCGAGCCGGTGACACCTTCCTGGTGGCACCCGACGAGCGGACCGCGCGGCAGATCGCCGAGAAGCGTGAGACGGCCGAGCGTGCTGCCCTCCTGGCGAAGCGTCGCAAGCGCATCAGCCTCGAGGACTTCACGCAGGCGCTCCAGCAGGGCAAGGTCGAGACCCTCAACCTGGTCCTCAAGGGAGACGTCTCGGGTGCTGTCGAAGCGCTCGAGGATGCGCTGCTCAAGATCGACGTCGGCGAGGAGGTCGACCTGCGGGTCATCCACCGCGGTGTCGGCGCGATCACGCAGAACGACGTCAACCTGGCGACGGTCGACAACGCGATCATCATCGGGTTCAACGTCAAGTACGCCGAGCGGGTCGAGGACCTGGCCGATCGCGAAGGGGTCGACGTCCGGTTCTACTCGGTCATCTACCAGGCGATCGACGACGTCGAGGCGGCCCTCAAGGGCATGCTCAAGCCGGAGTACGAGGAGGTCCAGCTCGGCACCGCGGAGGTGCGCGAGGTGTTCCGGTCCTCGAAGTTCGGCAACATCGCCGGTTCGCTGGTCCGGTCGGGCGAGATCCGGCGCAACGCCAAGGCGCGCGTCCTGCGGAACGGCACGGTCGTGGGGGACAACCTCACCGTCGAGTCGCTCAAGCGGTTCAAGGACGACGCGACCGAGGTCCGTGAGGGATACGAGTGCGGCATCGGCCTCGGGTCGTTCAACAACGTCGAGATCGACGACGTGATCGAGACCTTCGAGATGCGCGAGAAGCCTCGCTCGTAGCGTCGCTCGACGGTCGTGGTGGGCGGGTTCGTCCCGCTCACCACGACCGCCTCACACACATCGCGGCCGACGACTCGCCGTCGGTCGCACGAAGGGATGCTGATGGCTGACCACCCCAGGGCGCGCAAGCTCTCGGAGCGGATCCAGGTGATCGTGGCGCAGATGCTCGACACGCGGATCAAGGACCCTCGGCTCGGGTTCGTGACCGTCACCGACGTCCGCGTGACCGGAGACCTGCAGCACGCGGACGTGTTCTACACGGTCCTCGGTGACGACGAGGCGCGGGCGGGTTCCGCCGCGGCCCTCGAGAGCGCCAAGGGATTGATCCGGTCGGAGGTGGGCAAGCAGACCGGGATCCGGTTGACCCCGACGCTCGAGTTCCACCTCGACGCCGTCCCGGACACCGCCGCTCACCTGGAGGCTGCTCTCCAGGAGGCCGCCCGGCGCGATGCCGAGGTGGCCGCACTCGCGGCGTCGGCCCGCTACGCCGGCGACGCGGACCCGTACCGCAAGCCGGCCGAGGACGAGTCCGAAGGCGAACAGGTCGACGAGGACCCGGCCGCCGGGTAGTCGTCTGCGTCGCGCGCGCAGGATCGTGACGAACGCCACCGGTACGTCGACCCAGACGAGGGGCGGCCAGGACGGGCCCTCGACGCGAGAGCAGCGAGGGCGACCCCGTGACGGACGGGCGCGGCTCGGGGCGGGCGACGCGTGGTGGGCCCCCGGTCATCGGCCTCGTCGAGGCTAGTAATCGGCTGATAATCTGTCGGTCATGAGTGTGGTCGAGAGCGCGCAGGGGAGCCGGCGCATGACGGGAGAGTCGCGGCGCGAGCAGATCCTCGCCGCGGCGTTGGCGGTGTTCGCCGACGGCGGCTATGCCGGGACGACCACCGATCAGGTCGCCCGCGCCGCGGGGGTGTCCCAGCCGTACGTGATCCGCCTCTTCGGTTCGAAGCAGCAGCTCTTCCTCGAGCTCTACCAGCGGGTGAGCGAGCACGTGATCGAGGTGATGGAGGTCGTCTCGGCGGGACCCGACGCCGGCGCCGAGCTGGGGACGGCCTACGTGGCTCTGCTCGCGGACCGCAACCGGCTACGGCTCCTCATGCACGGCTTCGTCGCGGGAAGCGATCCGGCGATCGGGGCACTCGCTCGCCACGCCCTCGGCGCGGTGTTCCGGATCGTCCGCGACCGGACGGGCGCACCCGAGTGGGCCGCCCGAGACTTCGTCGCCCACGGCGTGCTGATCAACGTCCTTCTCGCAGCCGGGGCGCTCGAGCACGCGGGAGAGGACGACGCCCTCGACGCGCTGGCCTCCTGCAGCGTGCACGGACGGGTCCCGTCGACGCTCACGGCTCCCACCGCCGGCGGCCCCTCCGCCCCGGTCGCCGGGTGCGACCGCTTGAGCAACCGGTGAGCGTTCCGGTGGTCGACCCGACCCGCCGCCCCCGCCGCCCGACCGCACCCGACGGCCTCGTCGTCGTCGACAAGCCTGCGGGGCTGACGAGCCACGACGTCGTCGCGCGCATGCGACGAATCGCGGGGACACGAAAGGTCGGCCACGCGGGCACCCTCGATCCGATGGCGACCGGCGTGCTGGTGATCGGCATCGGCCGCGCCACGCGGCTGCTGACCTACGTCGTCGGCGCAGACAAGGAGTACGTCGCGACGATCCGACTCGGAGCGTCCACGACCACCGACGACGCCGAGGGCGAGACGGTGTCGGTCACGGACGCGTCGTCGGTGAGCCGGAGCGCGATCGACGCGGGTGTGGCTGCTCTCACCGGGCCGATCGAGCAGGTGCCCAGCTCCGTCAGCGCGATCAAGGTGGACGGGAAGCGGGCGTACGCCCGCGTGCGCGAGGGTGAGCAGGTCCAGCTTGCGGCGCGGCCCGTCACGATCCGACGGTTCGACGTCCACGAGGTCCGGCCCGTCGTCGTCGCCGTGACGGACGGTGTCGTCGCGGACGTTGCCGGGCTGGACGTCGACGTCACGGTGGTCTGCACCTCCGGGACGTACGTGCGCGCGCTCGCGCGGGACCTCGGCGCGTCCCTCGGCGTGGGCGGCCACCTGACGGCGCTCCGTCGGACCCGGGTCGGCGGCTACCGCCTCGACGTCGCGCGGACCCTCGAGGAGATCGACGCGTCACCTGAGGACGTCCCGATCGCTGTGCTGCCGCTCGCAGCGGCCGCTCGTGCGACGTTCCCGGTCCGAGAGCTCACCGCGGACGAGGCCGCGGCGCTCTCGTACGGGAAGCGGATCGCCGGAGGCCAGCCGTGCCCGGACGGGCCCGTCGCAGCGATCTCGCCGGACGGCGCCCTGGTCGCGCTCCTCGACGAGCGGGGGGACGAGGCGGCGCCGGTCCTGGTCTTCGCCCCGGCGTGAACGCTCAGTCGATCTCCAGGAGGTAGCGCAGGACCCCGGTGACGGACAGCCCGTCGCGGAGCTCGCCGTCGCGGATCAGGCGACGGACGTCGTCCATCGGGACCCAGGCGATCCGTTCGGACTCGCTCGGGTCGCTCGGCTCTCCGACATACGTCGCGGTGTCGGCGACGAAGACGTGGAACGTCTGGTCCACGGACCCGTTCGACGGGTGATACGTGATCAGCGGTCGGACGTCGTCGACGCGCCAGCCGGTCTCCTCGAGGACCTCGCGGGACGCGGCCTCCGCCGGTGACTCGCCCGGGTCGACCCGGCCGGCGGGGATCTCCCAGCCCCAGGTGTCGGTGATGAACCGGTGCCGCCAGAGCAGCAGGAGCCCGCGGACGGAGTCGTGCACCACGGTGCCCGAGGCGTGCGCGGGAATTCGGACGACATGGTGGTCGATCCGCCCGTGACCCGGGACCTCGACGTCGACCAGGGTCAGCCGAACCCACGGGCTGTCGTACACGACGCGCTCGCCGAACGTCCGCCACCTCATGACCAGACCCTACGGCGCGCCGCGGCGCGAGCGCGCGGCGGCGATCCGTTCCGGGTGCGCGACGTGAGAGGTGAGGTCGCGGGCGTGGCAGGCTTGTCCCCGCTGCCACCACCGCGGCCGGTGACGACCCGAGGTCGTCCGCGGCTCGTGACCGACGACCTCCAGGAGGGTTCGTGCACCGTTGGACCGCCGTGACCGAGGTCCCCGCGGGGTTCGGTCCGTCCGTCGTGACGATCGGCAACTTCGATGGGGTCCACCGCGGTCACACGAGCGTGCTCAGTCGCATGGTCGCCGGTGCGCGCGCGAACGGCCTGCAGGCGGTCGCCGTCACCTTCAGCCCGCACCCGGCGCAGGTGCACCGGCCGGACTCCGCTCCGGAGCTGCTCACCGGGGACGCGGACCGGCTCGAGCTCCTTGAGGCCACCGGGCTCGACGCCGTGCTGATGCTCGAGTACACGCTCGACTTCGCGCGGCAGACCCCGGAGGAGTTCGTCCGGCGGTACCTGGTCGACGCGCTCGGGGCCCGAACCGTCGTGGTCGGTCGCGACGTCCGGTTCGGTCGGCGCAACTCGGGTGACATCGCCACGATGGTCGACCTCGGGCGTGCCCACGGATTCGCGGTCGAGGTCGTCGCCGACGTCGCGCCCGAGGCCTCGCACCGGCGGTGGTCGTCGACCTGGGTCCGTGAGCTCCTCGCTGCCGGTGACACGCGGGGAGCGGCCCGGGTGCTCGGGCGACCGCACCGGATGCGCGGCGTCGTCGTCCATGGTGACGCGCGCGGGCGCGGTCTCGGCTTCCCGACGGCGAACCTCTCGCGAGACGCAACCGGGATGGTGCCGGCCGATGGGGTGTACGCGGGCCGACTTCGCCTGGCGGACGCGATCGGGGTGGGTGAGCCGGGTCCGCGCGGGTGGCCTGCGGCTGTCTCCGTGGGGACCAACCCGACGTTCGACGGCGCCGTCCGACGCGTCGAGGCCTACGTGCTCGGGCGCACCGATCTGGACCTGTACGACCGCGAGGTCGTCGTGGAGTTCGTCGCCCAGCTCCGGCCGACGCAGCGCTTCGACTCGGTGGACGATCTCGTCGCCCAGATGCGCCGCGACGTCGAACGCGTCCCGGACGTGCTCGCGCACGAGGACGCGGACTGAGTCCCTCCGCGGGGGTCGCCGGACGGAGCTGCCCGGGACCGCGAGCAGGACGACGGGTACCGCGACGAATTGGGCGGCCGGGCCCCGACTGCTAGCATCAGAGCGCCGTCAGATCGGCCGCGGATCGAGAGCGCCCGGGTGGACATGCCCCGGAGCACCGCGCAACGAGTACACACCAGGAGAACCGTGCCCCTCGACAGTGTCACCAAGCAGGCCATCATCACCGAGT
>JAKBFW010000152.1 GCA_021833345.1 Pseudomonadota bacterium | reverse complement strand
ACGGTGCACCGATGTGCCGGTCTTGTGTGGAGCGTGCAGGGGTTCGAGGGGTGCAGACCGGCTCGACGCCATCCGTGCGGGCGACGTCGTCCCGGGTCGATCCATCATCTGCGCAGGAATGCCGACACCCGGCATGAGGCTCTCGACCACGAGCAGGCACTGCTGGCCGTCGAGGTGTTCCTGATGCTCGCGGACCCCACGCGCGTGAAGCTGCTGTGGGTGCCGATCGACCGTGAGCCGGCGGTCGACGAGCTCGCCGCGCTCGTCGGCAAGTCGGGGCCGGCCGTCTCGCAGCAGCTGGCCCGTCGGGGCGGATCTCGTGCGCCGTGCGGAACACGCCCTCGCCGGCGTGCCCGGCGTCCTCTCGGTGCGCGGGGTGCGGATGCGGTGGGTCGGTGACGCCCTCCGGGCCGATGCCGAGCTCGAGATCGATGCGTCGACGTCGCTGTCCGACGCCCCACCGCATCGCGCGCGACGGCGAGCGCGCGCTGACCGGGGCGTTGCCCCAGCTGACGGAGGCCGTCATGCACACCGACCTGCACCCGGGACCGTCAGCCGCACGGTGACCAGGGGTGCAGGTCCGCGTTCGCAGCCGACCCGCGATCCCTGGAGCGGGTCAGAGCGCGACGGCCGCCCTGCGCAGGGCGGCGAGCGGCTCTGGCTCCAGGACGTCTCCGACGACCGCGGCGACCGCCAGCGCGTGGAGCGCGGGGAGCGCTGCTCGCAGCTGGGTGGCGTCGGCGTGCGCCGAGACGAGCGCCGCGGTGACGTCGACGACCGCGAGCAGCTGCTCGCGCAAGCGCCCCGACCTGTGCGCCGCCCACGCCGCGGCGTGCATCGACGACGCCCAGGTCCCCGGTCGCCAGCTGACCTGGGACAGCCCGGCGGGACTGGCCCGCCCGCAGACCACCGCGGTGATCAGGTCCGTGACCGCGGTGCCACGCGGCCCGTACCTCGCGTCCGGCTCGAGAGCGAGCGCGTCGAGGTGCGCGCGCATCTCGCCCCAGGGTCGCGCGAGGACCTCCGCGTGCTGCGGGGGCAGCTCCGGCCGAGTCCACCAGGAAGCGACCACGCCGGCAGCGGCGGCGGCGGAGGCCGCGGCGACGACCCCGCCGGCGACGCCCACGCGAGGAGGGTCCGGCCAGCGTGCCGCCTCGGTGACGACGAGCCGTGTCACGTCGCGCACGTCACCGAGGCGCGCCTGGGCGAGGGTCGCGGCGACGAGCGGGCCACCGTGACCGACGGCCGCGAGAAGGCCGGGAGCAGACGGCATCGCGGCGTCCACGAGCTCGACCATGCCCCACGCGAGCCGTGTGGCGACCGGATCGGCGTCCAAGGCCTGCAGCCCCAGGTGTGTGACGCCGGTCTCCGTCAGTCGGAAGACCTCGCTGATCGCTCTGAGCAGCTCGCGGGCGCGCGGGTGGCATGCCGCGTCGACGGCGATCGCGGTCGGAGAGGACAGCGTGTACATCGCCGTGCTCCCTTCCGCGTCCCCGGCGCCCGTCATCCCGACACTAATCGCCCACATCCGGATCTAGCAGGCGGATCACCCAGGCGGCCCAGCCGCCCTCGGTCGGCGTCCCGGGTGTGCTCGAGCCTGGTCCCCCCGCACGAGGACCAGGCCGATGACGGCAACGACCGAGGGCGGTGTCGCGTGCTCCGGTGGACGTTCGGGCGTGCTCTGGGCACGTCCCGGCACCGGGTGGCCCCTGCTCGTCCGGCTCGGTGTCCGTTGCGGTCGCACGTGCCACGGGGCCTCTCAGGCGGGGCTCAGGGTGTTGACGGCGGCGGCACGGGATCCCGGGACGTCAGGTCGTCCACAGCCGCAGCGCCCCCGCACGTCGGGCGTCGTCCCCGGCGACCTGTGCGCCGGACGACGGGTGCGAGAGTGGGTCCCGAGGTGGCAGCTCGACCACGAGGCGGGAGGTGCCGGTGTCGCGCTCCGACGGGGCCGTACTACTTCCACGCGCACCTCCCGGAGCAGCCCAGCCTGGACTGGCGGCACCCGCACGTGCGGCGGGGCATGTTCGGCGTCATGTGGTTCTGGTTCGACCGCGGGGTCGCCGGCTTCCGGATCGATGCCGTGTGGCGCCTCATGAAGGACGAGAAGCTGCGGGACAACCCCGAGGGCGACGAGGGCGACTCGTTCGAGATCGGCGGGGCGCTCGCGCACACGGTCGCCAGGCAGGTGCAGAAACACACTGCCGACCAGCCGGAGCCTCCCGGCCTGGTCGCGGAGATGTGGGTGGTCGCGGACGAGTACGACGACCGCGTGCTCCTCGGCGAGCTGCACCTCTCGCTCGAGCGGGTGGCCGCGCTCGGCAGCCGCGGGTCGCGTCCGGTCAACCCCGGGTGGCGAGGTCCTCCGGGACGGGACGCTGCGCCACACCGGTGTAGCTGCTGAGCGGGCGGATCAGCGCGTTGTGTGCGGCCTGCTCGGCGATGTGCGCGGTCCAGCCGATGATCCGCGCCATCACGAAGATGGGCGTGAACAGCTGCACGTCGAAGCCCATGAGGTAGTAGGTCGGACCGGCGGGGAAGTCGAGGTTCGGCCAGATGCCCCGTTCGGCGAGCATCGTCCGCTCCATCTCCTCGTACATCGCCGTCCAGCGTTCGCCGCCCGCCACGCTCGCCGCCGTGCGCCACAGCGCGTCCTTCATGGTCGGCACCCGGGAGTCCTGGTTCTTGTAGACGCGGTGACCGAACCCCATCACCTTCCGGTGCGCCGCCAGCGTCGTGCGCATCCAGTCGGCCGCCTCGGCCGGGTCCCCGATCTCGAGCATGGTCTGCATGACGGCCTCGTTCGCTCCGCCGTGCAACGGTCCCTTCAGCGCACCGATCGCCGCCGTGACCGCGCTGTACAGGTCCGACATGGTCGACGTGACCACGCGTGCCGTGAAGGTCGACGCGTTGAACGAGTGCTCGGCGTACAGGATCAGGGAGACCTCGAAGGCGCGCACGATCTCCGGTTCCGGCACGACGCCGAAGCACATCTGGAAGAAGTTCTGCACGTACCCGAGTGACAGGTCCGGAGCGATGACGGGGAGGCCGCGGCGCCGTCGGAAGTCGATCGCCACGACCGTCGCGAGCTGCGCGAAGAGCGTCTCCGCCCGCACCAGGTTGGCCGCCGGGTCGCTCGTCCAGGGGTCGGGGTCCTCCGCACCCATCCGGCTGACCGCGGTCCGCAGCGTGTCCATCGGGTGGCACGTCGTCGGGAGCGACCACACGGCGTCGACCAGCCCCGGCGAGAGCGCCCGACGAGGTCGCAGGGCCGACTCGAAGGCGGTGAGCTCGGCCGGTGCGGGGAGCTCGCCGTGCCAGAGCAGGTAGGCCACCTGCTCGATGCTGCAGTGCGCCGCGAGGTCCTGCACGGCGTATCCGCGGTAGGTCAGCGAGTTCGTCTCGGGCACGACGTTCGAGATGCTCGTCGTGTCCGCGACCACCCCGGCCAGCCCGCGGTGGATCGGCGGTTCGCCTGCTGCTGTCATCGGTCGGCACCTCCCGCGGTGAAGTTGAAGACGGACGAGTCGAACTGGGTGTAATCGGCGTAGTCGAGCAGCTCGTACAGCCGCGCACGCGTCTGCATCGCCGGGACGATCGAGGACTGGGTGCCCTCGGCAGCGATGGTCCGGAGCCCCGCCTCGACCGCGCCCATCGCGATCCGCAGCGTGGTGACCGGGTAGATGACCACGTTGACCCCGAGACGCTCGAGGGTCGCGACGTCGAGCAACGGGCTCTTGCCGAACTCGGTCATGTTGGCGAGCAGCGGCACGTCGACCGCGGCTCGGAAGGCCGCGAGCTCGGACTCGTCCGCGATCGCCTCGGCGAAGATCATGTCGGCGCCTGCGTCGACGTACGCCTTCGCACGGTCGATCGCGGCGCCCAGCCCCTCCACGGTGCGGGCATCGGTGCGCGCGCAGATGACGAAGCTCGGATCGGTTCGGGCGTCGACGGCGGCGCGCAGGCGGCCGACCATGTCGGCGGTGCTCACGACCGCCTTGTGGTCGAGGTGCCCGCACCGTTTGGGGTTCACCTGGTCCTCGAGGTGCAGGCCGGCGAGCCCGGCCTGCTCGAGCACGCGGGTGGTGCGGGCCACGTTGAGCGGTTCGCCGAACCCGGTGTCGGCGTCGACGAGTGCGGGCAGGTCGGTGGCCTGCGCGATCGCGCCCCCGCGCGCCGCGACCTCCGAGAGGGTCGTCAGACCGATGTCCGGCAGCGCCTGATCGGCCGAGAGAGCGGCACCGGAAATGTAGACGCCGTCGAAGCCCGTCTCCTGGACGATGCGGGCGACCAGCGGGGAGAACGCGCCAGGGAGGCGCAGCAGCCGGCCCGAGGCGAGGTCGGCGCGGAACGCGGCACGCTTGGCCGCGACGGTGACGGTCGAACCGAGCATCAGAAGATCCCCCTGGTGACCTCGGGCGCGTCCGCGAGCCGGTCGGCGGGGACGGTGAACGTGAGTCGGTGCAGCTCCCCGGCCGGCAGGTCGGGCAGGTCGGCGACCGCGGCGAGGAAACGGTCCTGCTCGTCGTCGTCGACGACCCCGGCCGCGAGGGTGCGGAACTTCTCGACGTACTGCGGGCGGGCGAACGGGTGGGCACCGAGCGGGTGCGCATCGGCGACCGCGAGCTCGTCCTCGATGACGGTGCCGTCGTCGAGCGTGACGACGATGCGGCCCCCGAACGCCTGGTCGGCCGGGTCGAGGGAGTGGTACCGACGCGTCCACTCCGGGTCCTCGACCGTCGTGATCTTGTGCCACAGCGCGACGGTGTCGGGGCGGGAGGCGCGCGCGGGCGCGTAGGACCGGACGTGGTGCCAGGCGCGATCTTGCAGGGCGACCGCGACGATGTAGGTGATCGAGTGGTCGAGCGTCTCGCGGGACGCGTGCGGGTCGGACTTCTGCGGGTCGTTCGCCCCGGTGCCGATGACCGTGTGCGTGTGGTGGCTCGTGCGGATGACGATGCTCCGCACCCGCGCGGTGTCCCCGACCCGCGGTGCCATCCGTCGGGCGAGGTCGATGAGCGCCTGCGACTGGTACTCGGCCGAGTGCTCCTTCGTGTACGTCTCGAGGATGGCGCGCTTGGGTTCACCCGCCTCGGGCAGGGGGACCTGGTAGACGTGCTGCGGTCCGGAGAGCAGCCAGGCGATGACCCCGTCCTCGCCCTCGTAGATCGGGGTCGGCGACGTCTCGCCGCGCATCGACCGGTCGACGGCCTCGATCGCCATCTTCCCCGCGAAGGCCGGCGCGAAGGCCTTCCACGACGAGATCTCGCCCTTGCGCGACTGCCGGGTCGTCGTCGTCGTGTGGAGCGACTGGCCGACGGCCTGGAAGATCACCTCGGGGGTCAGCCCGAGCGCCGTGCCGATCCCGGCGGCCGCCGACACGCCGAGGTGCGCGATGTGGTCGATCTTGTGCTCGTGCAGGCACATGCCCCTGGCCAGGTCGACCTGGACCTCGTACGCCGTCGCGATCCCACGGACCAGGTCGCGGCCGGTCCGGCGCAGGTGCTGGGCGACCGCCAGCACCGGCGGGATGTTGTCGCCGGGGTGGGAGTACTCCGCGGCGAGGAACGTGTCGTGGAAGTCCAGCTCCCGCACGGCGACGTTGTTCGCCCAGGCGGCCCACTCGGGCGAGAACCGGCGATCGGCCGGCAGGCCGACGACCGTCGCTCCCGGGTCCGCCGGGTGGGCGACGGCCTGCGCGCGGGCGACGACCGCCGGGCGCCTCGCGACCGACGCGGCGGCCACCGCGGCGTTGTCGATGATCCGGTTGCCGATCATCTCGACCACGGCCGGCTCGACCGCCACCGCGTCGGTCGCCACCGTCGCGAGCCGCCAGGCGAGCTGGTCCTCGCGGGGGAGATGCTCGGCAGACGGGTGGGTGCGTACGGCATACGGCTTCATCGACGACTGCCTCCTGGGAGCTCGCTCATCGCAGAGTACGCACGCGGGTGTCGACCGGCGCGTCGGAGCGCGACGGACGTGGTGCGCGGAGGTTGAGGTAAGGG
>JAKBFW010000151.1 GCA_021833345.1 Pseudomonadota bacterium | reverse complement strand
GATGGCAGCGGATCCGCGAACGGGGCGCGAGATGAGCCCGGCCTGTCCGAGGTGCGTCAAGGCCCATGCCTGGCGGTTCTCAAACACGAGCTTGCCGTTGGGGAGCGCCTCGATCCGGTCCTCATCGCTCAACCCAAGAGCGTCGGCGACACTGGCCGCGACCTCGCGCCACGGCCGCGTCTTGCCGTCGGAGAGCAACCGGAGCGTGGGCAGCATGAAGTCCTGGAAGCCAGGGGTGGTCACAGTGGGGTGCTCCTTGCGTTGAGGTCGTCGAGCAGACGTGCGAAGGCGTGCTCGGTGACGATCGGGATGTGGTAGTCGGCGGCCTTGCGAGCCTTGCCCGAGAGGCTGTCGGGGTCGGCGGCGATGACGAGAGCGACCGTCTTGGTCACGCCCGGGTGGGCGATGAGCCCCGCTGAGGTGGCGCGCGCAACCCACTCCTCGCGTGGCAGATCCATATCGCCGGTGAAGACCACCCGATCGCCGCGGTTCAGGCAGAACAGCGTCGAGCCGGTGGCCAATGATCCTGCCGTGGGCGCCGCAGGTGCGGTAGCGGCTGATGAGAGGGCCGCGTCTGCGTCGTCGCGCGACAAGCCCACGAGCTCGGCCACCTCGTGCAGGTCGGCGCGCTCCGCGTCCGTGACCACGCCGTCTGCCCACGCCGCGCGAGCGAGAGCGTCGAGGTACGCGCCGTGGAGGGCCACGGCCGTGGGCCGGTCGATGCCCAGCTCGCGAGCCGCGGCGGCCAGGGCGTCCTGCTCACGAACTGACACGACGCGGTCCACCAGGACGCGATCGACCAGGGCGAGGTACTGCTCGCGTTCCCACGACTCGGCCGCCCGCGGCAGGCGCTCGACAAGGCGGGCCAGGAACGACGACGGTCTGCCGGTTGTCGCCCCGCGGCGCACGCACGCGACGCCCGACGGTGGGATCAGGGGCCACGTCGCGGTCGCCGCAAGCTCGAGAGCCTCGGCCCACGGAGGCTGCCACGACGGCGCGGCAGGTCCGGCGAGCGGCTGCCGGGAGTCGCCCGCCTGCGGCATCCCGGCCGCGTGAAGGTAGTACTGCAGCAAGGCGGCGGTCGCTGTCGCGTCCGCCAGCGCCTCGTGAGCGTCGTCGAGCACGATGCCGGCCGACCCGCAGCACCCCGCCAGTGAACGAGGCGCGTGGGGAAGCAGCACCGACGACCACCGCATCGTGCACAGGGTCATCTCGTCGACCAGCGGCACGTCGTGGCCGAGCGCACCGAACTCACTCTGCAGGAACCGCCGATCAAAAGACGCGTTGTGAGCGACGAACACGCGCCCTGCGAGCAGGCGGGCGAGTGTGCCAGCGACCTGCGCGAACGTCGGCGCGGTCAGCACATCCGACGCCCGGATCCCGTGTATGCGCTGCGAGCCCAGGTCACGCTGCGGGTTGACCAGGGTGGCCCAGGACCCCTCGACCAGACCGGTGGGCGACACCTGGATGACGGCGACCTCCACGACGCGATCGTGACCACCGGAGAACAGCCCCGTCGTCTCCACGTCCACGACCGCGTAACCGCTCACGACCTGCCCCCTGATCGTCGATGCCCCTGTGACACTTCTCGGCACAGACCCGGGCGAAGTTGACCTCCCGCGTGGGGCTGTTCGCGCGCCTGCGTCGGTCGCGAAGAACACATCCCCGCAGGTGGCATGCTGTGGCGAGGGGAGTCGCACGCCGGGGGGAGAGTCGGTGCTCGTGAGGTCACGGGTGGGCGGCGTGTGCCATGGCTGAGCGGCAGATCTCGTTGCGGTTCGAGTCGAAGTGTCGTCGGTGCGGGCGAACCCTGGCGGCCGGTGAGGCTGCCCGGTGGAACCCGGAGACGAAGTGGACGGCGTGCGTGCGCTGTCCGACCAGCGGGTCGCGGACGGGTGCACGTGCCCCGGCGGGCGGGGTGTCGTCGCGGTCGGTGAGCCCGTCTGTTGCGGCGGTGAGCTCCCCGTGGACGTCCTTGGTCCGCTACCACCTGCTCGCAGTGCAACGCGCGGGAGTGGCCGAGCCGCCGGGCGTGGGAGACGGGGAGCTGTGGCGCCCGCTGCGCCTTGCCCGTGAGGACGTGATCACCGGCAGGGCCGACGAGGTCCCGTTGGATGGCCCCCTGCGGTCGCTGTACGCGAGCCTCGTCCCGGGTGAGGCCGTGTTCTACGGGTGGCCGCTCGTGGTCGCGACCGACCGGTCCGGGCGGCGGCGAGTGGGTCCGTTGGTGATGACGGAGCTGGACATCCCCCTGGAGGGTGGGCCGGGGACGGTCGTGCCCCGCGATGATGAGCCCTACCTGAACCCGGGCCTGCTCAGCGAGGGGTTCTTCCCTGCCGATGCGCTGGCCGCGGTGGATGGGTACGTGCCGGCCGGGTTGCCGTTCGGGGACGCGGAGGCGATGCGGGGGCTGGTAGAGCAGGTCGTCGCCGCACTGGGCTTCGAGGCGGCCGTCCTGGACCCCGACCACCTGACACCCCCCGACCTGAGCCGCATGGGGGTGCACAACACGGCGGTCGTGTTCCGGGGAACGTCGAACCTGGCCACCAGGGCCCTGGTGGCAGAGCTGACGACCTTGCTGGATCGAACCGACTGGCGTGGCACGGCCGCCCGGTGGTTGCTGGAGCCGCACGCGAGCACCAAGCCTGCTGCAGCCCCCACGGTCCTGACCCCGGCCGTCGGCGCCGCGCAGGGCGGGCCCGTGCTCGACCTGGTCGGGGGCCTGCCGCCGGTCGCCGTGGACGGGTTGGCGCTCAACGACTCCCAGGAGCGCGCACTGGTCGCCGCCTCCCGCGACGCCGTCACGGTCGTGACGGGCCCACCGGGCACGGGCAAGAGTCAGCTCGTGGCTGCGGTGGTCGCCAACCAGTGGGTGTCCGGGCGCAGCGTGCTGGTGGCCTCGACGAACAACGGTGCGGTCGACGTCGCCGCGCGGCGGTGCGCGAACCTGGACGAGGCGCTGCTGATCCGCACCGGCAACCGGGATCAACGTGACGCACTGCCGGCGGTCCTGGAGGCGCTGGCTGCGCGCGGAGCGCAACCGGGCCCGTCGCGCGCCGTGATCCGCCGCCAGCTCGAGGCCGGTGCGTCCGCCCGGGAGATGGTGCACGGGCGCCTGGCCCAGCGGACCGCGGTGGAGGCCGAGCTGGCCCAGCTCGTGCTGGACGTCGAAGCCCTCCGCATGGTGATCTGGGGCTCGCCGGACCCCGGCCCGGTACATGACCGGCGGGCCGAGATCGCCCGCCGCGCCGTCAAGGCGGCCGGATCACGATGGGGGCGCGGGCGCGATGAACGGCGACTGCTGACACTCGCAACCCCGAACGTACCCGGGGTGGGCGCGGGCGACATCGCAGCCTGGGCCGGTGCGGAGGTGCGCGCCGACGAGCTCCGGGCATTGCTCGGCGACTGGGGGCCGGCTGACCCGGCGCGCGACCGCACCGAGCTCGCCGCCGCTGATGCCGCCTGGGCTGCGGCCGGCACGAGCGCGGTGCGCGACACCGTCCAGGAGCAACTGCACACCGGCAAGGCCGCACTGCAGCAGGTCGCGCGTCTGCGCGCGGCGGCCCAGGCGGCCCGCACCGCCGCGGTGGCCCGGGCGTTACCCCACGTGCCGGGGTGGGCGTGCACCACCCTGTCGGTGCGACAGAGCTTCCCGCTGACGGCCGGACTGTTTGATCTGCTGGTGATCGACGAGGCCAGCCAGTGCTCGATCGCGGACGTGCTGCCGTTGGCGTACCGGGCCAAACGGATCCTGGTGGTCGGCGACCCGAACCAGCTCACCCCCGTCGTCACCCTCACCAGGAGCGCACTGGAGCAGATCGCCACCGGTGCGGGCACGACGCACGCGCAGATGCACCAGCGGGCCCTGTCGGTGGGGCAGGACTCCGCGTACACGGCGTTCGCCGCCACGTGCCCCACTCCCCCGCAGCTGCTCGAGGAGCACTACCGGTGCCACCCGCAGATCGCCCGGTTCTTCAACGAGCAGTTCTACGCCGGCGCGCTACGGATCCTGACCGACGTCGCCACCCAGACCGGGAACGTGCGCGGGCTGTCCCTGGTCGAGGTCCCCGGACGCACCCGCCGCGGCGAGACCGGCGGCGCACACAACCCCGAGGAGGCCGACGCGGTGGTCGCGTGGGTCCTGGCCCACCTCGACGAGCCCGGCACGCTGGGGGTCGTCACCCCTTTCGCCGCCCAGGCCGCGCTCATCACCACCCGGCTGAGAACCGCACTGGGTGCGAGCGCCTGGGACGCGAAGAACGTCACCGTCGGCACCGCGCACCGCTTCCAGGGCGACGAACGCGACGTGATGCTCTTCTCCACGGTCCTGGCCGCAGATGCCAACCCCGGCACGGCCCGGTGGGTCGAAGAACAACGCAACCTCGTCAACGTCGCGGTCTCCCGTGCCCGGCGCGCCCTGGTCGTCTTCGCCGACACCACCTCCCTGGCCCAGACGCCCGTCCCGACCCTGCACGCCCTGGTGGCCATGGCGAGCGGAACAGCCGACCAGGCAACAGCAGCCCAGGACGCCCTGATCGAGGTCGCGGCCCTGCACTCCGACGCCGAACGGCGCCTGTTCGCCGCCCTCGCCCGCCGCGGACACACCCCCGAGCTCAAGGTCGTCGTCGAGGGCTACGAGCTCGACTTCGCCCTGGACACCCCCACCGGTCCGCTCGACATCGAGGTCGACGGCGTCCACCACACCGACACCCGCGGCCGGCAACGACGCCAAGACCTTGCCCGCGACCAGATCCTGGAATCGATCGGCTGGCGCGTCCTGCGGATCCCGGCCTGGCAGTGCCTGGCCGAACCCGACCGCGTGGCCACCGACGTGGAACGCGCGGTCGGCGCACGGCCCATCACGTCACAGGGCAGGCACGCCGGCTGACAGGAGCGCGAGGTGTCGACGGGCGCTGCTCAGGGGAGTCTCGCGAAGCAGGTGTAGCGAGACGCGAAGGCACCTGCTTCATGATCGCCCGCCCGCACGCCACAGCGAGGTTGTGCCGCCGCTACGGTACGAGGCATGGACGTCGGCGCGCCTCGCGAAACGGGCACGACCGGTCGTCATCGGCACGCCGAGGACTCACCGGGCACGCGGCGGGGTGCCCCGTTCCCCGTGGTCCTCGGCCGCGCGACTCTCGCGCTCGTGCCGCTCTTGTGGGTCACCGCATACCTGACCAGACCGATCTGGATGAACGCGCCGATCGTCGACGGTCATCCCGACCACCCTCTGGCAACCACGTTCTTCGTGCTCTCACTGACGATCGGCGTCTTCGCCCCATTTCTCGTCCTGCCCGTCGGACTTGCCGAGCACGCCACCATCGATCCGCCGGGAGTGCTCACCGTCACCACGGTTCTCGGTCGACGGCGCCTCGAGCTCAACCGCCTCTCGCGCATCGGAGCATTGACCGTGTCGAGTCAGAACGGCCTCGTTCAGCACTTCCTCTACCTCCGCGCAGGGCGGTTCCGCTGGGTGCTCATGCTGCTGGGGCAGAGCCCTCGCCTTGCCGGAGCTCTGCGGGACCTGATCGCCTCCGCCGTCGATGAACGACCGGACCTGCTGTCCGCGCGTGCCCGCACGATGCTCCGCATGGGCACCCGCCCGGGCCTACGTCAGCGAATCGCTCTCGGTACGGTCACCTTCGTCGTCGGCATGGCCGCTTCCGTGGCCTGGATGTTTCTCGCCTGGTCACTCATCCTGGCGGGCTGGTTGCCGTCTACCTGAACACCTGACCCGCGTCGCCATCCGCAACTCCACGTGACCCGCCGAATGTCCGGGCACGCCCTAGAAGAAGTTGAGGAAGAACCGGCCAAGCGCACGAAGTGATCGACCGAGACTACGGAAGAGCCCGTGGCCGCGCCGTCTCGATTCCGCCCACACCACGCCGACCACCGTGAGGGCGCCGGCCAAGGCGACAACCAGCGCCACCGCGACGGCCACGTCGGGAACATGGAACACGCCGTCGAGGGCAATGACGATCCCGGAGACAAAGAGAACGGCTAGCCCGACGCTGGCCACCCGTACGCGCCACCCGGACCCGGAGTCGCGTTCTTCAGGCGTCGGCACGTGCCAAAACTAGCCCGCTCACCTCCCTGGCTTACGGGC
>JAKBFW010000150.1:1353-6151 GCA_021833345.1 Pseudomonadota bacterium | reverse complement strand
GCGAGCGTGGCTCAGGTCGTCGTGCTCGCGAGCGGTCTCGTGGTCGGGGCGATGATCGTCATCGGTGGGGTCTTCGCCGTGCTGTGGGTCGTGGCGCTCCGGCTCGGTGGCCGGATCGACAGGGAGCGGGCCGAGTGGGACGCCGCGCACCCGGGTCAGGTCAGCGCGTGATCGGGCACGACGTCGACCGCTAGGGTTTCCGCCATGACCGACGTGACCCGCGCACCTCAGACCCAACGAACCCTCGTCCTCGTCAAGCCCGACGGTGTCCGGCGTGGGTTGTCGGGCGAGATCCTGGGACGCCTCGAGGCGAAGGGCTACACCCTCGTCGCTGTCGAGCTGCGGACGGCCGACGAGGCGCTTCTCGCCGCCCACTACGCCGAGCACCGGGGCAAGCCGTTCTACGCGCCGCTCGTCGAGTTCATGGGGTCTGGCCCGATCCTGGCGGTGGTCGCCGAGGGCGAGCGGGTGATCGAGGGCTTCCGGTCCCTCGCAGGCACGACCGACCCGACGTCCGCCAGCCCCGGCACGATCCGGGGGGACCTCGGTCGGGACTGGGGGCTCGCGGTGCAGCAGAACCTGGTGCACGGATCAGACTCCCCGGAGTCAGCGCGCCGCGAGATCGCGCTCTGGTTCCCGTCGCTCTGAGCGACCGGACGCCGAGGTCGCGCACGAACCAGCACCCGACGTGCGCGTGATCACGGTGCGGACCTCCTAGGCTTCCCCTCGTGCACCTCAAGACGCTCACCCTGCGCGGGTTCAAGTCGTTCGCCTCGGCGACGACGTTGCACTTCGAGCCGGGCGTGACCTGCGTCGTCGGCCCGAACGGGTCGGGCAAGTCCAACGTCGTCGACGCGCTCGCCTGGGTGATGGGGGAGCAGGGAGCCAAGTCCCTGCGCGGCGGCAAGATGGAGGACGTCATCTTCGCCGGGACGGCAGGCCGCCCCCCGCTCGGCCGCGCCGAGGTCGCGCTCACGATCGACAACACCGACGGCGCACTGCCGATCGAGTACACCGAGGTCACGATCTCGCGGACGCTGTTCCGCAGCGGTGGCTCCGAGTACGCGATCAACGGGGCGTCCTGCCGGCTGCTCGACATCCAGGACCTGCTCTCCGACTCGGGCCTCGGCCGCGAGATGCACGTGATCGTCGGACAGGGGCAGCTCGACGCGGTGCTCCGGGCGACACCCGAGGAGCGGCGCGGGTTCATCGAGGAGGCCGCGGGGGTCCTCAAGCACCGCAAGCGCAAGGAGAAGGCGCTCCGCAAGCTCGAGGCGATGCAGGCCAACCTGACCCGGCTCGGCGACCTCACGGGCGAGATCCGGCGTCAGCTCGGCCCTCTCGGCCGGCAGGCCGAGGTGGCACGCAAGGCTCAGCAGGTCCAGACCGACCTGCGCGACGCGCGCGCGCGACTCCTCGCCGACGACCTCGCCCAGCTCACCGCGACCCTCGAGCAGGAGATCGCCGACGAGACCGCGGTCCTCGCCCGGCGGGCAGAGGTCGGGCACGGGCTCGCCGTGGCTCGAGACCGGCTCGCAGGGCTGGAACAGGTGGCCGCGGCCGCGGTGCCTGCGGCCAGCGAGGCGAGCGAGGTCTGGTACCGGCTCTCGTCGGTGCGCGAACGTCTGCGCGGCACGCACACGCTCGCCTCGGAGCGGCTTCGTCTGCTCGGGAGCTCGACCTCGGCGCCGGAGCGGACCGGCGACCCGCGTGACCTCGACGCCCAGGCAGAGCGGGTGCGCGCAGCCGAGGTCGAGCTCGCTGCCGAGGTCGAGACGGCGCGGGTCGCGCTCGATGCTGCCGTCGCGCACCGCAAGCAGGCGGAGGACGACGCGTCTGCCGCGGAACGTGAGCTCGCGACCCTCCTGAGGGGGGCCGCAGATCGTCGCGAGGGGTTCGCGCGCCTGGCCGGTCAGGCTGCGGCGCGGCGGAGCCGGCTCGAGGCCACCCAGAACGAGGTGGACCGGTTGCATGGCGCGCTCGCGGAGGCCGAGAGACGCGGCATCGAGGCAACGACCCGGTTCGCCGCCCTCGAAGGGCAGGTCGCGGGCGTCGAGCAGGGCGAAGAGGGCCTGGACGCCGAGCACGAGGCGGCGGCCGACGCCGTCGAGCGGACCACGACCCGGCTCGCCGAGCTGCGCGAGACCCTTGCAGCGGCGGAACGGGAGCGCGACGCGCTGAGCTCGCGGATCGAGACCCTCGAGCTGAGCCTCACGCGCAAGGACGGCGCTGGCGCCCTGCTCGCCGCCGACGAGGTCGTCGGCACGATCGGCTCGGTGGCCGCGCTGCTCGCCGTGGCGCCGGGGAACGAGGACGCGATCGTCGCGGCCCTCGGTCCGCTCGCGGACGCGGTCGCGATGGAGTCCGTCGATGCCGCGGTCGACGCGATCCGATGGATGCGGACCGATGACGTCGGGCGCGCCGCGCTCCTCGTGGGTGGGCCCACCGACGTCGACCGCGAGGAGCCCGACCGCCCCGCTGGACTCCCGCCGACCGCCCGCTGGGCACCTGACCTGGTGCAGGCCCCGGCAGGGATCCGGACACCCGTGGCCGCTCTGCTCGCACCGGTCGTCGTGGTCGACGACCTCACCGAGGCGCGCGCGCTGGTCGCGGCCCGGCCGGAGCTCGTGGTCGTGACGCGCGCCGGCGACCTGCTGTCCGCGCTCCACGCCTCGGGCGGATCGGCCACCGCCCCGAGCGCGCTGCACCTCCAGGCGGCGCTCGAGGCGGCTCGTGCTGGAGCGGCGGACGCCGTCGCGCGAGCGGAGCGCACACGCTTCGAGCTCGCGACCGCCGCGGAGCTCGCCTCCCAGGCCCGCGCGAGGTACGAGGACACCCTTGACCGGCTGAACCAGTCCGATGCCGCGCTCGCCGCCGTCGCGGAGCAGCTCGGCCAGCTCGGTGCGGTGGCGCGCTCCGCCCATGCCGAGGCTGCGCGCGTCCAGACGTCTCTCGACGCTGCACAGGCCTCGCTCACGGCGGACGAGGCCGAGCTCGTCGCGCTGTCGGAGCGGCTCACGGCCGCCGAGGCCGAGCCGGAGGAGGCGGAGCACGCGATCACGGAAGGGACCGCACGGCGTGACGCGGTCGCCGTGGTGGCGACGACGGCGCGCGCGCGCGAGACCGAGGCGCGACTCACCCTCCGGACGAGCGAGGAGCGCGCCCGCGCGCTCGCCGGTCGGGCCGAGTCGCTCGAGCGGGCCGCGCGCGCCGAGCGTGCGGCGCAGGAGCGCGCAGCCGAACGTGAGCGGGAGCGCGTGCGCCAGGCGCACCTGGCCGAGGCCGTCCGTGCCGGTGCTGCGGCCACCCTGGCCCACGTCGAGCGGTCCCTCGTCCGGGCCGGCGAGGCGCGTGCTGCGGCGGAGGCGGAGCGGGCCGAGCGCGACCGGGACCTGAGCGCGTTGCGCGTCGAGGTCGACCAGCGGGCGACGGCACTGGCCGAGCTGACCGACGTCGCACACCGGGACGAGGTGGCGCGGGCGCAGCAGCGGCTGCGGATCGACCAGCTCGAGGTCCGCTGCGTCGAGGAGCTGGGGATGGAGCCCCGGTCCCTCGTGGAGGAGTACGGCCCCCATCGCGGGGTGCCCGTAGCGCCGACAGACCTCGGGCCGGACACCGGCGGACGCACCGGCAGTGGCGAGGAGGCGGCGCCGCACGAGGTGCCGTACGTTCGCGCGGAGCAGGAGAAGCGACTGCGGGCGGCTGAGCGCGCGCTCGCGCTGCTCGGTCGGGTCAACCCGCTCGCGCTCGAGGAGTTCGCCGCGCTGGAGGAACGCCATCGGTTCCTCACCGAGCAGCTGGCCGACCTCAAGAAGTCGCGTGGCGATCTCCTCGAGATCGTCCGTGAGATCGACGAGAGGGTCGAGCAGGTGTTCGCGGAAGCGTTCCGCGACACCGCCGAGCAGTTCGAGCTGGTCTTTCCGCGCCTGTTCCCCGGAGGTGAAGGTCGGCTCGTGCTCGCCGACCCGGGCGACCTGCTCACGACCGGGATCGAGGTCGAGGCGCGACCCGCCGGGAAGAAGGTCAAACGACTGTCGCTGCTCTCCGGCGGGGAGCGTTCGTTGACGGCCGTCGCCATCCTGGTGGCGATCTTCAAGGCGCGTCCGAGCCCGTTCTACGTCATGGACGAGGTCGAGGCGGCGCTCGACGACGCGAACCTCGGGCGACTGCTCGTCCTGTTCCGCGAGCTTCAGGAGGACTCCCAGCTCATCGTGGTCACGCATCAGAAGCGCACGATGGAGATCGCCGACGCGCTGTACGGCGTGACGATGCGCGGCGACGGGGTGACGACGGTCATCAGTCAGCGGATGCGCGAGGACGAGCCGGTCCCGGCGGATCGCTGACGCTCTCCGCACACGATCCGGTGCCGCGGTGTGAACGTTGTGTGCACATCCATGGCTGGTGCGGCCCGGGGGAGGAACCGGCACGTGCGACCGCCGGATACTGGGCACATGGCCACCTACCTCGTGCTGAGTCTCGTCGCCCTGGTCGTCGCTTTCGGCGTCCTCGTCGTCGCAGGGTCGGCGTCGGGTGACCCGGGGGCGATCAGAGACTTCATCCGCGACCTGCGCAACGGCGTCGCGGCCCGCCGCGGCCGACTGCCCGCCGACGACGTCGAGCAGGAGGCCGAGCCCGAACCCGTCGACCTGTCGCTGGCGGCACTTCTCCGGGAGAGCGCGGGGGAGGACGACGGGTACCTGCACGTCGAGGACATCACCGAGACGTTGGCTCGCGCCCGTGACCGTGCGGTCAAGGGTCTGCACGGCCTCTCACGGCGCTGACGCGACACCTGGGCCCG
>JAKBFW010000150.1:0-1253 GCA_021833345.1 Pseudomonadota bacterium | reverse complement strand
ACCGGGGAGCGCACCGCCAAGTCCTGACAGACTGACGTCGTGAACGAGACACTCACGACCATCCTCGAGATCGGGCTCCCGACCCTCGCCGTCGTCGGCGCGACGATCGGTGTCCTTGCGCGGCGCCGCCGACCCGGTCGGCAGCAGCCGCCCCCGCCGCAGCCGACCGGCTCGGAGAGCCCGTTGGCGCCCGTCGAGGTGCGCCGGGACGTGACGGAGGCCCCGACTCCGACCGCGGGCGCCACGAGCCCCGCCGGTGCGGTCACGGTGCCAGCCGAGGTCGCCCCCGAGCTCGAGGTCCCCGCCCCCACGTCGGGTCGGCTCTCCCGGCTGCGCGGCAGGCTCGCCCGCTCCGGGTCGCCGCTCGGTGCCCGACTTCTTGCGGTGCTCTCGCGTGACCACCTCGCGGAGGACGACTGGGACGAGCTCGAGGAGACCCTGCTGCTGGCCGACGTCGGAGCGGGACCGTCTGCCGAGCTGATCGACCGGCTGCGGACGAGCGTGCGCGTCCAGGGTGTCAAGGAGCCGGCAGCGGTCCGGGCCATGCTCCGGGAGGCGCTGCTCGCCCTCGTCGACCCGTCGCTCGACCGCTCCCTCGGGACGACGTCGTCCGCGTCCGACGACGGTGCGCACCGCCCGGCGGTCGTCCTGGTCGTCGGGGTGAACGGGACGGGGAAGACGACGACGGTCGGCAAGCTCGCTCGGGTCCTCGTGGCGGACGGCCGGTCGGTCGTCCTCGGTGCGGCGGACACGTTCCGCGCCGCCGCCGCCGACCAGCTGGAGACCTGGGGAGCCCGGGTGGGTGTGCCCACGGTGCGCGCCGAGAACGGTGGCGGGGACCCGGCCGCAGTGGCGTTCGACGCGGTCCGTGCGGGTGTCCGGGACCGGCGGGACGTGGTGCTCGTGGACACTGCAGGCCGACTGCAGAACAAGGCCGGACTGATGGACGAGCTCGCCAAGATCACCCGCGTCATCACCCGCGAGGCCCCGCTCACCGAGGTGCTGCTGGTGCTCGACGCGACGACCGGTCAGAACGGGTTGAACCAGGCCCGCGTGTTCTCCGAGGTCGCGGGCGTCACCGGCATCGTCCTCACCAAGCTCGACGGAACGGCGAAGGGCGGGATCGTCGTCGCGGTGCAGCGCGAGCTGGGCGTCCCGGTCAAGCTCGTCGGGCTCGGCGAGGGACCCGACGACCTCGCGCCGTTCGACCCCGAGGCGTTCGTGGACGGCCTGCTGCAGTCCTGACGTTGCCG
>JAKBFW010000149.1 GCA_021833345.1 Pseudomonadota bacterium | reverse complement strand
GCGTGGGCCGCGCTCGCCGGCTGGGCCTCGTACCGGCTGTTCCCACCCGGGCGGCGCGCGACGGTCGTCGGCTGGGCGGCGACGGCGACGCTCGGCGCCGGCATCGTGCTCGGCGTGATCGTCGGGTCGCTGGTGAACAGGGGAGCGCTCGCCGCCCCGTTCCTGTCCGTCGTCCTGCTCTCCCCGGTCGTCTCGGTGTGGGTGTTCCGGTGGTGGGACCGGCGGCTCACCGTCCAGGCTGCCCCAACTGGGCCCGACGCCCCCGATGCCGACGCCGCCCCGGGGGCCGACGACGCATGACCGGCCCCGAACCCGACCGCGTCACGACACCGCGGAGCCACGCGCATCTCCGGGCCGACTGCGCATCCTGCTTCGGCCTCTGCTGCGTGGTTCCGGCCTTCACGGCGTCGGCCGACTTCGCGATCGACAAGAAGCCCGGCACGCCCTGCCCGCACCTGCAGGCGGACTCCCGGTGCGGGATCCACGAGCGGTTGCGCGCCGACGGGTTCCCGGGCTGCACCGTGTACGACTGCTTCGGCGCCGGGCAGAAGGTCTCGCAGGCCACCCTCGGCGGCCACGACTGGCGCGAGGACCGCGCGACGGCCGCGCAGATGTTCGCGGTCTTCCCCGTCATGCGTGACCTGCACGAGCTCCTCTGGTACCTCGCCGAGGCGCTCGACCTCGCACCCGCGCACCCGGTCCACGCCGACCTCGCGCGTGCGTACGACGACGTCGACGCCCTCACGGACCTCCCCCCAGACGCGCTCGCCGCCGTCGGCACCCTCGGCGTGGACGCGGTGCGCGGACCGGCCAATGCGCTGCTCCTGCGCGCGAGCGAGCTGACGCGCGCGGCGACCGGGATTCGCGGTCCGGACCGTCGCGGCGCGGACCTCGTCGGCGCGCGACTCGCCGGGGTCGACCTCCGAGGTGCCGTCCTGCGCGGCGCACATCTGATCGGCGCAGACCTGCGCGATGCCGACCTGCGCGGTGCCGACCTGACCGGTGCGGATCTCCGCGGAGCGGACCTGCGCGGCGCCGATCTCACCGGTGCGCTGTTCGTCACCCAGGCGCAGCTGGACGCGGCGACCGGCGACGCCGGCACCCGTCTCCCCGCGCGCCGCACCCGCCCGTCGCACTGGGAGGCCGGGTCCCACGCGCCCCTCGCCGAGGATTAGGGTCGGCCCATGGCTACCCCGCACATCAGCGCCGATCCGGGTGACTTCGCCCCGGACGTCCTCATGCCCGGCGATCCCCGCCGCGCCCGTCACATCGCCGAGACCGTGCTCGACGACGCGCGGCTGGTCACGCAGGTCCGCGGCATCCTCGGGTTCACCGGGACCGTCGACGGCAGGCCCGTCTCGGTGCTCGCGTCCGGGATGGGCATCCCGTCCATCTCGATCTACGCGACCGAGCTCTTCCGGTTCTACGGGGTCCGGCGGATCATCCGGATCGGCACGGCCGGCGGGATGGCGACGCACCTGAACCTCGGCGACGTCGTGATCGCAAGCTCTGCGCACACGGACTCGGCGACGAGCGCGAACCGCATCCCCGGCATCCACTACAGCCACGCGCCGAGCTTTGCGCTCGCCTCCGCCGCGGCACGGGCGGCCGGTCTGCAGCCTGGCGTCGCGCCCGACGGCGTGCACGTGGGGGCCGTGCTCTCGAGCGACGTCTTCTACGCCGACCGGCCCGAGACCACCGCACTGCTCGTGAAGCACGGCACCCTCGCCGTCGAGATGGAGGCCGCGGGGCTGTACGCCGTCGCCGATGCGGAGGGTGGCGAGGCCCTCGCGATCTGCACGATCTCCGACCTGCTGTTCCGGGAGGCCTCGCTGCCCGCGGACGAGCGCGAGCTCCTGTTCGACCGGGCCGTCCGGCTCGCGGTGGCCGCCTTCGCGACCGCCTGAGAACCCGACGGGGCGGTTCGCACCGACCCCGGGAGGCGGAGCGGTGCCCCGAACCTGTCGCGTCGGCGTCAAGTTCACGGTGGTGCCGGTCGATCAGGGAAGCATGACCATGCCGCAGTACCCGCCCGCAGGCTGGTACCACGACGGCCGCACGCAGGGCGTGCTCCGATGGTTCGACGGCGCCGACTGGACCGAGCGCACCGCGCCCGATCCGGCGGCCCCGGTGGCCGTCCTCCCGGCAGTCCCGCTGCCCGTGCCCGTCGTCCCGACCCAGCAGACCCCGAACGGCCTGACGGGTCTGGCGGCGCCGCCGCAGGGTTCCTCGCCGTCCGACCCGCTGCACTGGATGCTCCCGATCGGGCGTTCGTGGCAGGCGATCACGGCGGGGTACGTCGGCCTCGTCGCCCTCGTGGTCTGGCCGTTGGGTCCCGTCGCGATCGCGTTCGGGATCTGGGCGATGTCCCGGGCCCGCCACGGGGGGCACGGGCGCGGCCGGGCCGTGTTCGCGATCGTCGTCGGGACGGCCGTGACGGCCCTCGGCGCCTACCTCCTCACGGAGCACCTGCTGAGGTGACCGTGGACAACCGCCACCGGCCTGGCAGCCGGGGCGCTACCGTTCGGCCATGCTGCTCACCGATCTGCAGGACCGTGTCCGCATCGCGCTGACGACGACCATCGTCGACGAGTGGTCGCTGCTGAGCCTGGCCGTCGGCACGAGCCGACCGAGCGAGCGCGCGGTGGCGTTCCACCTCGGGTGGCACCTGCGCCCGATGATCGAGGCGTCGTGGGACGTCGACTGCGAGTACAACCGCTCCGGCATGCATCTCGAGGAGTCGGTCCGGCTCGTCGACTCGGAGGGGCGGCGCATCCCCGACCTGATCGTCCACCACCGCGGCAAGCTCGGCCCTGAGCACAACCTGCTCCTGCTCGAGCTCGCGACGGACAGCGCGATCGACGACCCGGACGGTGAGGCCTTCGCGCGGGCGCGGGCGTTGCAGACACGGTTCGGCTACCACTTCGCGGCGGTGCTCGATCTCCGGCTCGGCGAGCGCGGGACGGACATCCCGATCGCTCCGCGCTGGAAGTGGGCGACCCTCGACGAGGGTCAGGTCGACGAGGACGACGTGTACACGCCGGGCGTCCTCACCGAGGTCCTCGGTCGGGCGACGCGCACGCTTCAGGGCTGAGCCCGGAGCACCCGCAGGCGCTCCGGGCTCTGCGCCTGAGCGGATCTCGCACCGGCTGCCGGCACCCGAATCAGGCGAGCGCACCCATCGGGTCCCAGGCCGGCAGCGCGAGCGGCGCCTCGGCCAGCATCGCCTGCAGCGGCTCGGGCAGCGCGGACCGCCGGACGGCGACCTCGAAGACGTACTCGTTGAACCACGAGTCGTCCATCGTGAAGAAGCCCTTGTCGCCGTGCTCGTCACCCCACGAGTTCTCGACCCGCCACCGTCGCGGCACGCCGTCGACCACGTCGACCCCGGTCAGCAGCATCGCGTGCGTCATGAGCGACTCGCCGTACCGGACGCGGTCCTCCTTGGACATCGCGAGCTCGGTGCCGTACACACCCTCGAGGTCGAGCAGGTCGGCCGCCCAGAGCCCGTCCGTCCGGAGCATCTGCTGGGCCACGTCGCAGCCGAACCACACCGGCTCGCCGGCGACGATCGCGTCCATGGCGAGCGTCTTCATGAGCTCGACCTCGGTGTTGAGGTACAGCACGGGCTCCCCGCCGATCACGTTGCCGAGGTGCTCGATCGTGAGGGGCCGCCCCTTGGGGTGCTCGGGGCGCGGGTCGTCGACCAGGCACACGTACTCGTCGACCGGCACCGAGACGTACAGCCGGAAGAACTCCTGCGGGGTGAGCCGCCCGACCTGGTGGTTCTCGCCCTCGTCGTCGCGCCACTGCCAGTCGAACGACGACGGCGGCGTCCCGAGGTGGATCGACAGCACGCGGTAGGCGTCCGCGACGACGGTCTCGCGCGCAGCGGCGAGAGCCTGCTCGTCGGCCCCGGTCGCGGCGAGGTCCCGCAGGTCCCGCGCGGCACGGCGCAGGAGCGTGCGCAGCGAACGGTTCATCACGGCGGTGGCGCTCGACGACTCGGTCTCGGGCATGGCCTCCTTGGGCACGACGCCGTGCTTGCGGAACACGTTCATCGCCATGTTCCACTGCCCGCCGTCGCCCATGACCTCGGCGAGCAGGAAGGTCACGAGGCGGTCGTCCGCCGGGCGCTCGGCCGTGCCGATCACGTCGGCGAGGAAGTAGTTGACCCGCTCGAGCTTGTCCCAGAACATCGCGTGGTTCTGCGAGAACTCGAACGTCTTGACGCCGAGCTGCTTGCGCGTCTCGAACCGGAACAGGTTGAGCGCCGCGAACAGCCAGCAGCGGCCGGACTTCTTCTGGTTCGCGACGGTCCAGTCGTCGAGCCGGTGCGAGACGGTCGTGGAGATCGACACCTGACGCGCGTGGTTGACGGCAACCTGCTCGAGGCCCGCGCGGGTGACCGCGTTCTGTGCCAGGACGGCACGCGGATCAGCGGAGAACCCGTCCGCGAGCGCCTGCAACGTCGCGGGTGTCAGCACGGCCGCCTCCTCTCCGTGCTCGGCGTGGTCGGTCGCGGCGGGAGAGATCGTGCTGGTCATGTGCCGGTTCACTCGATTCTGCGGTCGATGCGGGGAGGGTGGCTCCGCGGGGCGCTTCCACCCTAGCCCCGGCGATCGACGGTCCTCACGGCGTGGCCGCGGTCACAGCTCCTGGCGGCGGAACAGCGCTGCGGCGAGCGCCACGAGCGCGACGGACAGCGCGATCGACGTGACCACGGGCCACAGGGGGTGCGCGACCGCGCCCGCGGCGAGGGTCGTCGCCTGGGTGGGCAGTCCCGCAGGCGAGTACGACCCGAGCGGCTTCCAGATCGAGGCGATCGAGGCGAGCGCGTACACGCCGAGCCCCGCCCCCGCCGCACCGGCCGCCGACGGGATCATCACCGAGAACAGCGTCATCAGCGCGATGAACTGCGCCGCGAGGACGAGCCAGACGAGCGCCGACGACCACAACGCGGACGCCGGCGCCGTCCCGAACATCGCCGCCGTCATTGCCCAGGTGACCAGGGTGCCGGCGACCAGCAGGACCGCGACGAACGCGGCGTTGACGAGCGCCTTGACGACCACGAACGCGCTCCGCGAGACGGGCTTGGTGAGCACCAGCACCGCGGTCCCGCTCCGACGCTCGGCCGAGACGATGCCGCCGTAGATGATGATCAGCGCGAAGAGCGCGATCTGGGTGAGGTTCTTGCTCCACTGCGCGTAGGCGTCGAGGTACGTGGGCGTCGGGATCGCGATCCCGCCGAGCTGGTCGCCGGCGAACGCCTTGACGATCTCCGGGGTGTACCGGGCGAGCGGCGGTCCGGTCAGCGCGAAGAACGCAAGGATGCTGGGGAGCACCCATCGGCGCCACGTGCGCCAGATCTCCTGGGTCTCCTTGCGGGCGAACACCGCGAACCCGTTCATCGCCGGTCACCTCCGACCAGCTCGACGAAGACCTCCTCGAGGCCCATCTCTCCCGCCTCCAGACGCGCGAGCCCGATCCCGCGGGCGGCGACGAGCGCGGGGATCTCGTGCTGCGCGAGCCCGACGTCCGTCACGGTGACCTCGATCGAACCGTTCGTCCCCCGCGCGACGGCGGTCGCCCACGGCTGCTGGCCGATCTCCGCGGCGAGCGCGTCGGCGCCGTCGGTGACCTCGAGGACCACCTTCTGCGCGCCGTACGTCGTCGTGAGCTCGCCGATGGGCGCCTGCACGACGACCCGACCCCGGTCGAGGATCGCGACCGAGTCGCACACGCGCTCGACGTCCCCGAGGATGTGTGTCGAGAAGAACACCGTCGTGCGCCCGCGCAGCGAGGCGATCATCTCGAGCAGCTCCTTGCGGCCCATCGGGTCCAGGGCGCTCGTCGGCTCGTCGAGCAGCAGCAGGCGCGGCGCGTTGACCAGGGCCTGTGCGACGCCGAGGCGCTGCTTCATCCCGCGCGAGTAGCCGCCGATCGAGGTCGTCACACCCGTGAGCCCCGCGAGGTCGAGGAGCATCGTGACGCGCTCGTCCAGGAGCGTGCCGCTGATCCCGAACAACCCACCGGCGAACCGGAGGAAGTCGTCGGCGGTCATCCAGTCGTAGAAGCCGGGGACATCGGGCAGGAACCCGATCTCGGCACGCACCGCGTTGCCTGCGGTGGCGACGTCATGGCCGAGGACGTGCACGGAGCCGCTGGTCGGGCGCGCCAGGCCGGTGATCAGGCGCAGCATGGTCGTCTTGCCCGCACCGTTGGGGCCCAGGAAGCCGAAGATCGAGCCCTCGTCGACGGTCAGGTCGACGGAGTCGAGCGCGCGCTTCTCCCCATAGGCCTTGGTCAG
>JAKBFW010000148.1:4261-6334 GCA_021833345.1 Pseudomonadota bacterium | reverse complement strand
CGTTGGAGATCGGCACCTTCTCGGGGAGCCAGAAGTTCCCGACGAGCCGGTCCCAGACCTCGGCGTCCTTGTCGTCCTCGACGCGGTTCCAGTTGATCGCCGACACCCGGCTGACCAGCTTCAGCTTGTCACTCATCTGTGTGTGCTTCTCTCGTTGTCGAACTATCGATAGCCGAAGGAATTTGCGCGGCTTCCGCGCAGAAACGACAGCTAGGGCTCGCGATGCCCTTGTTGGTGTGGTGCCGCGTGTGCGCGCTTCGCGCGCTGGCTGGCTTGGGACGGCCCTTCTGAGCGGCGGATCGCTTCGCGCGGGTCTCCGCACTCGCCGTTTTGCCGTAGTTCGGGTTGCCCGGTCCAGTGCGGGCCTCGGCCAGCCCGCGCCTCGACTCGTCGGACATCACATGGCCAAAGGAAGGATGCGCCTCTCCAAACAACCCGAAATTGGGATTGTCCGGACCGGCGTTCGTTCCACGTCGCTGCTCAGACCAGCGACGACGCTGTTCCTCGCTGTGCCGACCGCCGTAGAACGGATTCAGGCTGCCCGGCCGACTGACTCCCTTCCGTCCAAGCGAGCGCCGTCGTGCCGCCTCGCGCTGCTCCGTCGTCCACATCACCCCAGTGGGACCAAGCCCGCCGTCTGAAAGGTTCAGCAGACGATGCCCTGCCGATCGCGCTAGGGCGATCCACACGATCTCCGCCTCGCCGAGCGCCGCAAGATCAGTGCGCACCGTTTCAAGTACCTCCACGACCACATCCGCGTCGTCGTGCTTGCGTAGCCAGTCGCAGAACGGCGTCCGGACCGACGCCCGCGCCTTGGCGCGGTGCTGCCGGAATCGTCGGCCCACCCCGACCGTGGTGATGCCGACGTAACGGAACTCTCTCGTCCGCGCGAGACGAACACCATAGACAACACCGACCGGTGCCGTATCCAGCGACGTCATCGCTCATGCACCCGCAGCGACTACAGCATGCAGCTGACGCAATTTTCCACCTCGGTGCCTTCGAGAGCCATCTGCCGCAGGCGGATGTAGTAGAGCGTCTTGATGCCCTTGCGCCAGGCGTAGATCTGGGCGCGGTTGATGTCGCGGGTCGTGGCGCTGTCCTTGAAGAAGAGGGTCAGCGACAGGCCCTGGTCGACGTGCTGCGTCGCCTCGGCGTACGTGTCGATGATCTTCTCGTAGCCGATCTCGTACGCGTCCGTGTAGAACTCGAGGTTGTCGTTCGTGAGGAACGGGGCCGGGTAGTAGACGCGGCCGATCTTGCCTTCCTTGCGGATCTCGATGCGCGACGCCACCGGGTGGATCGACGACGTCGAGTTGTTGATGTAGGAGATCGAGCCGGTCGGCGGGACGGCCTGCAGGTTCTGGTTGTAGATGCCGTGCTCGCGCACCGACGCCGCGAGCTCGCGCCAGTCGTCCTGCGTCGGGATGTGCACGCCGGACTCGGCGAACAGCTCGGCGACGCGGGCCGTCCGCGGGAGCCACTCCTGCTCGGTGTACTTGGTGAAGTACGCGCCGGACGCGTAGGTCGACCGCTCGAACCCGTCGAAGGCCTTCCCGCGCTCGATCGCGAGGCGGTTGGACGCCCGGATCGCGTGGTACGCGACCGTGTAGAAGTAGATGTTCGTGAAGTCCAGGCCCTCCTCGGACCCGTAGTGGATGCGCTCACGGGCGAGGTAGCCGTGCAGGTTCATCTGGCCGAGGCCGATCGCGTGGCCGCCCTCGTTGCCGAGCTTGACCGACGGGACCGACTCGATGCTCGTCTGCACGGAGACCGCGGTCAGGGCACGGATCGCCGTCTCGACGGTCTGCGCGAAGTCCGGCGAGTCCATCGCGAGCGCGATGTTGAGCGAGCCGAGGTTGCAGGAGATGTCACGGCCGACGTGGCTGTACGAGAGGTCCTCGTTGAAGGTCGACGGGGTCGAGACCTGCAGGATCTCCGAGCAGAGGTTCGAGTGCGTGATCTTGCCCTCGATCGGGTTCGCCTTGTTCACCGTGTCCTCGAACATGAGGTACGGGTAGCCGGACTCGAACTGGATCTCGGCGAGCGTCTGGAAGAACTCGCGCGCGTTGA
>JAKBFW010000148.1:0-4161 GCA_021833345.1 Pseudomonadota bacterium | reverse complement strand
AGGTTCGAGTGCGTGATCTTGCCCTCGATCGGGTTCGCCTTGTTCACCGTGTCCTCGAACATGAGGTACGGGTAGCCGGACTCGAACTGGATCTCGGCGAGCGTCTGGAAGAACTCGCGCGCGTTGATCTTGTGCTTGCGGATCCGCGCGTCGTCGACCATCTCGTGGTACTTCTCCGTCACCGAGATGTCGGAGAACGGGATCCCGTACACGCGCTCGACGTCGTACGGCGAGAACAGGTACATCGGCTCGTTCTTGCGCGCGAGCTCGAACGTGATGTCAGGGATGACGACGCCGAGGGAGAGGGTCTTGATGCGGATCTTCTCGTCCGCGTTCTCCCGCTTGGTGTCGAGGAACCGCATGATGTCCGGGTGGTGCGCGTGCAGGTACACCGCGCCCGCGCCCTGCCGGGCCCCGAGCTGGTTCGCATAGGAGAACGAGTCCTCGAGCAGCTTCATGACCGGGATGACCCCGGACGACTGGTTCTCGATGTGCTTGATCGGCGCACCGTGCTCGCGGATGTTCGTGAGCAGCAGCGCGACCCCGCCACCGCGCTTGGAGAGCTGCAGCGAGGAGTTGATGCCCCGCGCGATGGACTCCATGTTGTCCTCGATGCGCAGCAGGAAGCACGAGACGGACTCGCCCCGCTGCGCCTTGCCCGAGTTGAGGAACGTCGGCGTGGCCGGCTGGAAGCGCCCCGAGATGATCTCGTCGACCATGTGCGTCGCGAACTGCTCGTCGCCGTCGGCGAGGGTCAGCGCGACCATGCAGACGCGGTCCTCGAAGCGCTCGAGGTAGCGCTTCCCGTCGAACGTCTTGAGCGTGTACGACGTGTAGTACTTGAACGCGCCGAGGAACGTCTGGAAGCGGAACTTCTTCGAGTACGCGTGCGTGAACAGGCTCTTGACGAACTCGAACTCGTACTTCGCCAGGATCGCGGGCTCGTAGTACTTGTTCTCGACCAGGTACTCGAGCTTCTCCTCGAGGTTGTGGAAGAACACCGTGTTCTGGTTCACGTGCGTGAGGAAGTACTGGCGCGCGGCCGCCCGGTCCTTGTCGAACTGGATCTGGCCGTCCGGCCCGTAGAGGTTGAGCATCGCGTTGAGCGCGTGGTAGTCGAGCTCGGGCGAGACGCTCGTCGTCGCGCCTACGCCGGTATCCGTGAGTGTTGCCACAGCTGTCCCAATCCTTCGCGGACGCGTGTGACGTCCTCCGGTGTCCCCAGGAGCTCGAACCCGTAGAGGTACGGGACGTGGCACTTGGCGGCGATGATGGTGCCGGCGAGGCAGTACGCCTCTCCGAAGTTGGTGTTGCCGGCGGCGATGACGCCGCGCAGCAACGACCGGTTGTGCTCGTTGTTCAGGAACGTCACGACCTGCCGCGGCACGGCGCCGCCCTCGTTGCCCCCGCCGTAGGTGGGAACCACGAGCACGTACGGCTCGTCGACGCGGAGGAACCCCTGCGCCGGGGTCAGCGGGATGCGTCGGGCGGGAAGCCCGAGCCGCTGGACGAACCGGTGCGTGTTCTCCGAGACGCTGGAGAAGTAGACGAGAGAGCTCACGACGACCTGACGGGACCGAGGGGATGGAGAGCGCCCGTGTGGCGGGGGTCGGCAGCGGTTGCCGGGGCCGTGCGGGAGGAGCGGGGCGTGAGGTCGCGTCAGGCGACCGCGACGAGCTCCGCGAGGGAGCTGATCTTGTCCGGACGGTAGCCCGACCAGTGCTCGCCCCCGGCCATGACGACCGGCGCCTGGAGGTAGCCGAGCCCGCGGACCATCTCGAGAGCCTCCGGGTCCTGCGTGATGTCGATCTTCTCGTACGAGATCCCGCGCTTGTCGAGCGCGCGGTAGGTGGCGTCGCACTGCACGCACGCCGGCTTGCTGAAGACGGTGACGGTCATGGTCCCCGAGGCTCCTTCCCAGTTCTGTGTCCACGCGACGAGAGGTCTCTAGGACCTTCGGCCTGGAAGATCCTCAGACACTACACCTTGTGGTGAAAACTGGAAGCCACCACAACACTTGGTGTTTCAGCCGTGTAGTTTGTCCGGATCTCATCGTACGACCCCGCACCCACACGACCATCCACCAGGCCTGTGACGGGCGCCACGGGCGGTCGTCGCCCCGACCGTCCACTTCGCTGACGGGCGCCGTCGTCGTCCTGGGGGATGCTGTCTCCGTGCAGATCACCGCGCTCGGACCGCTCTCGATCGACGGCCGCGTCGTCGAGGGGTCCCGGCTGCCCGCGCTGCTCCTTCCCCTGCTGCTCGCCCGCGGTCGGGTCGTCCCCGCCACCCGGCTCGTCGACGAGGTCTGGGACGACGCACCGCCCGCCGACCCCCTCGGGGCGCTGCACGCCCTCGTCTCCCGGGCCCGACGACTCGGCCTGACCCTCACCGCCACCGCCGGCGGCTACCGGCTCGACCCGACCGGCCTCGAGATCGACCTCGTGACGGCGCAGGACCTCCTCGCGCACGCCCGCACAGCCCTCGGCGCGGGTGACGCAGCGGGCGCCGCGGCCGAGGCAGCCCGTGCCGTCGTCCTCTGGTCCGGCACCGGCACGACGCCCGTGGTCGGCCCGACGGGAGGGTTGTACCGCGACCTGGTGGCCCTCCGGGTCGAGGCCGCCCTCGCCGCCGTCGAGCATCCGGACCCCAGGGCCCTCGACGACCTGCGCGACGCCGTCCGGAACCTGCCGACCGACGAACCCCTGGCCGCCCTCCTCATGCGCGGTCTCGCAGCGACCGGTCGGGACGCGGAGGCACTGAGCGTCTACGCGCAGCTGCGCGAGCACCTCCGGGAGACCTACGGGACCGATCCGTCCGCCCTGGTGTCGCGGACCCACCTCGCGCTGCTCCGCGGGGAGCTCGGTGGCCCCGCGGGGCGCGAACCCGTCGAGCGACGGGCCGGCGGCCCTCCCCCGCCCGTCGCCACCCCCGTTCCGGGACCCACCCCCACGTCGCGACCGGCCCCACCGACGCTGCTACGACGCCAGACGACTCCGCTCGTCGGGCGGGACGCCGACGTCGCCGAGCTCGAGCGGGCTCTCGAGGTCTCGCCGCTGGTGACCCTCGTCGCGGTCGGGGGTGCGGGCAAGACGCGCCTCGCGGCCGAGGTCGCCGCCCGCGCGTCGCATCGGGGCGTGCCGGTGCGCGTCCTGGAGCTCGCCGGGATACGCGACCCGGAGGAGGTCCTGCCGGCCCTCCTCACGGTCCTCGGGGCCGCCGAGTCGACCTCGGACGGGGTCGACCCCCGCACGCGGCGGGCCCTCGACCCGCAGGAGCGGGTGAGTCGCGCCGTCGCACCGCTGGACGGGCTCCTGGTGCTGGACAACTGCGAGCACCTGCTCGACGCGACGGCGGACCTGGTCGCGCTCGTCCTGCAGGCGGCGGACACCGGGCTGAGGATCCTGGCGACCAGCCGCGCGCCTCTCGGCGTCGCCGGTGAGACCGTGCACCCCGTCGCGATGCTCGCCGACGGTGCCGCACTCGCCCTGCTGGAGAGCCGCGGGCGCGCCGCTCGGCCCGGCCTCGCGTGGGATCCCGAGACCGCCCTCGAGCTGTGCCGCCGGCTCGACAACCTGCCGCTGGCGCTCGAGCTCGCCGCCGCTCGCCTGCGGTCCATGACGCTCGCCGAGGTGCTCACCGGTGTCGACCACCGGTTCGCCCTGCTCACGGGTGCGCTGCGCGGGCTCCCCGACCGCCACCACGGTCTGTGGGCGATGGTGGACTGGAGCTGGGCGCTCCTCGACGCACGGTGCCGCACGCTGCTGCGGGACCTCGCCGTGATCCCGTCCGGGTTCGGCGTCGACGCCGCGCTCGCCGTGGCCGGGCTCGCGGACGACGCCGACACGCGCGACGGGCTCGCCACGCTCGTCGAGCAGTCGCTCCTCGTCCTCGACGAACCCGGGGACGGTGAGCCTCCGCGGCTCCGCATGCTCGAGACCGTGCGCGAGTACGGCGACGCACGTCTCACCGAGGACGGCGACCGCGACGTGGTGATGGCACGCCTCTCCCGCTGGGCGGCGGCGCGCGGCCGTGCTCTCCGCGAGCGCTACATCGGTCACGGCCAGCTCGCGGCTCTCGCGGCGACGGCCCGTGACCACGACACCCTCACCGTCGCGCTGCGGTGGGCGGTCGAGCACGGCCGCACGGCCGACGCCTTCG
>JAKBFW010000147.1:4402-6385 GCA_021833345.1 Pseudomonadota bacterium | reverse complement strand
CAGCTCGCCGCGAACGGGTACGGCGCGATCACGACCGAGCTCCGCAGCGCGCAGGACGCCGGCCCCTTCTACTACGCCGAGGACTACCACCAGCAGTACCTGCACAAGGTGCCGAACGGCTACTGCCCGGTGCACTCGACGGGCGTGGCCTGCCCCGTCCCGGCCTGAGCCGCGGCGGGCGCGCGTCGGACCGAGGGGCGTCAACGCGGTCGGCGTCCACGGCCTTTGGCCTGGGCCTGGCCCCGTGACTGGCCCCGTGCCATCGACCGCGACTTGCGTTGCTGTGCCGCACGACGGTCGACGGCCTCGTCGCGAGATCGGGCGGACGTCGCCGCGGACCGGTCGCCCCGCGCGGGGGCCGGCGCCGGGGGCCCGTCGGGAGCGGGCGTCACCCGACCGCGGGAGCTGTTGACGGTCCGTCCCCGGACGATCCCGATCAGCTCCTCGACCTCGTCCGTCGTACGGCCGGAGACCCAGCACAGGCCGACCTGGGACCGCGGCGCATCGTCGACGGGACGGTACGTGAGGTCCTTGCGGTGGTGCAGCCGCGCCAACGACTGCGGCACCACGACGAGCCCGACCTCGGAGGCGACGAGCCCAACGGCGTCGGCGACGGTCGCCGGGCGGGCGAGAGCACTGCGCTCGCCCGGCAGCGCCCACCCCTCCCCCGGGTCCGCGGGCCAGTCGAGGACGTCGTCGAGCGGGTGCAGGACGACCTCGTCCGCCAGGTCCGCGACGGTCACCGACTCGAACGCGGCGATCGGGTGCTCGACGGGCACGACCACCACGGAGACCTCGGAGTAGAGCGGGATCGCGCTCAGGACGTCGGTGTCGACCGGCAGGCGGATCAGCGCCGCGTCGACGTCCCCGTCGCGGAGCAGCCGCACGGCGTCGGCGCTCGGCGTGTGGACGAGCTCGAGCAGGATCTCCGGCAGTCGCTGCGTCCAGAGGCGCGCCCACTTCGACGGGGTGACCCCCGGGGCGTACGCGAGGCGGAACGTCGATGCCCGCCCATCGGTGCGGTCCATGTGTCGTCCTCCTCGCGTCGCGTCAGGGTACCGGGTCGAGCAGCGACCGTCCGGGTCGATACCCTTGCGGGATGACCCCCCGGACCCCGCAGACCATGAAGCCCGCCACGGCGGCCAAGAAGCTGGGCGTGTACCTCCCGGCGACGCCGGAGGAGTTCCAGCAGGGTCTGGTGTCCCGAGACCAGCTCAACGAGCTGCAGGCGAACCCGCCGGAGTGGTTGGTCGACCTGCGTCGCAACGGCCCGCATCCGCGCCCGGAGGTCGCCGCACGGCTGAGCGTGTCGATCGCGGGGCTGGCGCGTGGCGGCGTCACCGAACCGCTGACGACCGCGCAGATCGCCGAGATGCTCGACAACCCGCCGGAGTGGCTCTTCCAGGAGCGCGCGATCCTCGCCGAGGTGCGACGCGAGGAGCGGCGCCTCAAGGCCCGCGACGCCGAGCGCGCCCGCTCGGGGTCGACGCCGGCGCAGGACTGACGACCTTCCGCTGACTCCGCAGTCCCGATGGCACAGCGCTGACAGGTCCGCCGGATCGCGGACGGTCCCGCAAACGCCGGCGCCGTCGAGCGGGCGGTGGGAGCATCGAGGGCGTGTCGACCCGGAGCGATCATCGTGATGCCCTTCGCGCCCTCGACCCCGTGGACGTCCCGGGGTTCCTCACCGCCCACTCCGGTCTTCCCGGTCCACGCGGCAACCTCGAGCTCCTCGCTGCGTTCGGCGACGGCGCGCCCGAGAGCCTGGTCCTGAGCCTCGTCGGGTCCGCCGACGAGTACCACGCGTCGTGCGCCGCGGCCGCGCTCGGACGACTCGTCGCCGAGCACGGGGACGACGGCGGTCTCCTCGCTCTCCTGCACACCCAGGCGGCGGACCCCCGCTGGCGCGTGCGCGAGGGCGTCGCGATGGCCCTGCAGCGCCTTGGGGACACGGAGCCCGCTCGGCTCCGGGGCGTGGTCGCC
>JAKBFW010000147.1:0-4302 GCA_021833345.1 Pseudomonadota bacterium | reverse complement strand
CCCGGGGTCGACGCGGATCCGCGGCCTCCTGGCACCGTGACGGCACGGACGACCCGCAGGCGATGCTCCGAGACGAGCTCCCCGACCGGCTCGCTGCACCGCATCCCGGCGCAGCCGGCACCGGCCACGGTCGCGGTCGTGAGCCGGGCATGGTTCCGGACGCGGGGGCGCACACCGCGGGGTGCTGGCGCCGCGTGCTGGCGGACGTCCTGACGTTCGCGGGCGGCGCGCTGGCCCGGTCCTGACCTCTCTCAGCCGACGGCGGCGGAGCAGGCCGGCGAGCGTGTCGAGGCGCGAAGCCTCGGGTCCGACGCACCGCCGACCTGGGCCGAGTCGAGACCGGCATCGACGAACCGCACGGTGCGCTCGGTGGCCGCAGCCAGGTGCGTGCCGTGGTCGACGAGCTGGGCCGCGGCGGAGATAGCCCCGAACGCGAGACCGACGACGATCTCCGGTTCTGCGACGCCGAGCTCCACGACGGCTGCACGGAGCGGCGCGAGCACCTCCTCGTGGAGCTCTCGCACCCGGGCACGGCACATCGGCGGCAGGTCGACGACGCTCAACGGGTGGAACGGCCCGTGGTTGCGCGCGGCAAGCTCCAGGGCCGCCGCGACGTAGCGGTGGATCCGCTCGCGAGGATCCCCCGTGCGTCCGACCACGTCGCTCAGCACCGTGTTCGCCTCGGCGAACATCGCCTCGACCGCAGCGGCGACGAGCGCCCCTGTCGACGGGTAGTACTGGTACACGCTCGTCCGTGCCAGTCCCGCCTGCGCGGCGACGGCGGCCGGGGTGACAGCGGAGACACCCGCGGCCACGAGCGTCTCGCACGCCGCCGCGACGATGGCGTCATGGCGCATCGCGTGGTGCTCGGCGACGGTCGGTGCATCGATGCGGGGCATGCCGCCATTGTCACGCATGGGGGCGACCCGTGGCCATTTACCGACAGCACTGTCGGGATGTTACCGTCTGTGATGTCGAGAACATCTGCGCAGCGGGCCGCTCCACGACCACCCCGTTGCGCGCGAACGAGAAGAGGCAGCTGTGACCACCACCCCACCCCCCGAGCCCGGGACGACGGTCGGCGGCCGCCGCTGGCTCGCGATGCTCACGCTCGCCCTCGGCGTCTCGCTCGTGATCATGGACGCGACGATCGTGAACGTGGCGCTGCCCGTCGTGATCGAGGACATCGGCCTGAACGCGTCGGGCGCACAGTGGATGAACGCCGTGTACTCGCTCGTGTTCGCATCGCTCATGCTGACGGTCGGGCGGTTCGGCGACCTCTACGGGCGCAAGAAGCTCTTCGCCGCCGGTCTCGTGCTGTTCATGGTCGCGAGCCTGTTCGCCGGTGGAGCGACCGGACCGGCCATGCTGATCGGCGCCCGGGTGTTCCAGGGCCTCGGTGCCGCGATGGTCCTGCCGAGCACCCTCTCGACGCTCAACGCCATGTTCACCGGACGCGAGCGCGGCATCGCCTTCGCGATCTGGGGGTCGACGATCGGCGGGATGGCTGCCGTCGGTCCGCTCGTGGGCGGCTGGCTCGCGACCGACGTGAGCTGGCGCTGGGCCTTCTGGCTCAACATCCCGTTCGGACTGCTCGCCCTGCTCGGCATCTCGCGGTACATCGACGAGACCCGCGACACCACGCTGCGACGCGGCTCCGACGTCCCCGGGGTCCTGCTGTCGACGCTCGGGGTCGGCGGCATCGTCTTCGCCCTGATCCAGGGCCAGTACCTCGGCTGGTGGACGCAGAGCTCGGGCAGCGCGTCTCCGGTGCCGGTCGTCGGGATCCTCGGCCTCGCATTCGTCGGCACGTTCGTCGCCGTCGAGCGCCGTCGGGTCGCGGCGGGCCGGATCGCACTGGTCGACCTCGGGCTGCTCGGCATCCGCTCGTTCCGGTTCGGCATCATCGCGGCCCTGATCGTCGCGCTCGGCGAGTTCGGCCTCCTCTTCACGCTGCCGCTGCTCCTGCAGGGTGCGCTGGGCTACTCCGCCCTCGGGACGGGGGTGCTCGTGCTCTGGCTCGCGGTCGGGACGTTCCTGATCTCGGGCGCGACCCCGCAGCTGACGGCGCGCATCGGGCAACGATCAGTGGTCCGGCTCGGGCTCGCCCTCGAGGCGATCGCGATCGGTGGGCTCGCGCTGACCCTGTCGACGAGCGTCTCCGGCGTCGTGGTCGCGGCCTGGCTGTTCCTGTACGGGCTCGGCGTCGGCATGGCGACCGCGCAGCTGACGAGCGTGATCCTGGTCGACGTCCCGGTGAACGCGAGCGGTCAGGCGTCAGGGTTCCAGACCACCGTCCGGCAGCTCGGCTCGGCGCTCGGCGTCGCGCTGCTGGGCGGGCTGCTCATCGCCACCACGACGAGTCAGACCTCCCAGCGGCTCGCCGCGACCGACCTGTCGCCGGCCACGCAGCAGCGGGTCGTCACCATGGTGCACCAGACGGTCGGCGCGGCGATCCCGTCGTTGCGCGCCGACCCGGCGACCGCCGCAGCCGTGGCACCGGCCGAGGCGGCGCTCGTGTACGCGAGCAAGATCACGACGGGAATCGCCGCCGGGGTGCTCATGATCGGCCTGGCGGCGACGCTCGCCCTCCCGCCGACCCCGACGCCCGACGCGTCCGAGCCCCCCGTGGAGAGACGCCGACGCGGCCGCGCGAGGACCCCCGCCGCCTGACCTGCGCCCGCGGACCCAGCGCGCCGGAGCCCCCGAGACGCTCGACCCCGGGTCACGTGGAGCGAAGCGCCGCGACACGCTCGCGCTTCGCTCCACGTGACCGGCGCAGGGATCAGTTGGTGCCGACGATGTCCACGACGAAGACGAGCGTGTCCGTGCCCTTGATGCCCGCCTGCGGCATGCCGCGGTCGCCGTAGCCCAGGCGGGGCGGGATCGAGAGCAGCACGCGGGACCCGACCTGCTTGCCGACGAGGCCGACGTCCCAGCCGCTGATCACTGCGCCGATGCCGATCGGGAAGCTGATCGACGAGCCACGGTCGTACGAGTTGTCGAAGATCCGACCGCCCCACGTCTGCCCGAGGTAGTGCACCTTGAGGTCGTCGCCGGCCTCGACGATCGCGCCGTCGCCTTGGCTGAGCACGACGACCTCCAGGTCGGCGGGAGCAGCCGAGTCGGGGAACGTCAGGACGGGCTTGTCGCCGAAGGAGCCGGAGGCCTCGGGAAGCTGGACGGTCATGGGCATCTCCTCAGGAGTTCGGGGCGGGGTTCCGCGGGGCACCACCCTACGCGGCGTGGGCCGCCGCCGAGATCCTGCGCCCGTTCGACGTCGCGCCCGAGCACCCGATCGATGCTGTGCGCTCCCTGCGTGCGGCGCGACGCGGCGCGGCTTCGTGGCGCTCGAGCTCGACGTCGAGTTCGGCCGTCCGGACGACGTCGACCAGGGCTTCCGGTTCCTCGCCGACGCACTGGTCCGTTCCCTCGCGACGCCGTGGCGCGCCGACGCACTGCGGCGTCGGAGACCGTGGCCTGACGGCTCCGGTCTCCGACGACGCTGCCCCGTGCGGCCGATCTACCGCTCGAGGAGGTCCCGCAGCCAGCGCAGCTGACGGCCTCGCTGGTGCCCCTGACCACCCTCGTGCTCGTTGAACTCGTAGACCTCGATCGCCTTCTCTGGGTCGCCGCCGAGCTCGCCGTAGCGGTTGAACGCGGCGAACACCGTCGACGGCGGGCAGATCGGGTCCATCAGCGCCACCGAGAACAGGGTCGGCGCCGTCGCGCGACGGGCGAAGTGCACGCCGTCCAGGTACGAGAAGGTGCGGAACGCCTGATCGACGTGGTCGCGATGCACCGCGAGGTACGCGGTGATCTCGCCGTACGGGTTGCTGCCGGTGATCTCGGTGGCACGCCGGTAGTGGCACAGGAACGGCACGTCGGGCATGGCCGCCGCGAGATCGGGCACGAGTCCTGCCACGGCGAGCGTGATGCCGCCACCCTGGCTGCCACCGGTCACCGTGACCCGCGTCGGGTCCACACCCGGGACCGCCCGGACGGCGTCGACGGCCCGGACCGCGTCGGTGAACACCCGCCGGTAGTAGTGGTCGTGGGGGTCGAGGATGCCTCGGGTCATGAAGCCCGGCATCGAGGGGCCGCTCCCGACCGGGTCCGGGGTGTCGCCACCGTCGCCCCAGCCGCTGCCCTGGCCCCGCGTGTCCATGAACAGGTGCACGTAGCCCGCCGCGGCCCAGATGGTCCGCTCGTGGGCGAGGCCACGCCCTCCGCCGTAGCCGTTGTACTCGACGATCGCGGGGAGCGGTCCGGTGACCCCGGCGGGGCGTGCGAGCCAGCCCT
>JAKBFW010000020.1 GCA_021833345.1 Pseudomonadota bacterium | reverse complement strand
CCACACGACCGTCATGCATGCCAACCGCAAGATCCGCGAGCTCATGGCTGAGCGTCGGTCGGTCTACAACCAGGTCTCCGAGCTCACCAATCGCATCAAGCAGCAGCAGCGCGGTTGACCGCGCGCCGCCAAGTTCAACGCGAACCTGAGAGATCGATGGGACGACTGTTCACACCTGTGGGTAACTCTGTGGACAACGGTGGACAACTACCCCAGTACGTGTGGACACCACACCGTGTTCCAGTGAACGACGCAGAACACCTCTCCGTCCGTCCACTCCTGCCCACAGCACGACCGGAGCGTCATCCCCTCCTCGTGCACAGCTCGATCTCCGACGTGACCTGCAACTTCAGCGTCAATCCACAGAACGCACACCTGCTACGACGATGACGAACATTCTTCTCCTGAGAGATCCACAACACCGTCATCAGCACCTCGGCGACCTCCGTCGAACACCGGTCGCGATCGGTACCGATGCCTCCTTCACTCGCGTAGTCTTCGCTGCAGCCCGTGACGTGCCGTCGCCGTCCGGCGTCGAAGAAGGGGTGCGTGATGAAGTTCCGCGTCGAGCGTGATGTCCTGGCCGACGCGGTCACCTGGACCGCGCGCACCTTGCCGACCCGCCCTCCCGTCCCGGTCCTTGCCGGTGTCCGGATCGAGGCCGACGCTGCCGGCACTCTGCACCTGTCGAGCTTCGACTATGAGGTCTCGGCACGGTCGGAGATCGCCGCGGAGGTCTCCGAGCCGGGCGTCGTGCTCGTCTCCGGTCGCCTGTTGGCCGAGATCTCGCGTTCCCTGCCTGCCAAGCCGGTCGACGTGGTTCTCGAGGGAACGAAGGTGACGGTGACCTGCGGTGCAAGCCGTTTCACGCTCCTGACGATGCCCGTCGACGAGTACCCGGCCTTGCCCGCGATGCCGTCGATCAGCGGAACGATCGACGGGGACGAGCTCACCCAGGCCGTCGCCCAGGTCACCGTGGCAGCGAGCAGAGACGACACGTTGCCGCTCCTCACCGGTGTCCGCATGGAGATCGAGGGAGAGAAGATCACCCTGCTCGCCACCGACCGCTACCGGTTGGCGCTGCGCGAGCTCTCCTGGCGGCCGGCTGTGCCAGACATGTCGGCGGTCGCGCTCGTACGTGCCCGGACGCTCTCGGATGTGTCGAAGTCTCTCGGCGGGTCGCAGACCGTGAACATCGCCCTCGCCACTGGTACCGGGGTGGACCTGATCGGGTTCGAGGCCGCCGGCCGTCACACGACCTCGCTCCTCGTCGACGGGGACTACCCCGCTGTTCGCCGTCTCTTCCCCGATGAAACCCCGATCCATGCGGTGGTCTCGACCCATGCGCTCGCGGAGGCGGCCAAGCGGGTCGCCCTCGTCGCCGAGCGGAACACGCCGATCCGGCTCAGCTTCACGCACGGGCAGGTCGTCCTCGATGCCGGTCAAGGTGACGACGCCCAGGCGTCCGAGGCCCTCGAGTCCGTCCTCGTGGGTGAGGACATCTCGGTCGCGTTCAACCCGCAGTTCCTCCAGGATGGGCTGAGCGCGCTCACGACGGACTTCGTCCGGCTGTCGTTCACACACCCGAACAAGCCGGTCGAGTTCACCGGCCAGGACACCCTCGACGGAGAGGATGCCCCCGAGTACCGGTATCTGCTGGTTCCGATCCGTTTCGCCAGCTGATTGCTGTCGCCCGCACTCGACGAAGGGACAACCATGCACATCGGACTGGTCGGTCTGGGCAAGATGGGCGCGAACATGCGTACGCGGCTGCGCAACGCAGACATCGGCGTGACCGGGTACGACAACAACCCGGACGTGTCCGACGTCCCGTCTCTCGCAGCTCTGGTCGAGGCCCTGCCGACGGGTCGCCGGGTGGTGTGGGTGATGGTTCCCGCGGGAGAGGTCACTCGTGCGGTGATCTCCGAGCTCGGCAACCTGCTGGGTGAGGGCGACATCGTCGTCGACGGTGGTAACTCGCACTTCAGCGACGATGCGGTGCACGCCGCCGAGCTCGCCACCAAGAACATCGGCTACGTCGACGCCGGCGTCTCCGGTGGTGTGTGGGGTCTGGCGAACGGCTATGGGCTGATGGTGGGCGGCGCGGAGGACGACGTCGCGGCCGTGATGCCGGTGTTCGACGCGCTGCGCCCCGAAGGCCCGCGGGACGAGGGTTTCGTCCACGCAGGAGCCGTCGGTGCTGGTCACTACGCGAAGATGGTCCACAACGGCATCGAGTACGGGCTGATGCAGGCCTATGCCGAAGGGTTCGAGCTGCTGGACGCCAAGGACATCGTCACGAACGTCCCGGGGACCCTCAAGGCATGGACGCGCGGGACGGTCGTCCGCTCGTGGCTCCTCGAGCTTCTTGTCAAGGCGCTCGAGGAGGACCCGCAGCTCTCGGACATCGAGGACTGGGTCGATGACTCGGGCGAGGGTCGCTGGACGGTCGACGAGGCGATCGACGCCGCGGTCCCGCTGCCGGTGATCTCGGCGGCGCTCTTCGCGCGGTTCGCCTCGCGGCAGGGTGCGTCGCCGGCGATGAAGGCGGTTGCTGCGCTGCGCCAGCAGTTCGGCGGGCACGCGGTCAAGCCGGCCACCCCGCAGGCCTGACGACCCGTCTCCCTGCGATCGAGGTGTACGTCTCGCATCTTTCCCTGACCGACTTCCGTTCGTACCGGGCAGTCGAGCTCCCGCTCGAGCCCGGGGTGACGGCGTTGGTCGGACCTAACGGGCAGGGCAAGACGAATCTCGTCGAGGCTGTCGGATACGTCGCGACCCTGGGGAGCCACCGTGTCCCGACGGATGCCGCCCTCGTCCGAGCCGGCTGCCCGCGCGCCGTGGTCCGGGCCAAGGTCGTGCGGGGCGACCGCACCCGTCTGGCCGAGATCGAGATCACCTCGGGCAAGGCGAACCGGGCCCGCATCAACGGGTCAGCGGTCCCTCGGGTTCGCGACGTCCTCGGCCTGCTGAGGACGGTGCTCTTCGCTCCGGAGGACCTCGGGTTGGTCAAGGGCGACCCGGACGGGCGTCGGAGGTTCCTGGACGAGCTCGCGGTCCTCGTGACTCCTCGCATGTCCGGTGTGATCTCGGACTACGAGCGGATCGTGCGGCAACGAAGCGCCCTCCTCAAGTCGGCCGCGGCTGCGTCACGCGGGTCCATGGATCTGCGCACCCTCGACGTCTGGGACGCCAAGCTCGCCCGATCGGGAGCCGAGATCCTGGTCATGCGACTCGCTCTCGTCCAGGCACTGCACCCGTACGTCGCCCATGCCTACGAGCAGGTGAGCTCGGGTCAGGGAGCCGCCGACGTTGCCTACCGTTCTTCTCTCGACGCGTCGATCGCGGATCCGGGTGACGGCCGCGGTGACGGCGCAACCACGGAGAGCGTTTCACGTGGAACGGTGACGGCCGAGCTGTTGGAAGCCCAGCTGATGGACGCGATGGGTCGTCTCCGTTCCCGGGAGATCGAGAGAGGGGTGTGCCTCGTCGGGCCCCACCGTGACGACCTCGTCCTCACCCTCGGCGGACTTCCGGCGAAGGGGTACGCCAGTCACGGCGAGTCGTGGTCGTTCGCCCTCGCCCTGAAACTCGCTTCCTACCGTCTCCTCACCGACGGCGTGGCGCAGCACCGCAACGAGGTCGAGGGTCTCTCCGAGGACCGCGTCGGATCCCCGACGACGAGCGACCTGTGGATAGCGGACCTCGGGGACGACGGCGAACCCGTCCTGATCCTCGACGACGTCTTCGCCGAGCTCGACGTCCGCCGTCGCGATCGACTCGCCGAGCTCGTCGCCCCGGCTCGGCAGGTTCTCATCACGGCCGCCGTGGTCGACGACGTTCCGGAGCGGCTCGACGGCGCGCGCGTCGACGTCATGGAGGGCGCGGTCACCCGTGTCCGATGAGCATCGACACCAACACGACGAACCACCGGAGGACTCCGACCGAGACGAGGCCGCGTCGGCACACGTCGACGACGGTGTCCCCGTCGGTGAGCTGATCGAGCTGACACCACCCGCCGAGGTCGCCCGTGCGGCGCTCAACCGTGCGCGTGCAGCAGCAGTCGCTCGAGGCATCCGACCCGGTCAGGAGGCCCGTCGGCGCACACCACTGGATCCGCCACGCGGGTCGCCGGGTCGCGACGGACGGGACCCGCGGCTGGTCGGCGACAGCCTGGCCTCCCTCCTACGAGACCGGGGTTGGGTGCAGGACGTCTCGGTCGGCGGGGTGATCGGGCGGTGGCGCGAGGTGGTCGGCGCCGAGATCGCGGACCACTGCACCCCGGAGAGCTTCGAGGACGGCGTGCTGCTGGTCCGTACGGACTCGACGGCGTGGGCGACGAACCTCCGGCTGCTCGCCTCGCAGCTTCTCCGGCGACTGGCGGACGACGTCGGCGAGGGAGTCGTCCGCGAGGTGTCGGTGGTCGGCCCCGCCGGGCCGGGGTTCTCCCGCGGGCGCCGCACCGTCCGCGGCCGAGGCCCGCGCGACACCTACGGATGATCACTCGGATCACCTGGTGGCATATCGCGCCGTCGAGACCGCCCGAGACGTTCCGACAGGTAGACTGTGAAGGTCTTCCGCGGCGCACTGGCGCCAAGAATTCCGGCGTGCTGGGGTGATCCGTCCTGACGGGGCCCTTCCGAGCGTGTGCGAGAACTTGAGGAGTACCACGACCCGTGGCAGAACAGAGCTCCACCACCGCCCTTCCCGACGATGGTGGATATGACGCCAGCGCCATCACCGTCCTCGAGGGCCTTGAAGCCGTCCGGAAGCGACCGGGCATGTACATCGGTTCCACGGGCGAGCGCGGCCTTCATCACCTGGTCTACGAGGTCGTGGACAACTCGGTCGACGAGGCCCTCGCGGGTTACTGCGACCATATCGAGATCACACTTCGACCGGACGGCGGGGTGCGTGTCGTCGACAACGGCCGTGGTATCCCGGTGGACATCGTCGCGAGCGAGGGCAAGCCGGCCATCGAGGTCGTCCTGACGGTGCTGCACGCCGGCGGGAAGTTCGGCGGCACCGGCTACGCCGTCTCCGGCGGACTGCACGGTGTCGGTGTCTCCGTCGTCAACGCGCTGTCGACCACCCTGGACGTCGAGGTCCGACGCGAGGGCAGCGTCTGGCGGCAGTCGTATCGCGACGGTGTGCCACAGGCACCGCTCTCGCGCGACGAGGACGCAGAGGGCACCGGGACCACCGTCACCTTCTGGCCCAACGGCGACATCTTCGAGACGACGGACTTCGACTTCGAGACGTTGCGCGCCCGGTTCCAGCAGATGGCGTTCCTCAACAAGGGGCTGCAGATCAGCCTGACGGATGAGCGTCCCGAGCACATCGGCACCGAGGACGAGGTGACCGGCGAGGACGACGCCGCCGTCGACGGCTCTGAAGGCCTGGTGCCGGTGAGCGCGCACACGATCACGTACCGGTACGACGGCGGTCTGGTCGACTACGTGAAGCACCTCAACTCGTCCAAGAAGGTCGACGTCGTGCACCCCGAGATCATCGACTTCGAGGCCGAGGACCTCGAGCGTCGGATCTCCGTCGAGATCGCGCTGCAGTGGACGACCGCGTATTCGGAGTCCGTGCACACCTACGCGAACACCATCAGCACGACCGAGGGCGGGACGCACGAAGAGGGCTTCCGGGCCGCGATGACGTCGCTGATCAACAGGTACGCGCGCGAGAAGAACATCCTCAAGGAGAAGGAGGACAACCTCACCGGGGACGACATCCGCGAGGGTCTGACCGCGGTGCTGTCGATCAAGCTCGGCGAGCCGCAGTTCGAGGGCCAGACGAAGACGAAGCTCGGGAACACCGAGGCGAAGACGTTCGTCCAGCGCGTCGTGAACGACCAGCTCGGCAACTGGCTCGAGTCGCACCCGACCGAGGCGCGCGACGTGATCCGCAAGTCGATCCAGGCGGCGAGCGCGCGGATGGCCGCTCGCAAGGCTCGCGAGGCGACCCGACGCAAGGGTCTGCTCGAGTCCGGCGGCATGCCTGGCAAGCTCAAGGACTGCCAGTCCAACCGCCCCGAGGAGTGTGAGGTCTTCATCGTCGAGGGCGACTCGGCCGGCGGCTCGGCCGTGCGCGGACGCAACCCGCGCACCCAGGCGATCCTGCCGATCCGCGGGAAGATCCTCAACGTCGAGCGCGCGCGCCTGGACAGGGCCCTGGGCAACCAGGAGGTGCAGGCGCTCATCACGGCCTTCGGGACCGGGATCGGCGAGGACTTCGACATCAACAAGCTGCGGTACCACAAGATCGTCCTGATGGCCGACGCCGACGTCGACGGCCAGCACATCCGGACGCTGCTGCTGACGTTGCTGTTCCGCTACATGCGACCGCTCATCCAGGGCGGGTTCGTGTACCTCGCCCAGCCGCCGCTGTATCGGATCAAGTGGTCCAACGCCGACCATGACTACGTGTACTCGGACCGTGAGCGTGACGCGTACCTGGTCGCCGGGCAGGCGTCCGGGAAGCGGATCCCCAAGGAGAACGCGATCCAGCGGTACAAGGGCCTCGGCGAGATGGACTACTCCGAGCTCTGGGAGACCACGATGTCGCCCGAGCACCGGACCCTGCTGCAGGTCACGCTGGACGATGCCGCCGCGGCGGACGACACCTTCTCGACCCTCATGGGCGAAGACGTGGAGTCCCGTCGCACGTTCATCCAGCGGAACGCCAAGGACGTGCGGTTCCTGGACATCTGACCGAGCGGCCCGCCGAGGCCGACCGTCGTACCAGGGACCGTCAGAACCACGCGAGACGAGGTAGACCGTGAGCGAGCAGACCCCACCCGAGGATCCTCAGGATCCGCGCAGCGACGTAGCGAGCGCGACCGAGATCGTGCTGACCGAGCACGGTCGGATCGAGCAGATCGACCTGCAGGTCGAGATGCAGCGGTCGTACCTCGACTACGCGATGTCGGTGATCATCGGCCGCGCGCTGCCGGACGTCCGCGACGGCCTCAAGCCCGTGCACCGGCGCGTGCTCTACGCGATGTACGACGGCGGCTACCGCCCCGACCGGGCGTTCTCGAAGTGCAGTCGTGTCGTCGGCGACGTCATGGGCAAGTTCCACCCCCACGGTGACAGCGCGATCTACGACGCCCTCGTGCGACTGGTCCAGGACTGGTCGATGCGCTACCCGCTCGTCGCCGGGCAGGGCAACTTCGGGTCACCGGGCAACGACCCTGCGGCGGCGCCGCGGTACACCGAGTGCAAGATGGCGCCGCTGTCCATGGAGATGGTCCGTGACATCGACGAGGACACCGTCGACTTCCAGGACAACTACGACGGGCGGACGCAGGAACCCGTCGTCCTGCCGGCACGGTTCCCGAACCTGCTGGTCAACGGCTCGGCAGGGATCGCCGTCGGGATGGCGACGAACATCCCGCCGCACAACATGCGCGAGGTCGCCGAGGGCGTCCACTGGTACCTCGAGCACCCGGACGCGTCGCACCAGGAGCTGCTCGAGGCCCTGATGCAGCGCATCAAGGGCCCGGACTTCCCGACCGGGGCACAGATCCTCGGCCACCGCGGGATCGAGGATGCGTACCGGACCGGCCGCGGCTCGATCACGATGCGCGCGGTCGTCACGGTCGAGGAGATCCAGAACCGGATCTGCCTCGTCATCACCGAGCTCCCGTATCAGGTCAACCCCGACAACCTCGCGCAGAAGATCGCCGACCTCGTCCGCGAGGGGCGCCTGCAGGGCATCGCCGACATCCGGGACGAGACCTCGGGCCGCACCGGACAGCGCCTGGTGATCGTGCTCAAGCGCGACGCCGTCGCGAAGGTCGTGCTGAACAACCTGTACAAGCACACCCAGATGCAGGACACGTTCGGCGCGAACATGCTCGCGCTCGTCGACGGGGTGCCCCGCACCATGTCGATCGACGCGTTCATCCGCCACTGGGTCACCCACCAGATGGACGTGATCGTCCGCCGCACACGGTTCCGCCTACGCAAGGCGGAAGAGCGCGCCCACATCCTGACCGGCTACCTCAGGGCGCTCGACGCGCTCGACGAGGTCATCCGCACGATCCGGTCCTCGGCGACCGTCGACGACGCCCGCTCCGGCCTCATGCGGCTGCTCGACGTCGACGAGGTCCAGGCGAACGCGATCCTGTCGATGCAGCTGCGCGCCCTGGCGGCGATGGAGCGGCAGAAGATCGTCGACGAGTACGACGGTCTGATGGCGAAGATCACGGACTACCGCGAGATCCTCGAGTCGCCGCAGCGCCAGCGGGACATCGTGGGCGGCGAGCTCGACGAGATCGTGGCGAAGAACGGCGACGAGCGCCGGACGACGATCATGCCGTTCGACGGCGAGGTCTCGATGGAGGACCTCATCGCCGAGGAGGAGGTCGTCGTCACGATCACCCGCGGCGGCTACGCGAAGCGCACCCGGAGCGACAACTACCGGGCGCAGCGCCGTGGCGGCAAGGGGGTTCGTGGCGCCCAGCTCCGCGAGGACGACATCGTCGACCACTTCTTCGTGACGACCACGCACCACTGGCTGCTGTTCTTCACCAACCTCGGGCGGGTGTACCGGGCCAAGGGGTACGAGCTCCCCGAGGGTGGCCGGGACGCCAAGGGACAGCACGTCGCGAACCTGCTGGCCTTCCTCCCCGGTGAGCAGATCGCCCAGGTGCTCGACCTGCGTGACTACGAGCAGGCCGAGTACCTGGTCCTGGCGACACGCGGTGGGCTGGTCAAGAAGACCCGGCTCACCGAGTACGACTCGAACCGGAGCGGCGGCGTCATCGCGATCAATCTCCGCGAGGACGAAGACGGCAACCCGGACGAGCTCGTCGCGGCCCGTCTCGTCGACTCGACCGACGACCTCATCCTCGTGTCCCGCAAGGGTCAGTCGATCAGGTTCACGGCGGACGACGACGCGATGCGTCCGCTCGGCCGGGCCACCTCCGGCGTCACCGGCATGAAGTTCCGTCCGGGCGACCAGCTCCTGTCGATGGACGTCGTGCAGGACGGCGCGCAGCTCTTCGTCGTCACCGAGGGCGGCTTCGCCAAGCGGACCGACATCTCCGAGTACCGGGTGCAGGGTCGCGGTGGGCTCGGGATCAAGGTCGCGAACCTCGTCGAGGCACGCGGGGACCTCGTCGGCGCCCTCATCACCGAGGAGGACGACGAGGTGATGGTGATCATGGAGCGCGGCAAGATCGTGCGGTCCGCGGTCGCCGAGGTGCACCTGACCGGCCGCAACACCCAGGGCGTGACGTTCGCCAAGCCCGACTCCGGGGACCGGATCATCGCCATCGCACGTAACATCGAACGCCATCTCGGTGAAGATGCGGTTACCGTTGGCGAGGAGAGTGCGCCGATCGAGGCCGCGACCGTGGACGGCGGGACCGCGCCAGACACCGAGCCTGCGCCCGAGCACAACCGCGAGGAGAGCGAATGAGCAGCGACGAGACCGCGCCCCGGTCGTTCCCCCCGCGCCAGGGCGGCGCTCGTCCGGCTCCGACGGGCACGGCGACGTCCGGCGAGAGCGTCCCGACGTTCATGCCCCCGCGCACGTCGACCGCGGCGGCTCCGGGAGCCGCGACCCCGCCGCCTCCCGCCTCGTCGAGCAGCCCGGTGCCGGGTGCCGGCGGTTGGCCGAGCGCGCCGCACGACGGTGCGCACGACACGGGTGACGTGCCGGTCGGCGAGATCCGGCACACCAGCTCGCGCACCGGCGAAGGCGCACGGCCCGCGGTCAAGGTGTCATCGGACCCGGGTGCACCGCGCCGGGTGCGCCTCGCGGTCTCACGCGTAGACCCCTGGTCGGTCATGAAGCTGTCTTTCCTGCTGTCCGTCGCGGTCGGGATCATGATCGTCGTCGCCGCTGCGGTCGTCTGGTTGACGCTTGACGGCATGCATGTCTTCACCAAGGTCGACTCGCTCGTGCGTGAGGTTGTCGGCACCGAGTCCAAGATCGACATCCTGCAGTACGTCAAGTTCAGTCGCATCGTCTCGGCCGCCTCGTTGATCGCGATCGTGGACGTGTTCCTCATGACGGCACTCGCGACGATTGGAGCGTTCCTCTACAACATCGTCGCCGCGCTCGTCGGGGGCATCCACCTCACCATGACGGACGAGTGACCACAGCTCGACCGAGCTCCGCCTCCGCGCACCCGTTTGGGAACGGCACCTACGCTGGGGTAGTCTCATGCGGCGCGCCGGGTTCACCGTGCGCGAATCGGGCCTATAGCTCAGACGGTTAGAGCGCTTCCCTGATAAGGAAGAGGTCACAGGTTCAAGTCCTGTTAGGCCCACTCCCGACCTGTTGGGGGACCGATGAAGAAGGTACTGATCCTGCTGGCCGTGGCCGGCGCGGGTTACCTCGCGTGGAAGCGCTACGCCGACGAGGCCGACAGCCGCGACCTGTGGGCCGAGGTCACCGACACCTTCGAGTAGGAGTCCCCACCCCGGTGGGGTCGACGGCGGCCCGAGGCCGCTCGCGGGGCCATGGCGCAATTGGTAGCGCACCTGCTTTGCAAGCAGGGGGTTAGGGGTTCGAGTCCCCTTGGCTCCACCAGTCGCACGGCAGGCGAACGTCGAAGACGAGATCAACGCCGCCGCGCTCACCCCACCGCTCTCCCACCCGCTCGAACCCGAGCCCCGCGATCGTCGCCACCAAGGGCGACGAGAAGCACTCCCATGAGGCGAATGCCGCCGAGCTCAGACGCGCCGTCGAGGTCGCCGTCCGGCAACAGGGAGAGCGTGTCGGGTGCCAGTCCCACCGGACGGACGACGAGTGCGGCGGGGAGCGGCGCGCGAGTCGGGGGCACCCCCCTCGTGACGCGAGGACCCGGTCCCGACCCTCCGCGACCGCGGCGCCTGGTGGCGAACAGATGCTTCACCGCATACGACGCGACGCCCCGACCTCGCCCCGCAGCGCCCCGACGCTTTGTGTCGAACTGTTCCAAGTGTCCGAAATGATACCAAATCATTTCGAAAAAACAGTGGCCTGACTTTTGAGGAGAATACGGTCCAAAACGGACAGATAGTCGCGTTGGTCCCTTTTACCCCGCAACTTCACCCCCCATAGTGGCTCCAGACGCAGGTGAATCTTGGAGGCTATCAATGGCTGCGGTGAAAAAAGACGACCGACTCGGCTCGGTGCCGACAGCGCGCGTGCGCGCGGGCGGCGAGGCTGCGCCGGGGGCGCGCGAGGCGACTCGCCAAGCGACTCTTCCGACCCAGTTCTCGGCGCCGCCGGTCGAGAGCGTCGAGACCCAGGCCCCCTCATCGGCCCCGAGCCCCACGGAGACCGGCGGCCCGCTCGTCCCTGCGCCATCACGGCAGACGGCCAGCCGACCCCGCCGGGTCCTGCGCGTCGTCGCCATCGGCACTGTCGCCGTCGTGCTCGTCGGCGCGGTGCTGCTGAGTCGAGCCGACGCGTCCGCCCGCTCGGCCGAGGCGGCGCGCGCACAGGCTCAGGCGGCAGCGGTCGACGCGATCCGGGTCAGCAACCACGCGTGGCAGGTGCGCGGCGCGACATTGACCGCAGAGGCCGCGGGGAACACGATCGCCGCTGCTGTGGCCACCCTCGAGGCGACGCCGCAGGCGGGAGATGCACCCAGGGCAGCACTTCAGTCCGCCGTCGACGCGCTTCGTGGCGCACTCTCCTCGCCCGGCTCCGCGTCCGACGCGACAGCCCTCGCTGCCGTCGTGGCGCGCGTCGCCGCGCCGCAGCAGGCCGCGGTGACGGCGCAGACGACGTGGCAAGCGGCCGAGGACGCCCGAGTCGCGGCGGCGAAGGCGGCTGCCGACCAGGCTGCGGCGGCGCAGGCCGCGGCTGACCAGGCTGCCGCAGCGAAGGCCGCGGTCTCCACCACGAGGACCACCACCGCGAGAACGACCACGGCGATGCGGACCGCGACCTCGTCGGGTGGCTCACCCGCTCCGGCGGCACCGGCTCCGGCGGCACCCGCTCCGGCGGCCTCCACGGTCGGTGTCGAGTACAGCGCAGCGACCGTCGGAGCGGCGCTCAACGCGTTCCGTGCCTCGCGGGGCCTGCCGCCGATGGCGATCGTGAGGTCGGCCGATCGCGTCGAGCACGCGCGGGAGATGGCGGCCTCGAACAGCATCTGGCACAGCGCCGTGCGAACCATGTGGGAGATCGTCGGGCGCGTGATGCCGGTGAGCGCGACCGCGATGATCGATGCGTACGCCAATTCTCCGTCGCACCTGGCCGTCATGGTCGGAAACTTCTCGACGGCCTACATCGGCGCCGTCACGTACAACGGAATGCTCTACACCTCGATCCAGTGCGGCTGAATGTCACCATTCGCGGATGGGCACGTCGAATGACCGGGTGCCGCTGAGGCTGGGACCGGGTCGGCGCCGGCATCGGCTGAGGTACAGTCGCACCCATGCCGCTCTGGTTCACGCTCGCCGTGACGAAGGCGGCAGCGATGTCGAGCCGCCTTCTCGGGCGGGGCGGCGGGCACGCTCTCCCCGGACTCATCGCCGAGCGACTCGACCCGGGACTCGCCGGACGGCTGGCGGCAAGGCTCCCGCACGGCGTGATCATGGTGACCGGGACCAACGGGAAGACCACCACGACCAAGCTGATCGCCTCGATCCTCGAGGCGAGCGGCGAGCGGGTGCTCACCAACAGCACCGGGTCGAACCTCAAGCGGGGGGTCACGTCCGCGCTCATCTCGGCGGCACACCTGAGCGGGCGGCTCGACGCGACGATCGGGCTGTTCGAGGTTGACGAGGCGAGCCTCCGCCGGGTCACCGGAGAGCTGAAGCCCGACCATATCGTCGTGCTCAACCTCTTCCGCGACCAGCTTGATCGCTACGGGGAGCTGGACACGACCGCAGCGCTGATCGGCGAGGGCATCGCCGCGACGACCGCGCAGCTGTATCTCAATGCGGACGACCCTCTGGTGGCGAGCCTGAGTCGGTACGCGCCGCGAGCCGACCTGGTGCACTACTTCGGCGTCGAGGAGCTTCCTCCGGACGCCCCCGACGTGCCGCAGACGGCCTCGGACTCCGACCGGTGCCCGGTGTGCCGGTCGCGCCTCGTGTTCAGCCGGACGTTCTACGGGCACATCGGTCACTATCGCTGCCCGACGTGCGATTTCGCCCGTCCGACGCCCGACGTCGAGGTCACGGAGGTCACGTCGGCGGACGCGTCCGGGTCGCGGTTCACGGTCGCGGTGGGCGGGGAGCGGACGGCGGTCGTGTTCCCGCTCGCGGGGACCTACAACATGTACAATGCCCTCGCGGCGACGAGCCTCGCGCACGGGTGCGGGATCGCGCCCGCAGGGGTGGCAGAGACCCTGTCGACCACGGTCGCCGCCTTCGGCCGTGTCGAAGAGCTCACGCTCGGCGGACGGACGCTGTTCCTGCTGCTCGTGAAGAACCCCGTCGGGCTCACGCAGGTGCTGGAGACCTTCGTCAGCCGCGAGTCCGCTCCGCACGTGCTGTTCGCGATCAGCGACCTCGACGCGGACGGGCGCGACGTGTCGTGGTTGTGGGACGTCCCGATGGAGGCGTTGATCCCTGCGGACGCGGTGGTGCTCACCACAGGGATCCGGGGCGCCGACATGACCCTGCGACTGCACTACGCCGGGATCGCGGCGGACGAGGTCGACGACTTCACCGTCGCCGTGGAGAGGCTCGTCCGCGAGATCCCGGTGGGCGGCACCGGGTACATCCTGCCGACCTACACGGCGATGCTCGCGATCCGCAAGATGCTCGCCCAGCGAACCTCCATGCAAGAGGTGTGGAGGTGAGCGCGGAGATCGTCATCGCGCACCTCTACCCGCGCGAGATGAGCATCTACGGCGACCTCGGCAACGTCATCGCGCTGCGCAAGCGGCTGGAGTGGCGCGGCTACGACGTGGTGGTGCGCCCGGTCGAGGTCGGGGAACCCGTCGATCTCACGGGGGCGGACATCGTGTTCGGCGGCGGCGGGCAGGACTCGGGGCAGCTGGTGATCGGCGCCGACCTCCTCGCGCGCGGCGAGAGCCTGCGCGCGCTCGCCGCGTCGGGCACGCCGATGCTGGTCATCTGCGGGACCTACCAGCTCTTCGGTCACGGCTTCACGACGATCGGCGGCAGCGAGCTCCCCGGGATCTCCGTCCTCGGAGCGCGGACAGTCGGCAGCACGGTGCGCATGATCGGGAACGTCGTCGTCGAGAGCCCGTTCGGACGGCTCGTGGGCTTCGAGAACCACTCGGGCCAGACGACCCTCGACCCCGGCCAGGAGCCGCTCGGGACGGTCACCAAGGGTCACGGCAACACGAGCACGGGTCACGCCGAGGGCGCGAGGACCATGAACGTGATCGGTACGTACCTGCACGGGCCGATCCTGCCGAAGAACCCGCGCCTCGCCGATCACCTCATCCTCACGGCCCTGAACCGGCGGTTCGGCGTGACGGAGCTCGCCCCGCTCGAGGACGCCGTCGAGCACCGCGCTGCGGACGTCGCGGCGCAACGTCCCCAGTAGGGTTGCCATCGGCCGACGGCGCGCGCGAGCGCCCGGTCAGGCGGAGGGTGCCTCCGGCGCGTCGTCGCTCCCAACGGACTTCTTCGCTGCGGGGCGCCGCGTGGTGACCTTCTTGGCCGCCTCGCGCGCCTCGCTCACCTTGTCCGTGAGGTCCTCGCGCGCCTCGGTGACCTTCTCGACAGCCTTCTCGGCGGCCTTGCGGCTGCGCGCGACGGTGACGCCGGCGGCCTCCCCGACGACCTCCGCAGCGTCCCCGACGGTGTGCCGGACGTCGTCGACGACCTCCGAGAGCTCCTCCCTGGCCTCCGCCGCGCGGGCCCGGAGCGTCTCCTCGTGCTCGTCGCGAGGCTCCCAGGGCTCCGCCCACGGGTCGACGGTCGACTTGGACCGGGTCCACGCGGCCGCAGCCGCACCGACGCCGAGGATCAGGGCCACGAGCCAGAACAGGCCACCGCCCTTCTTCTTGGGCGCGGACGCGGGGATCACGACGGCGCCCTCGGCCGCGGCCGACGCGGCGGCCGAGACGGCCGCACCGGCGCGCTCGGCTGCCGCATTCACGGCGGCGACCATGTGCGGAAGGATCTCGTCGACGAGCTTCTCGTGCGCGAGGTCGAGGGCCGGCGTCGCGGCCTGCGCGGCCTTCTCGACGCGCGGCGCGGCGGACTTCACGCCCTCCTGCCACGCGTGCTCGAGGCGCGGTGCCAACCACTCCACGGCGGCCTCGACCCGCGGCGCCGACCACTCCTTCGCCTGCTCGGCCGCGTCGCGTGCCTGCGAGGCGGCCTCGTGGGCGACCTCGACGGCGTGACCTCCCGCTTCGACGAGGGTCGCAGCAACCTCGCTCGCGCGCTCCTTGAGAGCGTCGGCGTCGATCTGGTCGATGCGGGCTGAACGGCGGAGACGGTCGTACATGTCCACTCCCCTAGGTCGGCAACTGTCCTGACTCCACACTCTGCCACTGAACGTGGAGCCGCGCCGATGTTCGTCCGACGCCAGCCCTCGGCCCCGGCGATGGCATCGGCACAGGTCTTCGTCAGCGGCCCATGGAAGAATGTCCGCATGTTCGCGACTCTGCACACCACATCCGGTGACATCCGCATCGAGCTCTACCCGAACCACGCGCCCAAGACGGTCGAGAACTTCGTCGGCCTCGCCACGGGCACGACGACGTGGACGGACCCCGCGACCGGGGTCGAGCGCACCGACCCGCTGTACAACGGGGTGATCTTCCACCGCGTCATCAAGGACTTCATGATTCAGGGTGGCGACCCGCTCGGTCAGGGCACCGGCGGACCGGGCTACACGTTCGACGACGAGATCCACCCTGAGCTGGGTTTCACCGAGCCCTACCTCCTGGCGATGGCCAACGCCGGGCTGCGTCGTGACCCGATCACGGGGAAGGCGGCCGGCACCAACGGCTCGCAGTTCTTCATCACGACGGTCGCCACCGCGTGGCTGACGGGCAAGCACACGATCTTCGGCAAGGTCACCGACGACGCGAGCCGAGCCGTCGTGGACGCCATCATCGCCGTCCCGACCCGTGCCGGAGACCGGCCGGTCCAGGACGTCACGATCACGTCCATCACCGTCGAGGACTGATCGATCGGTGCCGTCCCCGGGTCCCACCAGCCGGTTCGCGCGGTGGTGTGCGTCGACACGCGCGCCCCGGTGCGCCGCCCCAGAGAACGAGAGCGCCACGTGACGACGCCGATGGACCCGGGGGCATCAGCCGTCCCCTCCTCGACCCCCCCGGTGTGCCCGCGCCATCCTGACCGCGTCTCGTACGTGACGTGCCAGCGGTGCGGGCGACCGGCGTGCCCGGAGTGCCAACGTCCGGCCGCCGTCGGCATCCACTGCGTCGACTGCGTGCGGGAGGCGGCCCGCCGTATGCCGGGCACGCGCACCGTGCTCGGGGGACGGGTGCGCGGAGGACGCCCGGTCGTGACGATCACGATCATCGGTCTGAACGTCCTGTCGTACCTTCTCGAGCTGGTCGTGCCGGGCTACCAGGACGCGTTGATCTTCGCGCCGTCCGTGGGCGCCATCGAGCCGTACCGCTTCCTCACCGCGGCGTTCCTGCACGAGTCGATCCCCCACATCGCGTTCAACATGATCGCGCTGTGGTTCATCGGGCCGTACCTCGAGATCGTGCTGGGCCGGTGGCGATACGTGGCGCTCTACCTGCTCGCGGCGCTCGGCGGCGACGTCCTGGTGCTGCTGCTCGCAGACCCGACCGGAGCTGCGTGGCACACAGGCGTGCTCGGCGCGTCCGGCGCGATCTTCGGCCTGTTCGGGGCGGTGGTGCTCGTGGCGCGGCGCCTCGGCCAGCCCGTCCGCTCGATGTTCGTCGTGATCGCGCTGAACCTGGTGATGAGCTTCACCTTCGCGGGCATCTCCTGGCAAGGGCACATCGGGGGGCTCGTCACGGGTCTGGTCCTGGGGACGGTGTTCGCCTACGCCCCCAGGCCCCGCCAGCGACAGGCCGCGCTGGTGGCGACGGTGGCCCTGGGGATCGCGCTCGTGGTGATCGTCGTGCTGCGGTACGCGAGCGTTGGAGCCTGACCGCAGCCACCGATGAATTACACCACTGTAGTTATCCACAGGGTTGTCCACTTCCTGGGGACAGGGAGAAGTCGACCGGGTGGTGGTTCCGGCTCTACTGCCAGCGCGTGGTGAGGCTGAAGCCACCCAGGAGGAGCACGAAGCCGATTGCCAGGTTCCAGTTGTGGATTCCCGGGATCGGGTAGCTCGTCGACGTGAGGTACGTCGTCACGATCCACACGAGACCCACGATCATGAGGCCGAGCATCACCGGCACGAACCACGGCGGGTTGACCTTCGGGGTGGCCTTGCCGGGGGGTGCGACGTAGGCGGGCTTCTTGCGTGACCGAGACTCAGGCATCTCGAGGGGCTCCTGTCCTGCGGTGATCCGGGGGTGGTGATCCTGGTGGGACCTCTGTCCACACCGATTCGTCGTCTAGCGTAGTGCGAGCGCAGTCCGGAGAAGGAGGACGAGTGACCAGACACCCTCGTCGACGCCGGCTGACGACCGGTAGCGTCGCGGTGGGGATCGTCCTTGCCCTCGCCGGCGTGCTGTTCGCGGCCAACGCGCGGCTCGCCCAAGGGCAGGAGAGCCGCGCACCGCAGAGCCTCACCGACCTCGCGGTGGCGGCATCCGACCGGCTGGCAAAGCTGACGACCCAGGTCGACTCCCTGCGCGCCGACGTCGAGCAGCTCACCACCGCACAAGCCCCGGCCGGGGCCGCGGCGAACGGCGCCCAGACCTCCCTCGTCGAGATCGCATCGGGCCGGGTCGCGGTCGCGGGACCCGGCCTGACGGTCCAGCTCACCGACGCACCGTCGGACGCGCTCCGCCAGGCCGGCGTCCGTCCGGACGACCTCCTCGTGCACCAGCAGGACCTCCAGGTCGTCATCAACGCCCTGTGGGCGGGCGGCGCCGAGGCCATGTCGCTACAGGGCCAGCGCGTCATCTCGACGACCGCCTTCCGATGCGTCGGCAACGTCCTCTCGCTGCACGGGCGGCTCTACTCACCGCCGTACGTGATCCGGGCGATCGGCGACGCGAAGACGCTCCGGGCCTCCTTGTACGCGTCCCCGCAGATCCAGGTGTACCTCCAGTACGTCGACGCCGTCGGACTCGGGTGGTCGGTGAACAGCTCGACCGCGCTCACCCTCCCGGCCTACGAGGGCACCACGGAGCTGCAGTACGCGTCGGTCCCGGCCGGGATCGACGTCCTGGCGACCACCGCGGACAGCCCGACGTCGGGCGCCTCCGCCACGCCGGCCATGACCCCGGCCGCCCCGTCATCAGCGAGCACGACGAGCGAAGGATCCCCGAGTGTCCCGTGAGCACGAGAGCCGCCACAGCCTGCCCCGGCCCGCACGGTCGCGAGCCGGCTTCGCCGTCGTCGGCGTCGTGGGCGAGCTGTTCCTGACCGTCGGCGTCTTCCTCGTCGCCTTCCTGGTGTGGCAGATGTGGTGGACGGATGTCCAGGGGAACGCGGCACAGGCCACCATCGTGAAGAACCTCGGGTGGGGATCCATCCCGGCGGTCACGGCCGACCCCTCGGCTGCCGCGAGCTCCCCCGGCCCGGACCCGAGGCAGTTCACCGCACCCCCGGTCCTGGCCGAGCCCGCCCATGCCACCACCTTCGCCACCCTGCTCGTGCCGCGCTGGGGCACGGACTACCAGCGACCGGTGAGCGAAGGGGTCGATGCCGCCGTCGTGCTCGACCGACTCGGGATCGGGCACTACCCCGGTACGGCGATGCCCGGCGCCCTCGGCAACTTCGCCGTCGCCGGACACCGGACGACCTACGGCAAACCGTTCAACCGGATCGCCGAGATCCAGGTCGGCGACGCCCTCGTCGTGCGTACCCAGGCGACCTGGTACGTCTACCACGTGACCAGCACGGAGATCGTGAAGCCGCAGGACGTGGCCGTGATCGCACCGGTCCCTGACCAGGTGGGCGCGGCGCCCACCGACCGCATGATCACCCTGACCTCCTGCAACCCGATGTACTCGGCCGCCCAGCGGTACGTGGTCCACGGGAAGCTCGCGTACTGGGAACCGACCAGCGGGCCTGCGCCCGCCGAGCTGAAGGGACCTGCCTGATGTACGGGTGGCTCTGGCGCACGATCCCGGGCCCGCCGTGGCGGCGGGCCCTCATCCTCACGATCGCGGGAGCGGCCGTGCTCGTGGCCTGCTTCATCTGGGTGTTCCCGGCGATCGCGCCGCTGATGCCCTTCAACGACACGACAGTGGGGCCGTGACATGACCAGGATCCTCGTGGTGGACAACTACGACTCGTTCGTCTACACGATCGTCGGGTACCTCGCCCAGCTCGGGGCGGACACCGTCGTGGTGCGCAACGACGCGGTTCCGCCGCGTGCCGAGCGCGCGGGGTACGACGGTGTCCTGATCTCCCCCGGCCCCGGCACGCCCGCCGAGGCGGGGACCAGCGTCCAGGTGATCCGCGACTGCGCCGACGCCGGCACGCCGATGCTCGGCGTGTGCCTGGGTCACCAGGCCCTCGGTGAGGTGTTCGGGGGCGTCGTGACGCACGCGCCCGAGCTGATGCACGGGAAGACGAGCCTGATCGAGCACGAGGGTGCGGGCGTCCTCGCCGGGCTTCCCCGGCCGTTCGCCGCGACGCGCTACCACTCGCTCGCGGTGGTGGACGGGACGTTCTCCGACGAGCTCGAGGTGACCGCCCGGACCGCGAACGGCATCATCATGGGCCTGCAGCACCGGACCCTGCCGCTGCACGGCGTGCAGTTCCACCCCGAGTCGGTGCTGACCGAGGGCGGGCACCGCCTGCTCGCCAACTGGCTCGCGATGTGCGGTGCCGAGGGCGCGGTCGCGGCGTCGGTGGGGCTCGCACCGCTCGTGCGGGCCTGACGGCGCGGCGGGAGCTCGTCCCGCGGGGGCCGAGCGGCGCCGCCGGTTCCCGGTCCGCTCAGCCAGCCTGTCTCAGCCCGTCGAACCGCCGGTGGGCAGGTTCGAGACCGTCACGGTGACGGTCGAGCCGAGGGGAACCGTCGTCTGGGCGACCGGGTTCGTCGAGATGACATCGCCAGGCGGGACCTTGGCCGACGGCGCCTGCACGATCGTCACCTTGAGCCCGACGGCGGTGATCGCGTTGGTCGCATCGGCCTGAGTCTTCCCGACGACGTCAGGGACGACCGCGGTCGTCGGCGCCGTGGCGATCTGGATCGAGATCGTGGTGCCCTGCGGCACCAGACCCGGGGTGCGGTCCTGGCTCACCACCGACCCGGCCGGCGCGGTGGCGCTCTCGACCGTGCTGATCGACGGGATCAGCTTGAGAGCGGTGAGGGCGTTCTTGGCGTCAACCTCGGCCATGCCCTTGAGGTCGGGCAGGTTGACCTGGCCGGTGGAGACGTACAGCGTGACCGCCGACCCGGCGGTGACCGGGGCGTTGGCGGCCGGGTCGGTCTTGGTGACCCGATCCTTCGGCTGCAGCGGACTGTCGTCGCTCTCGACCGTGGCGACCGTCAGACCTGCGGCGGTGAGCTGGCTGCGGGCCTGGTCCTGCGTGAGACCGGAGACGTCCGGGACGGTCGCGGTGCCGGGACCCGTTGAGACCGTGACCGTGACCTCGGACTTGAGAGCGACCTGCGTGCCTGCGGCGGGGTCGGAGGAGATGACGGTGTCCTTGGGGACGGAGGTGCTCGCGGCGAGCACCGGCTTCATCGTGAGGTCGGCCGCGGCCAGTGCCGTCTGCGCGTCCGCCTTGGTCTTGTTGACCAGGGTGGGGACGGCGACGGTCTTCGGCGTGCTGTTGCCGTTCATCGTCGCCAGGAGGATGATCCCGCCGACCGCCAGGACGGCGACGGCGATGAGCGTCCACAGCAGCCACTGCCTGCGGCGCGGCTCCTCGGGGGCGACGGTCGGCATCGCCCCGGTCCCCGGGGCCGTCGGGGCCCACATCGGTGCTCCGCCGGGCATGACCTGGGTCGCCATCGTCGGGGGCTGGGTGAGGATCTGGGTGGGGGACTCGACCGCCATCGGCATCGCCGCGGCGAGCACGCCGACAGCGGGCGCGGCGACGTGACCGCCACGGACCGACGCCTCGAGGTCGGAGCGGAACTCGGCCGCCGTGCTGTAGCGGGAGTCGCGATCCTTCGCGAGAGCCTTGAGCGTGATCCTGTCGAGCGCATCGGGGACGTCCGACGCGAAGCTGCTCGGCGTCGGCGCGGGCTCCCGGACGTGCTGGTACGCGACGGCGACGGGAGAGTCGCCGGTGAACGGCGGTCGGCCGGTCAAGAGCTCGAACAGCAGGCAGCCGGTGGAGTACAGGTCGCTGCGTGCGTCGACCGTCTCGCCGCGCGCCTGTTCCGGCGACAGGTACTGGGCGGTGCCGATGACGGCCTGGGTCTGCGTCATCGTCGCGGCCGAGTCGGCGAGCGCGCGCGCGATGCCGAAGTCCATCACCTTGACCGCGCCGGTGGGTGTGAGCATGACGTTCGCGGGCTTGATGTCCCGGTGCACGATCCCCGCGTGGTGCGAGTACTCGAGAGCCGAGAGGACTCCGGCCGCGATCTCGACGGCCTCCTCGATCGGCACCGCGTGCCCGTCGCGCAGGATGTCGCGCACGGTGTGGCCCTCGACGTACTCCATGACGATGAAGGGCACGTGCGACACGACGCCGTTCTGGTCCGACGTCAGGTCCTCGCCGGTGTCGTACACCGCGACGATCGCCGGGTGGTTGAGCGAGGCGGCCGCCTGCGCCTCACGGCGGAAGCGGGCCTGGAACGACGGGTCACGCGCGAGGTCCGAGCGCAGGATCTTGATCGCCACGGTGCGCCCGAGGCGGGTGTCGTGCCCGATGTGCACCTCGGCCATGCCGCCGCGACCGATGAGCTCGCCGACCTCGTACCGGTTGGCAAGAACGCGGGGTCCGTCGTCCACCACTAGGAATCCTTCGCTGTCGTCGTCAGCGCGTCCGCAGCGGAGGCAGCGGACACACTCGTCGTGATCATCGCATCACCGGCGTCGGAACCGGCTGGAACTCGTGGCGGAGGCGGTGAAGATCTGGCGCCCATCGCCTGCACGACCCCTGCCGGGCGCATCGGGACGGGGCCGTCCGCGCGGGTGAGCCTATCCGCGAAGGCGGCGCCGAGAAGAGCCAGCAGCAGCAGCACCAGAGCGAGCAGAGGCCAGGTGAGGCCACCTCTCGTCACCCTGGTCACCCTGGTCACGGTCGAGGGTACCCGGGGACGCGCACCCGAGTCGTCCCGCAGACGACGTCGCGGCGGGTAGGACGGGGGGATGACGCCCGCTGGCCCGGCAGGCGCGGCGGCCGGGGCTGACGAGGACGCACCACCGCCGGTCACACGCACCGGAACCCGGTCCGGTGCGGCCCCGCTCGCGCCGAGGGACGGCTGGACCGCGCGCGACTCGCCGACGATCACCGGCACGCCCTCCGGCGGGGTCTCCGCGACGAGCTCGTCGAGCAGCCGGGCGAGAGATGCAGCCGAGCGCGGACGCTGCTCGGGGTTCTTGGAGAGCATCAGCATGACGAGGTCGGCGAGGCGCTTGTCGACCGTGGTGGGCATCGCGGGCACGGGCTTGTTCACGTGCGCCACCGCGATGTCGACCGCCGTCGGCCCGGTGAACGGGCGGTGCCCGACGAGGGCCTCGTAGGCGACGACGCCGAGGGAGTAGATGTCCGACGCCGGGGCGGCCGCCTTGCCGACGGCCTGCTCGGGCGACAGGTACTGAGCGGTGCCCATGACCATGCCGGTCGCGGTCATCGACGCCTGGTTGGTGCCGAGAGACACGCCGAAGTCCGTGATCTTCACCCGGCCCCCGCGCGAGATCAGGATGTTGCCCGGCTTGACGTCGCGATGCACGACGCCGCCGACGTGGGCAGCGTGCAGGGCGCGTGCGGTCTGGGCGAGCAGCGGCAGCAGCCGGCGTGCGCTCAGCACGGGCTCGCGCTCCAGGAGGTCGGACATCGGCTCGCCGACGACGAGCTCCATGACGAGGTACCCGGAGCCCTCCTGCTCGCCGTAGTCGTACAGCTGGGCGATGTTCGGGTGCGACAGCGACGCCGAGTTCCTGGCCTCGACCCGGAACCGCTCGAGGAAGCCGGTGTCGCCCGCGAACTCCTCGCGGAGCACCTTGACGGCGACGTCGCGCGCGAGAGCCTCGTCGTGCGCGACCCACACCTCTCCCATGCCGCCGGTCGCGATCTTGTCGACCAGGCGGTAGCGGCCGTCGAGCTTGATGTCCGGTGCAGGCTTCACGTGCCGAGCACCGCCCTGATGACCGCCGCGGCGATCGGCGCGGCGACCTGACCGCCGGTGGCCTCGTTGCCGAGGTTCCCGCCGTGCTCGACGACGACGGCCACGGCGACCTTGGGCGTCGAGCCGTCGGCCGGCGCGAACGCCGTGAACCAGGCGTGCGGTGCCGCACCCGGGACGGTCTGGGCCGTGCCTGTCTTGGCTGCGACGACGACGCCTGGGATCTTCGCGGCGCCACCGGTGCCGGAGTCGACGACACCGATCATCATCTGCCGGAGCGCGGCCGCGGCTCCCGCGGACATCGGCCGGGACAGGACGCTCGGTGAGGTCGTCGAGACGACGGTCAGGTTCGGGTCCCGCACCGTCGCGACGGTGTACGGCTTCATCAAGGTCCCACCGTCGGCGATCGCCGCGGAGATCATCGCCATCTGCAGCGGGGTCACGGTGACGCTGCCCTGGCCGATCGCCGAGAGCGCCGTCTGCGGGACGTCGACCTGGGCCGGGAACCGGCTCGGGGTGACGGACATCGGGATGTCGAGCGCCTTGTCGAAGTCGAAGGCCTCGGCCTGCGTGCGCAACGCGTTGGCGCCCAGTGTGATCCCGAGCTGCGCGAACGCCGTGTTGCACGAGATCCGCAGGGCGTCGGCGAGCGTCATCGTGCCGGTGCTGCTGCAGACCTCGCCGCCGAAGTTCTTGAGGACCGAGGTGCTCTGCGGGAGCTGCAGCTGGGTCGGCGCGGGGATCTGGGTGTCCGGGGTCATCCCCGACGCGAGCGCCGCGGCGGCGGTCACGAGCTTGAACGTCGAGCCGGGCGGGTACGTGTCCCCGGAGATCGCGCGGTTCACCAGCGGCTTGCCGGGGTCGGCGAGCAGCGCCTGATAGGCGGCGTTGACCGCGGCGGTGTCGTGACCTGCCAGGACGTTCGGGTCGTAGCTCGGCTTCGAGACCATCGCGAGGATCGCGCCCGTCGTCGGGTCGATCGCGACGACCGCGCCGGTCTGGTTGCCCAGGGCGTCCCAGGCGGCCTTCTGCGCCGCCGGGTTGATCGTGAGCTCCACCGAGGACCCGCGAGGCTGCTTGCCCGTGACGAGATCACCCAGGCGTGACAGGAACAGCGAGTCGGCCGTCCCGTTGAGGATCGAGTTCTCGGTGGCCTCGAGACCCGTCGGCTGGAACACGACCGAGTAGGCACCGGTGAGGGGCGCGTAGAGCGGGCCGTTCGCGTAGGACCGCTGGTAGCCGAACGCGTCCTGGACCGGCTTCGACGAGGCGATCGCCTGGCCGGCGACGATGAGCGGGCCGCGATCCTTGCCGAACTCGCGGTAGAGCCCGCGCACGTTGCGCGGGTCGTTGTTGAGCGACGACGCCTGCACGTACTGGACCCACGTCGTCCCGATCATCAGGACGAGGAACATGCTCAGCATCACGGTGGCGAGGCGGCGCAGCGGGGTGTTCATGCACGTCCTCCCGTCATGTCGGAGCGTTCCGCGGTGGTGAGGACAGCCGTCTCGTTGTCGTCTCCCCGCGGACCGGCCGGGTCGCCCACCGGACCGGTGGCGGGCGTCGGCGCTGTGGTGACCGGGACGGTCATCGAGGGTGCGGGCCGGCGTGCGTTGTCCGAGATCCGCAGCAGCAGGGCGACGATCACCCAGTTGGCGAGCAAGGACGAGCCCCCGTAGGCCATGAACGGCATCGTCAGCCCGGTCAGCGGGATCACCCGCGTGACGCCGCCGACGACCACGAAGCACTGGAGCGCGACGCTGAAGGCCAGGCCACCGGCGAGCAGCTTGCCGAAACCGTCACGGACCCCGACCGCGGTGCGCATGCCGCGTTCGGCAAGCACCAGGTAGGCGAGAAGGATCGCGATCAGACCGGTGAGCCCCAGCTCCTCGCCCAGCGACGCGACGATGAAGTCCGACTCCGCGAACGGGACGAGGTCCGGGCGTCCCAGGCCCCAGCCGGTGCCGAACAGGCCGCCGCTGGCCATGCCGAACAACCCCCGCACGAGCTGCCCCGACCCGCCGAACGCCTTGTTGAACACGTCGTTGTTCATCGCGTGCAGCCAGATGTCGAACCGGGCCGCGACGTGCCCGAAGCTCTTGGCCGCCAGGAAGGCTCCGACGGCGAACATGACCAGGCCCATGATGACCCAGCTCGTGCGCTCCGTGGCGAGGTACAGCATCGCGACGAAGAGCCCGAAGAACAGCAGCGAGGTGCCGAGGTCCCGCTCGAGGACGAGCACGGCGACCGAGGTGAGCCACGCCACGAGGATCGGGCCGAGGTCTCGGATGCGGGGGAGCTGCAGCCCGAGCACGCGCGGTCCGGCGAGGGCCAGGGTGTCGCGGTTCGTCACCAGGTACCCGGCGAAGAACACCGCCAGCGCGATCTTGGAGAACTCGGCCGGCTGCACCGAGAACGTCCCGATCCGGATCCAGATCGTCGCCCCGTTGATGTCCGCCCCGAGTCCGGGGATCAGCGGCAGGACGAACAGGCCGAGCCCGACGACCATCGCGGTGTAGGTGAGGCGGCGCAGCGTCCGGTGGTCGCGCAGCACGATCAGCACGAGCGCCGCGAACAGGACGCTGATCGTCGTCCAGCCGAGCTGCTTGGTCGCGAACGTCGACGTCGTGCCGTGGGCCGCACGCGCGAGGTCCAGCCGGTAGATCATCGCCAGGCCGATCCCGTTGAGCGCGATCGCGACGGGGAGCATGACCTGGTCGGCGTACGGTGCGCGCAGCCGCAGCACGACGTGCATGAGGGCGGCCAGCGCGATCAGGCCCAGCGCGTGGAACACGATGTTCGGCGGCAGGTGGGACGTGGCACCGAGCCCGGCCAGCGCATAGCCGCCGATACCGAGGGCGAGCGCGGGCACCAGCAGGGCCAGCTCGACGCCGCGGCCCGGCCGGACCTCGTGCGGCGTGACGACGGCCATCAGCCGGACGCTCCCGCGCCGGCGCTCGGGCTCGCGCCGGCACTCGGGCCAGCGCTCGGGCCGGTACTCGGGCTCACGCTCGGAACGGTGACGAGCCCGGAGGTCGCAGCCTCGGTCCGGATGATCTGGACGCGGGACCGCGCATCGGTGAGGCTCGACGCCTCGATTCCCTGGACGAGGCGATCCTGGACGAACGGTGCGAGGCTCGAGACGGGCAGGCCGCTCCCCTCCACGAACCGTGACAGGTGCACCGGCCCGATGCTCTGGTCGATCCCCCGGTAGATCGCCACGGTGCCGTCGCTGACCCCGACGTAGTACTGCGTCTGGGTCCACCGGTACCCGGCGAACCCTGCGCCGCCGAGGACGACGAGGGTCAGCACGGTCACGAGCAGAGCACGCACGCGACGACGCCTCGGTCGCGGGGCGCCGTCGTCGTTCGCGTCGTCGGGCGCCGTCGGTTCGCTCGCCGCCCGCGCGAGCGTGGCCGCCCGTGCCGCCGGACCGTCGGCGGCGGAGGTCGGGACGTTGCGGGAGAGCGCGGCGGAGCCGACGACCGTCGCCGCGGTGGTGGGTGCGCCGCCGTCCGGGAGGGCGTCCAGGTCGACGATGTCCGCGACGATCACGGTCACGTTGTCCGGCCCGCCACCGCGCAGGGCGAGCTGGACCAACCGGTCCGCGCAGGCGTCGAGGTCGGTGAGCGAGTCCATCGTCTCGGCGATCGTCTCGGCGGACACGACGCCCGAGAGGCCGTCCGAGCACAGCAGCCAGCGGTCACCGGGTCGCGCCTCGCGGACCGACAGGTCCGGGACGATCTCCATGTCGAAGTCGCCGAGCACCCGCATCACGACGGATCGCTGCGGGTGGTGCGCGGCCTCCTCGAGGGTGATCTTCCCGGTGTTCACCAGGTGCTGGACGAACGTGTGGTCGATCGTGACCTGGGTCAGCTCGCCGTCCCGCAGCAGGTACGCGCGCGAGTCGCCGATGTGCGCCATGACGAGCTTGTTGCCGGCGCGCAGCAGCGCGGTGACGGTGGTGCCCATCCCGCCGAGGTCGGTATCCGCCTTCGCCCGGGCGAGCAGCTCGTCCTGTGCGGCGTGCAGGGCGGCGTCGAGCTCGTCGAGCGCGTCGTCGGGCCCGTGGGCCTCGTCGTCCAGCGGGGCCAGGGCGGCGACCGCGATCGAGGACGCGACGTCACCGCCCGCGTGCCCGCCCATCCCGTCCGCCACCATCAGAAGGTGGGGTCCCGCGTAGGCCGAGTCCTGGTTGTTCGAGCGCACGAGGCCGATGTCGGACCGCGCGGCATAGCGCAGGGCGATGGACAACGGGGACTACCTCTGCAGCTCGAGGACGTTGGTGCCGACTCGCACCTGCGCGCCCAGGGGGACGGGGGTCGGCTGGTCGATCCGCCGACCCGAGACGAACGTGCCGTTCGTCGATCCCAGATCCTCGATCACCCAGCCGCTCACCTCGGGGAAGAGGCGCGCGTGTCGCGAGGACAGTGAGATGTCGTCGATCACCAACGTGCACGACGGAGCCCTGCCGATCAGGACCGAGGACGTCCCGAGCGGCACGCTCGTCCCGCGCAGCGAACCCTCGACGACGACGAGCCGGCTCGCGGTCGAGTCCCGGCGGGGTGGGGCGTCGCGTCGCGTCGCGGGGCTCGGGGTCGGTGCACCACCCCGCGCCGGAGGGACGGACGCGGGCCCGGAGGCGCGTGCGGGGTCGCGGCGGGTGCTGATGCGCGTGCCGTAGAGGTCGTGGCGCAGCACACGCACCGCTGAGAGGACGAACGCCCAGAGGAGGATCAGGTAGCCCAGCCGCAGCAGGGTGATCGTCAGGGCGTTCACCGGCGTCACGCGTCCTGGTCGTCGTCGGGTACGCCGGTCCAGAACATGATGCGGGTGCGCCCGATCGTCAGGGCGTTGCCGTCGAGCAAGGTGGCGGCGGGAACCTGATGGCCTTCGACGAACAGGCCGTTCGTGGAGCCGAGGTCGGTCGCGATGACGCCGTCGGGCGTCACCCGGATCTCCAGGTGGCGGCGCGAGACGCCGGGGTCGTCGACGATGATGTCGGCCTCCGACCCACGGCCGATCACGGTGACCGGTCCGGTCAGCAGGTACCGCTGACCGTCGATGTCGACCAGCGGGTGACGCGCGCTCGGCGCGGCGGTGGTCGCCGGTGCGACGGCCCCGCGCACCGTCGTGCTGTGCACCTCGAACCGGCCGGTCTCGAGCTCCTCGTCCTCGGAGAACGTGACCGTCACCGGGCCGACGAACGCGTAACGCTGCCCGAGGGCGTGGTCCGTGACGTTCGCCGCGAGCTCGTCCGCGAGGGTCTCCGCACCCCACTCCTCCACGTGCTGGTGGTCCACGGGGGAGAGGGCGAGCGTGAAGCTGTTGGGGACGACCGTGCGATCCCGGTCGACGACGACGGCCCGGTCGTCGACCTCACGGCGCAGTGCGCTCGCGAGCTCGACCGGCTTGACCTCGCTGCTGAAGGCCTTGGCGAAAGCGGTGCTGACGACCCGCTCGACGCCTTGTTCGAACCTGTCGAGGATGCCCACGCCACCTCCTTCACGTCGTCGGTCGATCGCCGTGCACCCGGTGGCTGCCCTCCACGCGTGACACGCCGGTCACGTGGCGCAGGGGCCCGTCCGGATCGGCGTCCTCCCCGATGGTATCCAGTGCTGCTGGGTTGACCCGCCGATCCGGGTGGCAAAACGGTCCGAAGTGTCCTGGTACGGGACCAGCGGGCGGCGGCCGGGTCTGGGGATCGGGAGCGGGAGTGAGGTGGGAGCGGCCTGCGTGCTAGTCTGCTCCGGCGCGCGCGAGTGGCGAAATGGCAGACGCGCTGGCTTCAGGTGCCAGTGCCCGCAAGGGCGTGCGGGTTCAAGTCCCGCCTCGCGCAC
>JAKBFW010000146.1 GCA_021833345.1 Pseudomonadota bacterium | reverse complement strand
CGGCCGGCACCCGGAAGCCCTCGGTGACGAGCTTGAAGTGGTGGATCAGGGCCTCCATCGAGGTGCCCATGATCTCCCGGATGTGGTCGAGGGAGTTGCCCATCCCGTCGGTGCCGATCGCGAGCTGCGCCGGCCACGCGATCTTCTTGTCCGCGACCATCACCGGGCTGCTCCCCCGCTGCCCCATCGCCTGCAGCCGGTCGGCAGCCTGCTCGACGATCCGCATCGACTGGTAGCACTCTTCGACGCGCAGCACGACCCGGCTGTAGGCGTCGGCGTCCGTCGAGGTCGGGATGTCGAAGTCGTACGTCTCGTAGCCGCAGTACGGGTCGGTCTTGCGGACGTCGTACGGCAGGCCCGCCGAGCGGAGCACCGGACCGGTGATCCCGAGCGCCGTGCAGGCCGCGAGGTTGAGGTGCCCGACGCCGACCATGCGCCCCTTGAAGATCGGGTTGGCGAGCATGAGGTCCTCGAGCTGGCGCAGATAGTGGCGCACCGTGACAAGGGTCTCGCGGATCGTGTCCAGCGCCCCCGGCGGGATGTCCTGGGCGACGCCGCCCGGCCGGATGTACGCGTGGTTCATGCGAAGACCGGTGATCATCTCGAAGACCTTGAGGATCTCCTCACGGGCCGTGAAGGCCAGGATCATGATCGTCGTCGCGCCGAGCTCGTTCCCGCCGGTGCCGAGACACACCAGGTGGGACGAGATGCGGTTGAGCTCCATCATGAGCACCCGGATGACCGACGCCCGCTCCGGGATGTCGTCGGTGATGCCGAGCAGCTTCTCGACCGCGAGGCAGTACGCCGTCTCCTGGAAGATCGGCGCGAGGTAGTCCATGCGCGTGCAGAAGGTCACGCCCTGGGTCCAGGTGCGGAACTCCATGTTCTTCTCGATGCCGGTGTGCAGGTAACCGATGCCGCACCGGGCCTCGGTGACCGTCTCGCCGTCGATCTCGAGCATGAGGCGGAGCACACCGTGCGTGGACGGGTGCTGCGGCCCCATGTTGACGACGATGCGTTCCTCGCCGAGACGGGCGGCCTCCTCGGCGATCTCGGACCAGTCGCCGCCGGTCGCCTCGAACGAGGGGACGTCCTGCGTCGAGCCGTGCGAGAGGCCTGGCGTGGCGTGGGGGGTGGCAGCCATCAGTTGTACGACCTCCTCTGGTCCGCCGGCGGTACCGTCGCACCCTTGTACTCGACCGGGATCCCGCCGAGCGGGTAGTCCTTGCGCTGCGGGTGGCCGGGCCAGTCGTCGGGCATCTCGATCCGGGCGAGGGCCGGGTGACCGTCGAAGACGATGCCGAAGAAGTCCCAGGTCTCGCGCTCGTGCCAGTCGTTGGTGGGGTACACCGCGACCGTGGAGGGGACGTGCGGGTCGGCGTCGGGCAGCGCGACCTCGAGCCGCAGCCGACGGCCGTGCGTGATCGAGGTCAGGTGGTAGACCGCATGCAGCTCGCGACCGACCTCGTGCGGGTAGTGGACGCCGGAGACCCCGAGGCTCATCTCGAACCGGAGGTCCTGGTCGTCGCGTAGGTGCTGACAGACCTCGACGAGGTGCTCCCGGACGACGAAGATCGTCAGCTCGCCACGGTCCACGACGATCTTCTCGATCGCGGTGCCGTACCCGGTCGGCGCGGCGCCGCCGGCGGACGGCTCGTCGAGGAGCTCGGCCAGGACGTCGACGACCTCGTCGAACCACCCGCCGTACGGTCGCTCGCTCGGGGCGGCCACGACGATCTCGCGGACGAGTCCGCCGTAGCCGGAGGTGTCGCCCGATCCGCGCGCTCCGAACATCCCGGTGCGGGTGTCGACGAGGTCGAGCGTCTCGCGACTGCCGCGCGCCGGTGCCTGCAGCTGCTGCGCCTGCTCGATCTCCGAGCTCGGCGTGGTCGGGTCCGTCGGCGTGCCCCCGGCGGTGGGTGTGAGGTCCTCGGTCACCGCAGGAGACCCTTCATGTGCGACGTCGGGGTGGCCTCGATCGCCGCAGCCTCGGCCGCAGCGGCGGCGTCCTTGCGGTTCACGCCGAGCGGCGAGGCCTGGATCTGGGCGTGGAGCTCGAGGATCGCGTTGATCAGCATCTCCGGGCGCGGCGGACAGCCCGGCAGGTAGATGTCGACCGGGACGATGTGGTCGACGCCCTGCACGATCGCGTAGTTGTTGAACATCCCGCCGGAGGAGGCGCACACACCCATCGACAGCACCCACTTGGGCTCGGGCATCTGGTCGTAGACCTGCCGGACGACGGGAGCCATCTTCTGGCTCACGCGACCGGCGACGATCATCAGGTCGGCCTGCCGCGGTGAGGCACGGAAGACCTCCATCCCGAACCGGGACAGGTCGAAGCGCGACGTGCCCGCCGCCATCATCTCGATCGCGCAGCAGGCGAGACCGAAGGTCACCGGCCACAGCGAACCCTTGCGGAAGTACCCCGCAAGGGACTCGACACTCGTCAGCAGGAACCCCGAGGGGGCTTCTTCGATACCCATGTCAGCGCTCCGCTCTCATCGGCTGTCTGGTGCCCCGCAGGTCCGACAGGCTCAGGTGTTCTGGGGTGCTCACCGGGGTCAGTCCCACTCGAAACCGCCGCGACGCCACTCGTACACGAACGGCACGGTGATGAGCACGAGGAAGCCGATCATCGCGACCAGGCCGAACACGGCCAGGTCCGCGAAGCTCACGGCCCACGGGTAGAGGAACACGACCTCGATGTCGAACACGATGAAGGTCATCGCGACGAGGTAGTACTTGATCGGGAACCGTCCGCCGCCCACCGCGTGCGGGGTGGGCTGGATGCCGCACTCGTAGGCCTCGAGCTTGGCGCGGTTGTAGCGACGCGGCCCGATGATCGCGCTCGCGCCGACGCCGCCGAGCGCGAGGACGGCGGCGACACCCATCAGGACCAGCAGGGGGACGTAAGGGTTCATCGGTGGGCTCTCCCGAGGGCGGCTGGAGTGCATCGTGCAGCAGTGCAGAGGTCGAGGACGTCGCGTGGAGCGGGCCCGACGCGTCGGATCATGCCGGGGCCAGCTTGGTGAGCCCCGAGATGACCCGGTCGACCATATCCCCACCACGCGGCTCGTAGCAGTCTGACAACAGCTTGAGCGTGAACCGCATGACGAGTGGACGCGGAAGACCGTACCGCGTGCAGATGCGCATCACCTGGGGGTGCTCGATCAGCTTGACGAACGTCCGGCCCAACGAGTAGTAGCCGGCGAGCTCGTCCCGCATGATCTGCGGGTACGTCGCGAGCGCGCGCTCGCGGGCCGAGGCCGTGCCCCGCGCCGCGGCCTGCGCGACCGCCTGGGCGGCGATCCGACCGGCCATGATCCCGTAGGCGATGCCCTCGCCGTTGAACGGGCTCACCATGCCGCCGGCGTCGCCGACGAGCAGGAGGCCCCGCGTGTACAGCGGCAGCCGGTTGAACCCCATCGGGAGCGCGGCACCGCGCACCGGTCCGAGCTGGTTCTCCGGCGTGAACTCCCACTCGGCGGGCGCGTTGGCCATCCAGGTCGCGAACAGGGACTTGTAGTCGATCTTCGTCGCGGCGGCCGTCGAGCTCACCGAGCCGAGGCCGACGTTCGCCGTGCCGTCGCCGAGGGCGAAGATCCACCCGTAGCCGGGCATGAGGTTCGACCGGCCGGGTGCACCGTCCCACAGCTCGAGATGGCTCTCCATCCAGGGGTCCTGGTGCCGCGGTGTCGTGAAGTAGGTGCGCACGGCGACGCCCATCGGGCGGTCCTGGCGCTTCTCGATGCCGAGCGCGGTCGCCAGGCGCGCCGACACGCCGTCGGCCGCGATGACCACCGGGGCACGGTAGGTGACCTCGTCGCCGGCCCGGCGCCCGGCGCCGTCGACCGGACGTGCCGTCACCCCGACGACGCGGCCCGTGCGCTCGTCGACCAGGGGGCCCATCACGTTGGTGCGCTCGAGCAGCTTGGCCCCGGCGGCCCGGGCGTGCTCGGCGAGCAGGTGGTCCAGGGTCATCCGCGTCTTGGCGAGACCGAAGGACGGGTAGCTCGAGAGCTCGGGCCACGGCAGCTCGAGTCGGTGCCCGCCACCGATCACCCGCAGTCCCGCGTTGCGGATCCAGCCGTCCTCCTCGCGGAGCGGGACGCCCATCGCGACGAGCTCCTTCACCGCGCGAGGCGTCAGCCCGTCGCCGCACACCTTGTCGCGGGGGAATGCGGCCTTCTCGAGCAGGAGGACGTTCAGGCCGGCGGACGCGCAGTAGTACGCGGCGGCGGACCCAGCGGGACCGGCGCCGACGACGATGACGTCCGCGTCATCGTTCCCTGCTCGCACCACGGCGTCGCCTCACTTGTGAAGACGTTCACGTACAGACTCCCCGCGAGTCTAACCGGGGCCCCAGACCATGTCTGCGAAGGCTTGCCTACTTTGACACGGCCGCGCGCCGTGATTTTTCAGAGCCGCTCGCGAACCCCGTCGGCTCACGCCGGACGGACCCCACGGTGGAGCGCGACGATGCCGCCCGAGAGGTTCCGGTACTCGACCTGAGCCCAGCCCGCAGCCTTGATCAACCGCCCGAGCGCCTGCTGGTCCGGCCAGTCCCGGATCGACTCCGCGAGGTACACGTACGAGTCCGACTGTCGTGCGACCGCGCGCGCCATCGACGGCAGCGCGCGCATCAGATAGCCCGAGTACACCGTGCGGAAGGGCGCCCACGAGGGCGTCGAGAACTCGCACACGACGAGCCGGCCACCCGGCCGCGTGACCCGCAGCATCTCCGCCAGCGCCGCCTCGGTGTCGACGACGTTGCGCAGCCCGAAGGAGATCGTCACGGCGTCGAAGGACGCGTCGGCGAACGGGAGCCTGGTCGCGTCCCCCGCGGTGAACGCCAGGTCGGGACGGCGCCGCTTGCCCACCTGCAGCATGCCGAGGGAGAAGTCGCACGGCACGACCTCGACCCCGGCGTCGGCGAACGGCTCGCTCGACGTGCCGGTCCCCGCGGCCAGATCGAGCACGCGCTCACCCGGCGCGGCGGCGATCGCGTCGAGGGTGGCCCGTCGCCACGCACGGTCCTGCCCGAGCGAGAGGACGTCGTTGGTCAGGTCGTACCGCCGTGCGATCCCGTCGAACATCGACGCGACCTCGTGCGGCTTCTTCTCCAGGCTGGCGCGGCTCACCCGCGCATTGTCTCAGCCCCCGACCCCTCGACGTACCCCATCCCACCGCCAGCGCGAGCGGAGGAGAGGGGAGCAGGGCCGGGTGGGCGGGGGCCGGGGCAGACTTACGATGGGCCGTGATGAACGCGCAGCCTGCTTGGTCGCCCGACGACGTCCCTCGACCGCTCCTGGTGCGAACGGTGGCGATCGAGAGCCTCCCCACCGGCGCCGACGGCCTCCTCGACCTCGTGCCGCGCGACGCGCCGCTCGCGTGGGTGCGCCGGGGCGACGGTCTCGTCGGCTGGGGAGAGGCGCTGCGGATCACGACGGCCGGCGCCGATCGGTTCGCCGACGCCGAGCGGGCGTGGCACGAGGTGCTCGCGCACTCGGTCGTCAGGGACGAGGTCGGCCTTCCCGGCACCGGGCCCGTCGCCTTCGGCTCGTTCGCCTTCGACGCGTCGTCCGACGCGGGTGGTGTGCTCGTCGTCCCCCGCGTCGTCGTCGGGCGGCGCGGCGACCGCACCTGGCTCACGACGATCGAGAGCGGTGCGACCCTCTCCCCCGGCCCGACGCTCGACTCGGTCGTGCACCACCGGGAGCCCGTGACGGCGCCCGGCGAGGTCACCTACACCGATGGCGCCGTGAGCGCGGCCGGCTGGACGGAGGTCGTGGCACGCGGCGTGGCCGCGATCCGCGCCGGGACGGTCGACAAGGTCGTGCTCGCACGCGACGTCGTCGCGACGACGTCGGCGCCCGTGGACGTGCGCTGGGTGCTCGGCCGACTGGCGATCGAGTACCCCTCGTGCTGGACCTTCTCCGTCGACGGGATGCTCGGGGCGACACCCGAGCTGCTCGTGCGTTCCGAGAAGGGCCTCGTCACGTCACGCGTCCTGGCGGGAACGATCCGCCGGACCGGCGACGACGACGCCGACCTCGGCCGGGCGGCGATCCTCGCCCACTCCTCGAAGGACCTCGAGGAGCACGAGTACGCCGTCACGTCGGTCGCCGACGCGCTTGCGCCGTTCTGCTCCTCGACGAACGTGCCCGACGTGCCGTTCGTGCTCACGCTGCCGAACGTCCTGCACCTCGCCTCGGACGTCACCGGGGTGCTCGCGGCGGGACGCCCCGGCGAGCCGGCTCCGTCGAGCCTGAGCCTGGCCGCGGCGCTGCACCCCACCGCGGCGGTCTGCGGGACGCCGACGGCCGCCGCACGCGAGCTGATCCTGCAGATCGAGGGCATGGAGCGCGCCCGGTACGCCGGGCCGGTCGGCTGGTTCGGGGCG
>JAKBFW010000019.1:4545-29477 GCA_021833345.1 Pseudomonadota bacterium | reverse complement strand
TCTCGGACATCGCGGCGCTCGCGGCCCACGCCCGGGCCGCCGGAGCGCTGCTCGTCGTCGACAACACCTTCGCGACGCCCTACCTGCAGCAGCCGCTGCTGCTCGGAGCCGACGCCGTCGTCCACTCGACGACCAAGTACATCGGCGGGCACAGCGACGTCGTCGGCGGGGCGGTCGTGGTGGCCGACGGCGCCCAGCTGCCGGTCGGTCTCACCGGTCCGACGGGCAGCACCTCACTCGCGGACGCGGTCGCGTTCCACCAGAACTCGTCCGGAGCAGTCGCCGGACCGTTCGACTCGTGGCTGACGCTGCGCGGTCTCAAGACGCTGGCCGTCCGGATGGACCGGCACGGCGCCAACGCGATGACGGTCGCGCGCTTCCTCGCCGACCACGACGCGGTCACCGCGGTGATCTACCCAGGACTCGAGTCGCACCCGCAGCACGAGCTCGCGACCCGCCAGATGAGGGGCTTCGGCGGGATGGTCTCGTTCCGGGTCGGGAGTCTCGAGCGGGCGCGGCACGTGTGTGCGAGCACCCGCGTGTTCACCCTGGCTGAGTCCCTCGGCGGGGTCGAGTCGCTGATCGAGCACCCGGCGACCATGACGCACGCGTCCGTGGCCGGTTCTGCCCTCGAGGTCCCGGACGACCTCGTGCGATTGTCCGTCGGCATCGAGGACGTCGACGACCTGCTGGCCGACCTCCGCGAGGCACTCGCGTGACCGAGGAGCGACGCGCCCCGTCGGACGTGGTCCCGTGGGCGGTGCGGGTCTCCGCGGCGTGGTCGTGGCGGTTCCTGCTGCTGGTCGCGTCCGTCGCCGTCGGCCTGTACCTCGTCACGATCCTCAAGGTGATCGTGGTGCCGGTCGCGTTGGCACTGCTGCTGACGGTGCTGCTGCTGCCGCTCGTCCGGTGGCTCCAGCAGCACGCGCGGCTGCCGCGCGCCGCGGCGTCCGGGGTCGCCGTCCTCGGTCTGCTGGTGGTCGTCATCGGCCTGCTGACGGTGGCCGGACGATCGATCGCGAAGGGGATCTCCGACCTGCAGACCCAGGCCGTCGCCGGGGTGCAGGAGCTCACCGAGTGGTTGTCGCAGAGCCCGCTCAACATCACCGTCGCGGACATCACCGGGTACGTCGCCAAGGCGCAGCAGTCGATCACCCAGAACAGCGGAGGACTCGTCTCGAGCGCCCTCTCGGTGACGACGACGGTCGGTCACGTGGTGGCCGGCGCCCTGATCGCCATGTTCTGCACCTTCTTCTTCCTGCTCGACGGTCGCGCGATCTGGACGTGGCTCGTCGGCCTGCTGCCCTTCGAGGCGCGCGAGCGGACGCACCAGGCGGCCCGCCGCGGCTTCGTCACCCTCGGGGCGTACACCCGCACGCAGATCCTCGTGGCGCTCGTCGACGCCATCGGGATCGGTGTCGGTGCGGCCGTCCTGCGGGTGCCGCTCGCGCTGCCGCTGGGGATCCTGGTCTTCCTCGGGTCGTTCATCCCGATCGTGGGTGCGGTCCTCACGGGGGCCGTCGCGGTCCTCGTGGCGCTCGTCTCCCATGGTCCGGTCGTGGCCGTGATCATGCTCGCGGTGGTGCTCCTCGTGCAGCAGATCGAAGGCCATGTGCTCCAGCCGTTCCTGATGGGTCACGCGGTCTCGCTGCATCCGGTCGCCGTCCTGCTCTCGGTCGCCGCCGGCTCCCTGGTCGCCGGGATCACCGGTGCGCTCTTCGCCGTGCCGATCGCGGCGGTCGTCAACACCGTCGTGCTCTACCTGCACGGCCACGACAAGTTCCCGGAGCTCGGCACCGACGACCACGTCGAGGTGCGCCAGCCGGGTCGGCCACGTGCCGACGCGCCGTTCGCCGAGGTGCCCGCCCTCCAGGGCCCGACGACCGCCGGGGAGCGGGAATGACCGCGGAGCTGACGATCGCCGACTTCCGCGCCGCCGCCCAGCTGCTCGCCGGGATCGCCGACCGGACCCCGGTCGAGCGGAGCCGTGCGCTCGCGCAGGTCACCGGTGGTGACGTCTGGCTCAAGTGCGAGAACCTCCAGCGCACCGGCTCGTTCAAGATCCGGGGCGCCTACGTGCGGATGGCCCGGCTGTCGGCCGACGAGAAGGCGCGCGGGGTCGTGGCCGCAAGCGCCGGCAACCACGCGCAAGGGGTCGCTCTCGCGGCGCGCGAGCTCGGGATCTCCGCGGTGGTCTACATGCCGGCCGACGCCGCGCTGCCCAAGATCGCCGCGACCCGCGGCTACGGCGCCGAGGTGCGCCTGGTCGGGGCGAGCGTCGACGAGGCCCTGCTCGCTGCGCGGGCCGAGTGCACCCGCACCGGGGCGGTCCTGATCCACCCGTTCGACCACCGCGACATCGTGATCGGGCAGGGGACGCTCGCGCTCGAGCTCGTCGAGCAGGTCCCGGACATGGCGACCGTGCTCGTGCCGCTCGGCGGCGGGGGGTTCGCGGCCGGCATCGCGTCGGCGCTGCACGAGCTGCGCCCGGACGTCCGCGTCGTCGGGGTCCAGGCCGCGTCCGCTGCGGCGTACCCGGCGTCTCTCGCGGCCGGCCGGCCGGTTGCCGCCACCTCGATGCGCACGATGGCGGACGGCATCGCCGTCGGGACGCCCGGGGACGTGCCGTTCGAGATCCTCCAGCGACTCGGCGTCGAGGTCCGTACCGTGTCCGAGGAGGACCTCTCGCGCGCGTTGCTGTTCGTCGCCGAGCGCGCCAAGCTGCTCGTCGAGCCCTCGGGTGCGGCCGGTGTCGCGGCGCTGATGGCCGACCCGGCGTCGTTCCCCGGGACCGTCGTGCCGATCCTGTCCGGCGGGAACATCGACCCGATCCTGCTCCTGCGCGTCGTCCAGCACGGACTGACGTCGGCAGGGCGGTATCTCCAGCTCCGGGTGCTGCTCGAGGACCGGCCGGGTGCGCTCGCGGCCCTGCTCGCGCACCTGGCCTCGAGCGGTGGGAACGTCATGCACGTGGGACACGTGCGCACGGCGGCGGACCTCGGGATCGGCGACGTCGAGATCGCCGTGCAGCTCGAGACCAAGGGGCCCGAGCACTGCGAGCGGGTCGTCGCCGAGCTGTGCGCGGCGGGCTACCGGGTCACGCAGACCTGACACCGCCGTGCGACCGGCGGGGTCGCGTCACGTCGAGCGCACTGCCCGGCGCGAGTCGGACGGCGGCGGGGTCGGGCGACCTCGCCCGACCCCGCCGCGTCCCGTCCCGTCCGATCGCGTGGCAACGGTGGGGCGTCAGCCCTCGAAGGGCTTCGCCGCCGTGATCGTCACCGTGATCGCCGCGCCGTTCGGCGCCGCGTAGCGGACGGTGTCACCCACCGCCTGCCCGTTGATCGCCGCACCGAGGGGCGACTTCTCCGAGTAGACGTCGATGTCGGTACCGCCGGCGACCTCGCGCGACCCGAGCAGGAACACCATCTCGTCGCCCGCGACGACCGCGGTGACGACCATGCCGGGCTCGACGACGCCGTCGTCCTTCGCCTGGCCGATCACCGCGTTCTCGAGCTTGGCCTTGAGCTCGCGGATGCGCGCCTCGTTCTTCGCCTGTTCCTCGCGCGCGGCGTGGTAACCGCCGTTCTCCTTGAGGTCACCCTCGTCGCGGGCGGTCGCGATCTTCTGCGAGATGTCGCTGCGACCTGCTCCCGAGAGGTGCTCGTACTCCGCCTTCAGACGGTCGTACGCCTCCTGGGTGAGCCAGGTCGCGTGAGTGGTCTCCGCCACGTCGTCTCCTCTCCTCTCGATCCTCTCGGATCCTGTCGGTACCTGTCGGAACCGGTCGATTCCCGTCGGGACCCGGTGCATCCCGCCGATACCTGCTCCGACCTGCTGATGGCTGCTGGCACCCGTGGGACGTCGTCCGTGCACACGACCGTGCCCGACCTGTGCCGTCGGGACGGACGCTGCGCACCCGCCGGTCGCGTCGGCAGGCCGTCGCGCCGGTCCGGTGCCGTGCATGAATCCGTCAGGCTACCAATCTCGCGCCGACGAGAGAAAGGCGCTGGAGCTCGATGCCCTCCGGTCAGCCGCCGGAGCCGACGATCGCGCACGTGCTGACCTCGCCGGTGACCGCGAGCTCCTGGGTCGAGAGCGTCGCCGTGTAGCGCTGGGAGCTCTGCGCCGCGGGTCCGATCGTCACGGTCTTCACGCCGACCTCGGTGAATCCGGAGCTCAGCGCGACGACGGTGCACCGCACCGTGCTGGTCGGCGCCTTGGTGACGTCGAAGGTCACGTCGATGCGGTCCGGACCCTTGACGTCGTACCCGACGGGTGTCCACTGCACCGGGTCGCGGAGCACCCCGGAACCGACCCAGGCGATGACGGCGATCGCGGCCACGATGAGGCCCGCGAGCGCCAGGCGCACCTGGCGTCGGCGGGCGCGTGTCGGAGGGCGCCCGTAGCGTCCTCGCGGGACCGCCACGGCGTCGTCCACGGGCTCGTCCACGTCGTCGTCCTCCTTGTCGGGTGCGTCGTCGATCCGGTGACGGTCGTCTCCGGACCGTGGGTGCGGGATCATGGTGCAGGATCATTGTCTCTTGACGGCGACACCCTCGGTGTCACGCCGTCGCGTACGTGGAGAGGACCTCGTGAACGGAGAACCCTTGCGTCTGATGGCGGTCCACGCCCATCCGGACGACGAGTCGAGCAAGGGCGCGGCATCAGCCGCCCGGTACGCGGCCGAGGGGGTCGACGTGCTGGTCGTCACCTGCACCGGCGGTGAGCGCGGCGACATCCTCAACCCGTCCTTCGGTGAGTTCACCGGCTCGATCGACGAGATGCGCGAGCTGCGCGCCCACGAGATGGCGGCCGCGGCCGAGGCGCTCGGGATCCGGCAGGCCTGGTTGGGCTTCGTCGACTCGGGCCTGCCGGAGGGCGACCCGCTGCCCCCGCTCCCAGAGGGCTGCTTCGCCCTGGTGCCCCTCGAGGACGCCGTGGCGCCGCTCGTCCGTCTGATCCGGGAGTTCCGGCCGCACGTGCTGACCACCTACGACCCCAGCGGCGGTTATCCGCACCCCGACCACATCATGTGTCACCGCGTCTCGATGGAGGCGGTCGAGGCGGCGGCGGACGCGCACCGCTACCCGGACCTCGGTGACCCGTGGCAGACGGCCAAGCTGTACTACAATCATGGCTTCTCGATGGCACGGATCCGGTCCGCGCACGAGGCGATGACGGAGGCCGGGCTCGAGTCGCCCTTCGGCGAGTGGGTGGAGTCACGTCGTGCGCGTGAGATCACGGAGCGCGAGGTGACGACCCGGGTCGAGTGCGCCGACTTCTTCGACGCGCGGGACGCGGCGCTGCGCGCGCACGCGACGCAGGTCGACCCGGACGGATTCTTCTTCGCGATCCCGCGCGACCTCGAGCGCGCCACGTGGCCGTTCGAGGAGTTCGAGCTCGTGGTGTCGCACGTGCCGACCTCCGTGCCCGAGACCGACCTCTTCGCCGGCCTGCGTCCGGAGGTGGGCAGGTGATCACCCTGGTCCTCGTCCGCGCGCTCGCGGCGGCGACGCCGAGCCCCGCACCGGCGACGATCCCCCCCGCGGACATCACGAGCCCCGGGATCGTCGGCTTCGCCTTCACGTTCGGGCTCGCCCTCGTCTGCGTCCTGCTCTTCCTCTCGCTCACGAAGCAGCTGCGCAAGGTCAACCACCGGGCGGCGCTCCAGGCGGCGGAGGACGAGGCCGACGGTGCGCCTCAGAGGCCCGACGGCGGTCCTGACGGCGGCCCGGAGGCATCCCGCTGATGGTGGGCGAGCCAGCGCGTGCCACCGTGCGCGTGGCCGTCGCGCAGCTCGCGGTACCCGCGGACCACGCTGCCGCGCGCGACGCGACGCGGGCGGCGATCGTCGCGGCCGCTGTGGGCGGTGCCGACCTCGTGGTCCTGCCGGAGTACGCCTCCGGGTTCGACCCGCGAGGGGTGGGCCGAGAGCACGCCGAACCGTTGGACGGGCCGTTCGTCACGCTGGTGCGCGAGGTCGCGGCGGACGTCGGGGTCTCGGTGCTCGTGGGGACGACGGCACCCGGCGTCGCCGCCGATCGTGCGAGCAACGTGGTGGTCGCCGTCGGTCCCGACGGTGCACTCCGTGGGGCCTACCGCAAGGTGCACCTGTACGACGCATACGGTCGGCGCGAGTCGGACCGTCTCGAGGCGGGACCGGCCGATGCCGAGCCCCTCGTCCTCGACGTCGGCGGCGTCCGGTTCGGGGTGCTGACGTGCTACGACCTGAGGTTCCCCGAGATCGCCCGACGCGTCGTCGACGCGGGTGCCGAGGTCCTCGTCGTGCCCGCGGCCTGGGCGGCCGGTCCAGGGAAGGCGGACCACTGGCGGGCCCTCGCGGTCGCGCGCGCGATCGAGAACACGAGCGTGGTGGTCGCGGTGGGGCAGGCGGGTCCCGGTGTCGTCGGCCGTTCGGTCGTCGTCGGGGCGGACGGCGTGGTCGTTCTCGAGCTCGACGAGGATCCGACGGTCGCCACGGTCGACCTCGATCCGGAGCAGGTCCGCCGGGTGCGTGACCGCGACCCGTCGCTCGTGAACCGGCGATACAGGGTGGTGCCGCGCTAGATGGCAAGCACGAGGAGCCGTGTCCGGGACCGCGTCGAGCTGCCCGACGTGCGTCCGGACCTGCGCGTCAGCTTCCTGGGGGACTCCTACGTCGCCGGGTTCGGCGACGCCGAGCACCGTGGCTGGGTCGGGCGCGTGGCGGCGTGGGCGCACGTGATCGGGTTCCCCGTCACGGTCTACAACCTGGGGGTGCGGCGCGACACCTCGGCCGACGTCCGCAGCCGGTGGCAGGACGAGATCCGGGTGCGTAGCGGCGATGCCGGCGAGCCGCGCCTGGTGCTGTCCTTCGGGGTGAACGACACGAGCTCGCGTGGAGGCGGTGGACGTAGGCCGACCCGGGTCGACCCGGACCGGTCGGTCGGGAACCTCGTCGCCATCCTCGACGGCGCGGCTGCGTCCGGGATCCCGACCCTCATGGTCGGTCCGCCTGCGGTGACGGACGAGGAGCACGACGAGCGCATCGCGACGCTCGACCGGCGCTTCGCATCCGTGTGCGCTGCGCGCGCGGTTCCTTACGTCGCCGTGTTCGAGCGGCTCCACGCCGATCCCGTCTGGCGTGCCGACATCGAGGCGGGCGACGGGGCGCATCCCACCTCGGCAGGCTATGACCGGCTCGCGCGCCTGGTGGTCGGGCCCTGGTGCGAGTGGCTCGCCGGGGGCCCGGGAACGGTGCGAGCCGCACCGGCGGGAGCGGCTCAGACCGACGAGTAGGCCGCGAGGCTCACCGCGATGTAGTGGCAGCTGAACCCGATCACGGTCAGCGAGTGGAACACCTCGTGGAAGCCGAACCAGCGTCGGCTCGGGTTGGGCCACTTGGTCGCGTACACCACGGCGCCGAGGATGTACGCGACACCGCCGCCGGCGACCAGCCAGACGATCGCGGGGCCGTTCGGCGCCTTCGCGAACGTCCCGAGATACCCCATCGCGGCCGATCCGAGGGCGACGTAGATCGGCGTGTAGAGCCACCGCGGGGCGTCGAGCCAGAACACCCGTCCGAGCAGGCCCAGGAGGGCTCCGGACCAGATGACCCACAGCAGCACGGTCGAGGTCGAGCGGGGGAGGAGGAGCACCGTCAGCGGGGTGTAGGTGCCGGCGATGATGGCGAAGATGTTCGAGTGGTCCAGGCGCCTCAGCACGCCGGTGACCTTCGGGGTCCAGGTGCCCCGGTGGTACACCGCGCTCGTCGTGAACAGCAGGACCGAGGACGCAGCGAAGACCGTGGTCGTCCACTTCGCCGTCGTGGTCGGGGAGAGCGCGACGAGGACGATCCCGGCCGCGAGGGCGATCGGTGACATCCCGGCGTGCAGCCACCCGCGGAGCTTCGGCTTGACCGCGGCCGCGATCTGGGAGGCCCCGTCCCGGGCCTGGCCGACCCGGTCACCGGATGGCTGGGGTGAGGGCTCGTGTGCCACGGGCGTCCTTCCGGGGGGTACGGATTGCTCGACAGCGGAGAACCTACGAGGTCGTAGGTTACCGCGGCGTAAGTTCCCGGTCGTGGGGACCTGGTCCCGTCATCACACAACCTCTCCATGCCGCACGCCATCACAGGGGGCGTGCGGACCCGGTGGTGACCTCCTGACGAGTAGCGTGTGAGCCAGATCCGACCCCGCCCCCGAAGGACGTCGCGTGCGCCTGCCTCATCCGCTCTACGGTCTCTACGAGCGTCGCCTCGCGGCCTCGCTGGCGCCTGAGCAGGTGCCACGTCACGTGGGCGTCATCCTCGACGGCAACCGACGCTGGGCGAAGTCCTACGGGGAGTCCGCCGCCACCGGGCACCGACGTGGCGCGGGCAAGATCCTGGAGCTGCTGACCTGGTCGGAGGAGGTCGGCGTCGAGGTCGTCACGCTGTGGATGCTGTCGACCGACAACCTCGCCCGGTCGGACGACGAGCTCCGCGAGCTTCTCAGCATCATCGAGGACGCCGTCGTCGACCTGGCCGCGAGCGGTCGGTGGCACCTGCAGGTGATGGGGTCGCTCGAGATGCTCCCGGAGGCGTTCGTGGCGCACCTCGACGAGGCCGTCGCGCGGACGAGCGAGGTCCGGGGACTGCACGTGAACATCGCGGTGGGGTACGGCGGTCGCCACGAGATCGCCGATGCGGTCCGTTCGCTCCTGCGCGAGCAGGCCGAGGCCGGCACCTCGCTCGAGGAGCTCGCGGGGGCCTTCGACGTCGAGCACATCGCCGACCACCTCTACACGAAGGGGCAGCCGGACCCGGAGCTCGTCATCCGCACCTCGGGCGAGCAGCGGTTGTCCGGCTTCTTGCTGTGGCAGAGCGCGCACAGCGAGTTCTACTTCTGCGAGGCGTACTGGCCCGACTTCCGTCGGGTCGACTACCTGCGTGCGCTCCGCGCCTACGCGGCCCGCGAACGACGCCTCGGGCGCTGATCCGGCGGCTGTCGCCCCTCGAGGCCGCGACCGCCCCCGCGCAGGTCTCCGCGCGGTCCGGTGACGGCGCCCCGCGGCCATGCGTGTCGGCCAGGTGAACATCGTCGGGTGGTCCGCGTGTCTTGCCGGGCGTCTCGGGACCGGCGCGTAGCGTCCAGACGTGACGGACGGTATCCACCGTCCATCGGGAGGTCAGCCCATGGAGCATCCGCTCCGGGAGGAGGGCCGGACCCGGCCCCCCGTGGCCGACCGCCCCTCGTCCGGACAGCCGAGCGTCGGAGGCCCGCGGGCACCTGCGTGAGGCGGATCGCACGGCGCACCGCGCGCCGGAGGGAGCCTGCCATGGTCAGCACGGCACAGAGCGTGACAGTCACGGACGCCACGGCGTCGGGCGGTGGGGAAGCCGCCCCGGCCCGTCGGACGTACGTGCTGGACACCTCGGTCCTCTTGTCGGACCCGGCGGCGATCCGCCGCTTCGCCGAGCACGACGTCGTCCTGCCGATCGTCGTGATCACCGAGCTCGAGGCGAAGCGGCACCACGCCGAGCTCGGCTACTTCGCCCGCGCGGCGCTGCGGATGCTGGACGACCTGCGCATCGAGCACGGCACGCTCGATGCTCCGCTGCCGATCGGCGACCAGGGCGGGACGGTGCGCGTCGAGCTCAACCACATCGACCCGACCGTGCTGCCCGCGGGATTCCGACTCGGCGACAACGACAGCCGCATCCTCGCGGTCGCGGCGAACCTGGCTGCTGAGGGCTGCGACGTCACCGTCGTCTCGAAAGACCTGCCCATGCGTGTCAAGGCCTCCGCCGTCGGGCTGCGCGCGGCGGAGTACCGTGCCGAGCTCGCTGTCGACTCGGGCTGGACCGGGATGGACGAGCTCACCGTCGACGAGCAGCAGATGGCCGACCTGTGGGAGCACGAGTCGCTGGACCTCACCGAGGTGCAGGGGCTCGCGGCCAAGGCGCTGCCGTGCCACACCGGCGTCGTGCTGCACTCGACGCGGGGCTCGGCCCTCGGTCGTGTCACGCCCGACAAGCACATCCAGCTCGTCCGGGGCGATCGGGACGTGTTCGGGGTGCACGGGCGCAGCGCAGAGCAGCGGATCGCGATCGACCTGCTCCTGGACCCGGAGATCGGGATCGTGTCGCTCGGCGGGCGTGCCGGGACGGGGAAGTCGGCGCTCGCGCTCTGCGCCGGGCTCGAGGCGGTGCTCGAACGCCGCCAGCACCGCAAGGTGATGGTGTTCCGCCCGTTGTACGCGGTCGGCGGCCAGGACCTGGGCTACCTTCCCGGCGCCGAGGCGGAGAAGATGAACCCGTGGGCCCAGGCGGTCTTCGACACGCTCGGGTCCGTCGTCTCGCGCGAGGTGGTCGAGGAGGTCATGGCGCGTGACCTCCTGGAGGTCCTCCCGCTGACCCACATCCGTGGCCGCTCGCTGCACGACGCCTACGTGATCGTCGACGAGGCGCAGTCGCTCGAGCGCAACGTCCTGCTCACAGTGCTCTCGCGCATCGGGCAGAACTCACGCGTGATCCTCACGCACGACGTCGCGCAACGGGACAACCTGCGGGTGGGTCGGCACGACGGCGTGGCCGCGGTGATCGAGGCGCTCAAGGGGCACCCGCTGTTCGCGCACGTCACGCTCACGCGTTCGGAGCGCTCACCCGTGGCGGCGCTGGTGACCGAGCTCTTCGAGGGGATCGAGGCCTGACGCACCCCGGCCCCGGGAGCCGTGCACGGACCTGTGCAGGACTCCCGGGGCCGGTCGTGGGCCCCGCGCGGCGGCGGGGCGCGTCAGCCCTGCGGTGGACGGGTCATCGACAGCACGTCGAGGGCCGCGTCGAGCTGCGCCTCGCTCACCTCTCCGCGGGAGACGAAGCCCAGCGCGACGACGGCCTCGCGCACCGTGACCCCGTGCGCGACGGCGTGCTTGGCGACCTTCGCCGCAGACTCGTAGCCGATCACGCGGTTCAGCGGGGTGACGATCGCGGGGGACGACTCCGCATACGCGCGGTCCCGGTCGACGTGCGCGGTGATCCCCTGCACGGTCTTGTCCGCGAGGGCCGTCGCGGCGTTGGCGAGCAGACGGATCGACTCGAGGACGCCGAGGGCGATCACCGGGATCTGCACGTTGAGCTCGAACGCGCCGCTCGCGCCGGCCCACGCGACCGTCGCGTCGTTGCCGATCACGCGCGCCGCGATCATCAGCACGGCCTCGGGGATGACGGGGTTGACCTTGCCCGGCATGATCGACGACCCGGGCTGGAGGTCCGGGATGGCGATCTCGCCGAGGCCCGTGTTGGGCCCCGAGCCCATCCAGCGCAGGTCGTTGCACACCTTCGTCAGGCTCACCGCGATCGTGCGGAGCGCCCCCGAGAGCTCGACGAGCCCGTCGCGGCCGCTCTGCGCCTCGAAGTGGTTGCGTGCCTCCGTCAGCGGTAGCCCGGTGTCCTCGACGAGCAGTGCGATCACCCGCTGCGGGAAGCCGGCGGGGGTGTTGATGCCGGTCCCGACTGCGGTCCCGCCGAGCGGCACCTCGGCAGCCCGGGGGAGCGCGGACGTGAGGCGCTCGATCCCGTACCGGACGGCGGCCGCGTACCCGCCGAACTCCTGGCCCAGGGTCACCGGGGTGGCGTCCATCAGGTGCGTGCGGCCCGACTTCACGACGGAGGCGAACTCGTCGGCCTTGGCCTCGAGCGCGTCCGCGAGGTGCGCGAGGGCAGGGACGAGCACGCGGACGACACCCGACGTCGCGGCGACGTGCGCGGAGGTCGGGAAGACGTCGTTCGAGGACTGCGACGCGTTGACGTGGTCGTTCGGGTGGACGTCTCGACCGAGCCGGCGCGAGGCGAGCGTCGCGATGACCTCGTTGGCGTTCATGTTCGACGACGTACCCGAGCCCGTCTGGTAGACGTCCACCGGGAAGTGCGCATCGTGCGCGCCGGCGGCGACCTCGTCGGCCGCCGAGACGATCGCGGCGGCGATCTCGGGGTCGAGGACCCCCAGCTCGGCGTTCGCCCTGGCTGCGGCCTTCTTGATCCGGGCCAGGGCCTCGATGTGTGCTCGCTCGAGGCGGGTGCCCGAGAGCGGGAAGTTGTCGACGGCCCGTTGCGTCTGCGCGCGGTACAGGGCGTCCGCCGGGACGCGGACCTCTCCCATGGTGTCGTGCTCGATCCGGTAGCCGGTCCCGTCCTGTGCGTCATCGCTCATGCGCACATCATGGCAAAGGCGGCTGGGTGCGGGCGCACCTGTCCTGCGGTCGAGGTCGGGCGACGCGCGCGTCGGGGTCGCCCGACCTCACGGACCGAGCCCCTCCAGGCTCTCCCGGGGGTGGAGCTCGCGTCAGGTCGGCTGGGGGCCGAGGTCGCCGATCATCTCGGTGAGCCGGACCTCGCCCTCGGCGAGGTCGTACTCGAGCCCGACGATCGCGCACCTGCCCGCGTCGACCGCGTCCGCGAGGAGCGCCGAGTAGCTCCGGAGCATCTCCACCGTGTGCCGGACGTGGTCGTGCCCCAACGTCGCCGCGTCGAAGTCGGCGACACCGGTGCCGCCCGGGTTCACGATGCTGGGGATCACCCGGTCGACGATCGCGCGCACGAACCCGCGCGGCAGCTCACCGGTCGTCAGCGCGTTCGCCGCGGCCGCGACCGCGCCGCAGCTGTCATGGCCGAGCACGACGACCAGCGGGGCGCCGAGGATGTCGACCCCGTACTCGATCGAGCCGATCACCGTCGTGTCGATGACGTGCCCCGCCGTACGCACGACGAACATGTCGCCGAGCCCCTGGTCGAAGATGATCTCGGCCGCGACGCGCGAGTCGGAGCAGCCGAAGATCACCGCGAACGGGTGCTGATCGGCGCTCAGCTCGGTACGACGGTCGACGCTCTGGGACGGGTGCTCCATGTCGCCCGCGACGAAGCGCGCGTTCCCCGCGCGGAGGATGGCCCAGGCCTCGGCCGGTGTGGAGGGTCGTTGCATGGGTCCATCGTCGCAGGTTCGCACGCGGGGAGGACGTCCGACGGCCCCGGAGGGCGAGCCGACGCACCCGTCGACCGAGATGAGTCGGGAGGTGCCGTGACGTCAGTGCTGACGCGCAGCAGCCGCTGCGGCGCGGGACCGGGTGCTGAACGAGAACGGCGCGTACAGCGGGCAGAACCCGACGATTCCGGTGCCGAGCATGACGGCCCCGAGGACGTAGAAGACCCACGAGATCGGAGCGGCAGGGCCGGTGACGATGCCGAGGACGACGAAGACCGGTGCAGCGACGACGATCCGCAGGATGCGGTCCGTGGTGCCTATGTTCTGCTTCATGGCGATTCCTCTCGTGCGGGACGGGCCCGGCGGTGCCGGACTGCGCTGCCTCGTGCCCCGATGATACCCTGGGGGGTATGCAGACACGCTCCCGAATCGCCTCGGTCGCCCTCGCAGTCGTGCTTGCCGTCGGCGGTCTCGCCGCGTGCTCCAGCGGCTCGAACGCCATCACCGAGGTCACGACGGCGACCGCGTCGGAGGTGCTCGCCAAGCCGGGCATGTCCGTGATCGACGTCCGGACGCCGGGCGAGTTCGCCCAGGGCCACATCCAGGGTGCGGTGAACGTCGACGTCGAGGACGCCGCCTTCGCCACGAACATCGGCAAGCTGCCCAAGGACAAGCCGTACTTCGTGTACTGCCGCAGCGGAAACCGTTCAGGTGTCGCCACGTCGAAGATGGCGGACCTCGGCTTCACCGAGATCTACGACCTCCAGGGCGGCATCACCCAGTGGCAGAGCGCGGGCGGCGCGGTCGTCTTCAACTGACCGCACGCGTCGACCGGCCGACGGCCAACGGACCCACGTCGACGGACCGCGGCCGGTTGACGGCGCGTCGGTCCACGACGGATCGGCAGGCTACACGTCGGCCGACTGCGGGCTGAGCTCGCCCGCCCACGGCGGGTTCGCACCCGCGCGTGAGACCGTGATGCCGGCGATCTCGGCGCACCGCTCCAGGATCCTGACCAGGGTGGACTCGTCGATGCGGCCGAGCGCCTCGCGGCGGTCCGCGCCGAGAAGTCCCGCGGTCCACAGGCCGTCGATCAGGCCGGACATGAACGAGTCCCCGGCACCCACGGTGTCCGCGACGACCACCCGGCGCGACGGCACCGCCACGGTCAGGCCGGCCGAGGTCGTGGCGAGCACGCCTTCCGCGCCGTGGGTCACGACGACCAGCCCCGGGCCGCTCGACGCCCAGCGTGCCGCGACCGCACCGGGCGCACTGTCGGGTTCGCACCACGCGAGGTCCTCGTCGCTGACCTTGACGACGTCGGCGAGCTCGACGAGACGCTCGACGAGCGCGCGGGCACCATCGCCGAGCAGTGCGGGCCGCACGTTCGGGTCATACGTGACCGTCGCCGAGGACCGAGCCAGGGCCAGGAGCTCGAGAACGGCCTCCCCGCCTGGCGCGAGCGCGGCACCGATGGTGCTGCTGTGCACGACGGCGACGTCGTCGAGCAGCCCGGCTGCCGGTGGCACCTGCCAGTCCAGGTCGAACGTGTACGTCGCAGCGCCGTTGGCGTCGAGCGTCGCGATGGCCACGGACGTGGTTGCGGCGCCGTCCGAGCCCTCGACCACCCGCACCGCGGACTCCGCGATGTGCTCGCGCAGCGCAGTGCCGCGAGGGTCCTGGCCGAACCACGTGAGCAGGTCGACCGGTCGGCCGAGCCGACCGAGGCCGATCGCGACGTTCATCGGGCTGCCGCCCGGGTGCTCGTCGACCGAGCCGTCCCGGCGTCGGACGACGTCGATCAGCGACTCCCCGACGACGAGGGCACGTGGGGCGCCGGTCTCGGGTGCGGGTGCGGTGGTCATACCTCGTCCTTCGTCTCGGTGGTTCCGGTCGTCCGGGCGCCGTCTGCGTCGTCCGGGTCCTGGGCCCGGACGGCGGCCAGCCGATCGCGCGCTCCGTCGAGCCACTGCTGGCACCGCACGGCGAGGGCTTCGCCCCGCTCCCAGAGGACGAGCGAGTCCTCGAGCGTGGTGCCGCCGGCCTCGAGCGTCGCGACGACGCTCACGAGCTCGTCGCGCGCCTGCTCGTAGCTGAGGGTGTCGACGTCGGCCGGGGCGTCCGCGCGGCGTGGGGGTTTCGTCACGTGCCCATCTAACCAATCCCGCTCACCGTGGAGCGCCTGTCACGGTCGCGGCGAGCTCCCCGCGCGAGACGCGGATCCTCAGCCGCTCTCCCGCGTGGGCGTCCTCGGGGCCGCGGACCACGGTCCCGTCGGTCGTCTGCACGACGGCGTACCCACGGTCGAGGGTCGCCGCGGGGGACAGGGAGCGGAGCTGACCACCCAGAGCGGTGACGACCGCACGCTCGCGCGTGACGCCGAGCTCGACGGCTCGGCGCCCCGACTCCCGCCGGGCCGCGATGTCGCGCTCCCGTGCGTCGACGCCGTCCCCGGGCCGGGCGAGCGCCGGTCGGGACCGGACGGCGACCAGGCGGTCGTGCTCGCGGGAGAGGGTCTGGGTGATCGCCCGCCGGATCCGCGAGCGGAGCTGGACGGTGCGGGCTCGTTCCTCGACCACGTCCGGCACGATGCGTTTGGCCGCGTCGGTCGGGGTCGACGCGCGGTAGTCCGCGACGAGATCGAGCAGGGGCGTGTCCATGTGGTGCCCGATCGCGCTGACCAGAGGGGTGCGGCACGCCGCGGCAGCCCGCACGAGCGACTCGTTGCTGAACGGCAGGAGGTCCTCGAACGAGCCGCCGCCGCGTGCGACGACGATCACCTCGACGCGCGGGTCGGCGTCGAGCTCGGCGATCGCGCGCGACACCTCGGGCACGGCGGACGGGCCCTGGACTGTGACGCGGCGGATCTCGAAGGACACCTGGGGCCACCGTGCCCGCGCGTTCGAGACGACGTCGTGCTCGGCGTCGCCCTGCTGCGCACAGACGAGGCCGATGGTCCCCGGCAGGAACGGGAGCCGGACCTTGCGGTCGAGGTCGAACAACCCCTCGGCAGCGAGCACCGACTTGAGGTGCTCGATGCGGGCGAGCAGCTCACCGACGCCGAGAAGCCGGACCTCGTCCGCGGCCAGGCCGAGCGAACCCTTCTTGGTGTGGAACGTCGGCCGGGCGTGCACCACGAGGTGCGACCCGTCGCTCACCGACTCGGCGAGCGGACCGAGCGCTGCCGCGGGAACCGTCACGTTCAGGGACATGTCGAGGTCGGTGTCGCGCAGGGTCAGGAAGTAGAGCTGGTTCCACCGTTTGAGGTTGAGCACCTGGCCCTCGACCCAGACCGGGGGCATGCGTGCGACGAAGTCGGCGATCTTCGGCGCGAGGTGCCGCACCGGCCACGGGCGTTCCGCCGAGGTCTCGAGCGCCTTGAGCGGCAGCACGCGCGCCGCGTTCGCGAGGTCGTCACTCATCCCCCACAGCCTGCCCTATCGCCGTTGACTAGACTGACGCGGTGACTGACCCTGCAGGTTCGACGGCCACGTCGGCGACCCGGCCCGCGCCGGCGACACCACGATCGGCCGATCACAAGCGGGTGCTCCTGGCCGCGCCACGGGGGTACTGCGCCGGTGTCGATCGCGCGGTGATCGCCGTCGAGAAGGCCCTCGAGCACTACGGCGCGCCGGTCTACGTGCGCAAGGAGATCGTCCACAACAAGTTCGTGGTCGAGACGCTCGCGGCGCGCGGCGCGGTGTTCGTGAGCGAGACCGACGAGGTGCCCGAGGGGGCGCGCGTCGTGTTCTCGGCGCACGGGGTCTCCCCCGCGGTCCATGCCGCCGCCGCGGCGCGTGGGCTCCGCACGATCGATGCGACGTGCCCCTTGGTGACCAAGGTCCACAAGGAGGCCGTGCGTTTCGCCTCGGACGACTACGACATCCTGCTGATCGGCCACAGCGGCCATGAGGAGGTCGAGGGGACGGCGGGAGAGGCGCCCGAGCACATCCAGGTCGTCAACTCCCCGGCCGAGGTCGCGGGCGTGACGGTGCGCGACCCGGACAAGGTGGTGTGGATCTCGCAGACGACGCTCTCGGTCGACGAGACGATGGAGACGGTGCGCCGGCTCCGGGAGCGGTTCCCGACACTGCAGGACCCGCCGAGCGACGACATCTGCTACGCCACCCAGAACCGTCAGGTCGCGGTGAAGCAGCTTGCTCCGCTGTGCGACGTGGTCATCACGGTCGGCTCGGCCAACTCCTCGAACTCGGTCCGGCTCGTCGAGGTCGCGCTCGACTCCGGCGCGGGCGCGTCGTACCGCGTGGACCGGGCCAGCGAGATCGACGAAGCCTGGCTCGCCGATGCGCGGACCGTCGGCGTCACGTCGGGTGCCTCCGTGCCGGAGATCCTCGTGCGGGACGTGCTCGACCTTCTTGCGTCGCAGGGGTTCGACGAGGTGGAGGAGGTGCGCACGGCCACCGAGGACCTCATGTTCTCGTTGCCGCAGGAGCTGCGCTCGGACCTCAAGAAGACCGGGAGCGACGTCGTGCGCCCGCGTCGCGAGCACCGCCGCCGGCTCGACGTCACGCCGGGCTGAGCTCGCCTCACGGGCCGGACGTGTGTCGCGAGCAGGGCGGGAACGCACTGCGCCGAGCGTGACGAGACCACCCGTGGCGCTCCGATGCACGGTCAGGTCCCCGTCGTGAGCCGGTCGGCCGTCGCTACGTCGATCGAGACGACGTGCTCGTCGATCGAGGCGACGAGCTCGGGTGCGCTCACGGCGGAGAGCTGCGGGTCGGACGTCGGGGGAGTCGGAAGGTCGCCGTCCACGACCTTGAGGTCGGCAAACCGCCGCGCGCTGACCAGCACGCGCGTCTCGAGCGAAGAGACCGTTTGGTTGTACGCGCTCGCGGCCGAGTCCAGCGCGCGTCCGAGCCGGGCGACATGGGTCCCGAGCGTGGCGAGCCGGCCGTGCAGCTCCTTCCCGAGGTCGAGGACCTGCTGGGCGTTCGCCGCGAGCGCATCCTGGCGCCACGCGTACGCCACCGTCCGCAAGAGCGCGAGGAGCGTCATCGGGGTCGCGATGATGACGTTGCGCTCGAACGCGTACTCCACGATGGTCGCGTCCTGCTCGATCGCGGCGTGGAAGAACGCCTCCGCCGGCACGAACATCACCACGAACTCCGGCGCCGGGGTGAACTGCTCCCAGTACCGCTTCGCCGCAAGGTCGTCGATGTGCTTGCGGACATGCCGGGCGTGGGCGGCGAGGCGATCGGCGCGGACGGCGTCGTCCGTCGCCTGGGCCGCGTCAAGGTAGCCGAGGAATGCGACCTTCGCGTCGATGACGACGTTCTTGCCGCCCGAGAGCCGCACGACCATGTCCGGTCGCAGCAGCCCGTCGTCGGTGCGCGTCGAGGCCTGCTCGACGAAGTCCACGTGCGCGAGCATCCCGGCCGACTCGACGACCCTGCGGAGCTGGAGCTCTCCCCAGCGGCCGCGCACCTGCGACGACCGCAGGGCGGTCACGAGCTGGGCCGTCTCGGTGCGGAGCAGCTCCGACGACTCGCGCATCGCCCTGACCTGCTCCCCGAGAGCAGCCTGACCGGTCAGGCGAGCCGCCTGTGCGGCGGTCAGCTCGGTCTTGACCTGGTCGAGCGTCCGCGTGAGCGGCTCGACGAGCTGTCGGACCGCTGTCTCGCTACGGCCGAGCTCGGCCAGCTGGGACTGCTGGCTCGCAGCGAGACGCTGATGGGCCAGCGCGAGGAACTGCTCGTTGTTGCTCGCCAGCGCGTCGGCCGCCAGTGCGCGGAACTGGTCGGAGAGCCGCGTCTGGTCCGCCTGGAGCGCGTGCAGGCGATCCGCAGCCGCAGCGCGCTCGGCGTCGAGCCGCGCCTCGGCCTGCGCCACGCGGACCTGCGCCGACCTCAGACCCGTCCCCAGCCGCGAGACCGCGGCAGACCAGCCAGCCAACCCGCCGGCGAGCAGGCAGACGGCGGCGACGGCGAGGGTGCTCGGCAGGGTCATGCCCCCACGGTGCCAGGCAGGTCCGACATCCCCGCCTCCGGTCACCGCCGTCACCGCCGTCACCGCCGCGCTCGTCCACCTGTTCGCCTCCGACGACCGCAGGGCCGGGGCTACCCTGCCCGCATGGCTCCCGATCCCGTGCGGTCCCACACCGCGCCGTCCGACACCGGCGCCCCGCCCGCCCTCGCCCTCCGAGGACTGTGGAAGCGGTTCGGCCAGAAGATCGCGGTGAGCGGGGTGGACCTGGACGTCCCCGTCGGCTCGTTCTTCGGCCTCGTCGGCCCGAACGGAGCCGGCAAGACGACGGCGCTGTCGATGTCCACCGGCCTCCTGCGTCCCGACTACGGCCAGGTCTGGGTGCACGGTCAGGACCTGTGGGCCGACCCGCCCCGCGTCAAGGCGATGCTCGGGGTGCTCCCGGACGGGGTCCGGCTCTTCGACCGACTCACCGGCCTCCAGCTCATCACCTACTCCGGCCTGCTGCGGGGGATGGACCGCGAGGTCGTCGCGGGACGTGCGGTCGACCTGCTCGAGGCCCTGGACCTGACCGCGGACGCGGGCACGCTGGTCATCGACTACTCGGCGGGGATGACCAAGAAGATCGCGCTCGCGTGCGCCCTGGTGCACGCGCCCCGGCTGCTGGTGCTCGACGAGCCCTTCGAGGCGGTCGACCCGGTGTCCGCGGCGAACATCCGCGAGATCCTGGCCCGCTACGTGGGCGACGGCGGTGGCACGGTGATCGTGTCCTCGCACGTCATGGACCTCGTGCAACGCATGTGCGACCACGTGGCGGTGATCGCCGCCGGTCACGTCCTCGCGGCCGGCACGGTCGATCAGGTGCGTGGCGACGCGAGCCTCGAGGAACGGTTCGTCGAGCTCGTCGGCGGTCGCACCTCGGGGGAGGGGCTTGCGTGGTTGCACACCTCCTGAGACTCAAGCTGACGCTGCTGCGCAACGGTCTCAAGCGGAGCGTGTGGCAGATCGTCGGTCTGGTCGTGCTCAGCCTCTACGCTCTCGGCGGGCTCGCGGCGGCGACGGCCGGGCTGGTGGCGCTGAGCCTCGCCGGTCCCGATCTCGTCCGGACGGTCCTGGTGCTGACCGGGAGCCTCGTGGTCCTCGGCTGGTGGATCGTGCCGCTCGTCGCTTTCGGCATCGACTCGACCCTCGACCCGTCCCGGTTCGTCACGTTCGCGATCCCGCGCCGCTCGCTCCTGACCGGCCTCGCGGCGTCGGGGCTGATCGGCATCCCGGGAGTCGTCACGACGCTGCTGGTGCTCGCGGCCGCGTTGACCTGGTGGCGCCACCCGGTCGCGCTGCTCGTCTCGGTGCCGCTCGTGCCGGTCGCGCTCGCGACGTGCGTGGTCGGCTCCCGCGCGAGCACGACGCTGCTGGCGCCGCTAATGGCGCGACGCCGGTACCGAGAGGTCGCCGCGGGCGTGATGATCCTGCCGTTCATGCTCCTCGGGCCGATCCTGAACGCGGTCATGGCGGGTGTCGCCGCAGGCAAGGACGTGCTCCCGGCGCTGGCGGCCACGGCGGGCTGGACGCCGATGGGGGCCGTCTGGGCCGTGCCGGCGGACGTCGTCGCGGGCCGATGGGGCACGGCCGCCGCGCGCGCGCTCGTGGCCGTGGCGACCCTGACCCTGCTGGTCGTCGTGTGGGACGGCGCCCTGGGGCGTGCGCTCGTGACGGCGACGACCGCCGGGCACGGACGCGGTGGCGGGCACGGACGTGCTGGCGGGCACGGACGCGGTCTCGGCGCGTTCGGACGGTTCCCCGGGACGCCGGTCGGTGCGGTTGCCGCCCGGTCGCTGACCTACTGGCGGCGCGACCCGCGATACGCCAAGGCGCTCGTCGCCGTCCCGCTGATCCCGGTGGTGATGCTCGTCTCGGGCGGTGGTTCGCGCGGGGGGATGCTCCTCGCCGCCGGACCGCTCGTCGCGCTGGTCCTGGGGTGGTCGATCTCCGCGGACGTCGCGTACGACGGCACGGCCTTCTGGACGCACGTCGCGACGCCGCTCGATGGCCGCTCCGACCGGGCGGGGCGGCTGATCGCGGCCGCGATGATCGGCGTGCCGACCGTGATCGCCCTGGTCATCGCGTCGGGCGCGCTCGCAGGGAGGTGGGATGCCCTGCCGGCGCTGCTCGGCGTGAGCCTCGGCCTGCTGCTCACCGCGTACGGGGGCGCGAGCGTGGTCTCCGCGCGGGTCGTGTACCCGGTGGCGAAGCCCGAGGACAACCCGTTCACGTCGCAGCAGGGCGGGTCGATGGCCGCGGTCGTCTCGCAGCTCCTCGGGTGGGGCGCCGTGCTCGGGCTGAGCCTGCCCGAGCTCGTGCTCGGCGTCGTGGCGGCCGGGATCCACTCGGTCGTGCTCGGCGTTGTCGCGCTCGTGGTCGGGCTCGGGTGCGGGACGGTCGTGGCCGTGCTCGGGGTCCGGATCGGTGGCCGCGCGCTCGACTCGGGTGCCCCGGACCTCCTCGCGCGGATGGTCTCGTTCGGCTGAGCACGCCCCGGGCGCCGCGGGCCGCCCGTAGACTCGTGGCCCGTGGCTCTCACTATCGGCATCGTCGGCCTGCCCAACGTCGGCAAGTCCACCCTCTTCAACGCCCTGACCCGCGCGCAGGTGCTCGCCGCGAACTACCCGTTCGCGACGATCGAGCCCAACGTCGGCGTGGTCCCGCTTCCCGACCGGCGGCTCGCCACCCTCGCGGAGATCTTCGGCAGCGAGCGGATCCTGCCTGCCACGGTGTCGTTCGTGGACATCGCCGGCATCGTGAAGGGCGCGAGCGAGGGCGAGGGTCTCGGCAACAAGTTCCTCGCGCACATCCGCGAGGCCGAGGCGATCTGCCAGGTCACTCGCGCCTTCGTCGACCCCGACGTCGTGCACGTCGACGGCAGGGTCTCCCCGAAGGACGACATCGAGACCGTCAACACCGAGCTGATCCTCGCGGACCTGCAGACCCTCGAGAAGACGGTCCCGCGGCTCGAGAAGGAGGTCCGGGCCAAGAAGGCCGACCCGGCTCTGCTCGAGGCCGCGCAGGGTGCCCAGAAGCTGCTCGAGGCCGGCCAGACGCTTTTCGCCGGCGCAGCCGCCGCCAAGCTCGACACCGATCGTCTCGCCGAGCTCCAGCTGCTCACCGCGAAGCCGTTCATCTACGTGTTCAACACGGACGACGCCGGACTGGCTGACACCGCGATGCAGGACGAGCTCCGCGCCCTCGTCGCGCCCGCCGACGCGATCTTCCTCGACGCGAAGTTCGAGTCGGATCTCGTGGAGCTCACCCCCGAGGAGGCTGCCGAGATGCTCGTGGACAACGGTCAGGAGGAGTCCGGCCTCGACCAGCTCGCGCGCGTCGGCTTCCACACGCTGGGGCTGCAGACGTACCTGACGGCCGGACCGAAGGAGACGCGCGCCTGGACGATCCACCAGGGCTGGACGGCACCGCAGGCCGCCGGGGTGATCCACACCGACTTCCAGCGCGGGTTCATCAAGGCCGAGGTGATCGGCTTCGACGACCTCGTCGCCGCCGGCTCGGTCGCCGCGGTCCGTGCCGCCGGCAAGGCGCGCATCGAGGGCAAGGACTACGTGATGGCCGACGGCGACGTGGTGGAGTTCCGCTTTAACGTCTAGCGTCATTGACGCCGTGCGTTATATGCTCGCCCGGTGATCCGGTCGTTCGCGGGCAAGGAGACCGAGCGACTGTGGCGCCGCGAGCCCATCCGGTCCCTGGACAGCCGGATCGTGCGGACGGCACTGCGCAAGCTCGCGATCCTGGACGCTGCGGTCACCTTGGAGGACCTCCGGGTCCCACCAGGCAACCGGCTCGAGGTGCTGCGAGGCAACCGTCGGGGTCAGCACTCGATCCGGGTCAACGACCAGTGGCGGATCTGCTTCGTCTGGACTGCGGCTGGGCCCGGCGACGTCGAGATCGTGGACTACCACTAGGAGGTGAGCAACGTGTCGGAGTCGGAGAAGCTCGCACCCGTCCACCCGGGCGAGGTGCTCCAGGCGGACTTCATCGAGCCGCTCGGTGTCACGCAGCACCGCATCGCCGTCGAGATCGGTGTACCCCCGCGGCGTATCAACGAGATCGTCCACGGCAAGCGGCGTATCACCGCAGACACGGCGCTGAGGCTTGGTCGGTACTTCGGAACGAGCGCGCAGTTCTGGCTGAACCTCCAGTCCCGCTACGACCTTGAGATCGAGCTCGACGCACTGGGCCAGTCCCTTGACTCGATCCGGCCGCTGCAGAGTGCGTGAAGGGCATCGCCCGGGATGCCTGGCGCGATCGCCCGGTACCGGGCGACGTGGCGCGTGGCTTCAGGACGCGACCCCGAACGGGCGGACCTCGGCAGGTCCAGCGCGAACCCACGTCGGGACGGCCGCTCGCCACGGCCAGACCCCGCTAGCTCCCCTCGCCGGGTGACAGAGCCCTGCCGGGACCTGAAGGTCGACGGCCTGGTCAACGCGCGCGACCTCGGTGGGCTGCCGCTGAGCCGCGGGGGCACGACGCCGCGCGGGGTCTTCTTCCGGTCCGAGAACATCGACGCGGTCACGCCGGACGGGTGGCTTCAGCTGCACGACGCGGGTATCCGGACCGTTGTGGACCTTCGTCAGCCCGACGAGCGCGCTCGGGATCGTCACCTCCGTCCGTCATGGCTCACGACGACGGTCGTTGACCTCGACGGTCTGGAGAGCACGGACTTCTGGGCGCACTTCTGGGACAACGGTCTGGTCGGAACGGCGCTCTACTTCCTGCCACACCTGGCTGCGATGCCGGAACGGATGGCAGCCGTGCTGGCGGCGCTGTCTGGCGCGGGCGACGGTGGCGTGCTCTTCCACTGCATGGGCGGACGTGACCGCACAGGTCTGGTCAGCATGGTGCTGCTGAGCGTCGTCGGCGTCGAGCCGGAGGCCATCGTGGACGACTACCTCGAAACCGTCCGCCTGGGTGACGTCCGTGCCGCTGCCGCAGATCGCACCAACGAGGAGGCGGCGATCGAGCGACTCCTGGCAGCCCGCGGCACGACCACCGAGCAGGCGTTCAGAGACGCGCTCGCTGGACTCGACCTGGCCGCGCTGCTGAGCACCGCTGGACTCAGCGACCGCCACCAGCGAGTGTTACGGACCTGGGGCGGGCGCGGGCCGTCGCGTCAGGATGCATGACGCTGTTCAGTGCCGGAACACTGTGGAGTTCCGCTTCAACGTGTAGCAGGTCTTCGGCCTGCCGACTCGGACGGCGTCGACCTCCCAGGCGGTGTCCTACCGCCGGAACGTCAGGTGGATCGTGCCGCTCTCGGCCGTCTCGGCGGTGACGTCGTAGTCGGACTCCAGCCCGCGCAGGTCGTCCCAGAGGCGTATGCCGCGACCGAGGAGGATCGGCGTGATCGCGACGTGGAGCTGGTCGACCAGCCCTGCCGTGAGGAAGTCGCGCACGACGGTGGCCCCGCCGCCCACGCGGACGTCCTTGCCCTCGGCCGCGTCCGTCGCGCGGTCGAGGGCCTCCTGCGGAGTCGCCGCGAGGAAGTGGAACGTCGTGCCGTCCGTCATCTCGATCGACGGCTTCGGGGTGCTGTGCGTGAGAACGAACACCGGTACGTGGAACGGGGGTTCGTCGCCCCACCAGCCTCGCCAGTCGGGGTCGTCCGGGAAGGTGTGCAGGCCGAACATCCCCGCGCCCATGATCTCCGCGCCGACCTCAGCGAAGTATGACGTCGCGTACGTGTCGTCCACGCCGGTCGTGCCCGTGCCCGAGGTGTCGTGCAGGACGCGCTCACGAAAGGTCCTGGTCGCGACGTAGGCGTCGACCAGGCGCGACCAGTCCTCGCCGAACACGTTCTCGGGGGTCTGATCCGTCGTGGTCGCGAAACCGTCGAGCGAGATGTTGAGGTCGACGCGTACGGCCATCAGTGCCTCCGTCACGAGTGTGCAGGGATCATCCTCACCATACTCACGGGTTCGGGCGTGGAATTCGAAGGCGGAGCTGTCGGGTGCCGGAACGTCGTGGAGTCCTGCAGCGACG
>JAKBFW010000019.1:0-4445 GCA_021833345.1 Pseudomonadota bacterium | reverse complement strand
CCGCGTCACCGTGCGACGTGGACCGGCTCCGATCGCCCGCGCCGGGGGATCCACGCGAACGCCCGCACGACGCGGGGTTGTCCGAGCAGGATGCCGACGAGCACGAGCACCATGCCGGTGAGCTGGAGTCCGCTGAGGGTCTCCGCGGCGAGTGCGGTGCCGAGGCCACCCCGGTGGCGGGGTTGAGGAGCCCGATGAGGCCGACGGCGCCCGCGTCGAGGCGTGCCAGGCCGAAGAACCACGCCACGTAGGCGATCACCGTCGCCACGACCGTGAGGTGGGCGAAGCCCGCCAGCTCGCGGCCGTCGAGAGGTGGCGGTGCCCCCTCGACGATCGCGGCGAACGGCACGACGACGAGGCCGCCGGCGACGAGCTGCCAAGCCGTCATCGACAGGACGTCCTGGTCGCCTCGCCATCTCACGCTCACGATGAACCCGACGGAGGAGGTCGTCATCGCAGCGAGCGAAGCGACCACCCCGAGAGGACTCGGTCGAACGACTCCGGTGAGGAGCATGGCGCACACCCGACGAGGCGGGCGGTCGGGCCCGTGTCGTCGGCCTGACCGTTGCGGGACGGGAGTTCATCGACCGCGCGTTCACGCCGCACATGGCGAACGAGCACCGCCTGGTCGCCGTGCTCGCGTCGGACCAGCGCGCGCTCCTGGAGGACGTCCTCGCCACGTGGCAGGAGTCCCTGGCGCCCTGACGACGCGGCGGTCATCCCGCCGGGTTCGCCGCACGCCGGGGCGGTGCCGGCGGACATCGCAGGTTCTCAACCCGTACGGGGGACGTGCCGATGTGCGACTCATGGCCGATCGCAGAACGTCCATCGACGCTGCAGCGGACCGGTTGGCGGCGGCATACCGCCAGGCGGGGCTGCCGCCCCTCCGCGCGCCGCACCGCGTCGACGCCGTGCTCGACGAGATCCGCACGGAGACAGCCCCGATGCGTCTGCCGGACGAGCTCGAACGGTTCTGGCGCCTCGTCGACCCGGAGTCGATCACGCTCGCCCCGTACCCGCACCCGATGTCCGTGGCCTTCGCGCTCCGGTCCTGGCGGATGCATCGGGACGAGGCATCGGGGATGACGCCGCGCGCGCTCTTCCCGTTCGCCTACGAGAGCCATGGCTTCCTGTCCGTCGCGCTGGAGGATGGGCAGGGCAACGGCGGCGCGGTCGTCGAGTGGGGCTACGGCGACGAGGCGTTCCGCGTCCGCTTCCCGACGCTGACGGCGTGCGTCGACCTGCTCGCCAGGATGATCGAGAGCGAGGAGTTCACGCGCCACGACGACGACGCGTCCCCTTGGGTCGAGTTCGACCCCGAGCGCCGCTGGCAGGACGCCCAGGCCGTACGCCTGCTGTCGGCCGGAGCCGAAGCTCCGGACCGGGCTCCCGAGCAGCGTGAGATCCAGGACAACGCGCTCGCGCACGACCTCGAGGGGATCGCGGAGCCGGTGGCTGGCGTGGCCGGTGGCCGCCGTGCGCGCCGCAGAGGGGGCTGGTGGTGCACCTGGTCCCGGCGGGACGTCATACGCGTCTCGCGTGTCACTCCGGCACCGCGCGCGGCGCTGAGCGCGCGAGCGAGCGCGGACGCGGACGCCAGGTGGGTGCAGTCGAGCGAAGGGGGTGCGGCGAACGAGAACGAGCGTCCGGTCGTCGTCCCGTCGTGGCCGTGCCGTGGACGTCCGCCGCGGCGACCGGCGCTTCTAGCACATCGGCCTGCGCGTGCGCACGGCCTTTCGTGTGCGCGAGGTCATCTGGAGCCGCAACAGAGTGATGACCAGCAGATGTTTCCTCCGACTCACATCTCAAGGGGTGGATGTTACCGTCCAGTATCGATACGGTAACGATCGCTGGTGGTGGCCGGACGTGTTCGTTTTGTCGGCGCCGGCATGACTAGCGTGGTGCAATCCCTTGGCTCCCGGCACAGGTGACGACCACTCCAGACCTCGTCTGGACGGCGTCTGCCGACTGTCGACCCGGCCTCTGTCTCCACCAGGAGGAACATTGAAGATCAGGCGAATTGGCGGTCTGACGGCCGCCATCGCAGTGAGCGCGCTGGCGCTGGCTGCCTGCAGCAGCTCACCCAGCGCCACCACGACGACGACGGCCGCGTCCGGACCCACGACCGGGATCGTGTCGGTGAACGGCTCGGAGCCGCAGAACCCGCTCATCCCGACCAACACCAACGAGACCGGTGGCGGCAAGATCCTCACCCTCCTCTTCGCGGGTCTGGTCTACTACGACGCCAAGGGTGCCCCGCACAACGAGGTCGCCGACTCGATCACCACCACCGACGCGACGACGTACACGATCAAGATCAAGCCGGGCTGGAAGTTCACGAACGGCGAGGCCGTGACCTCGAAGAGCTTCGTCGACGCCTGGAACTACGGTGCCAAGCTCAGCAACAAGCAGCTCAACAGCTACTTCTTCGAGGGCATCCAGGGGTTCAGCTACGACGCCGACTCCGACCTCACCGGCCTGAAGATCGTCGACGACTCGACCTTCACCGTGACGCTCAAGCAGCCGGAGGCGGACTTCCCGCTCCGACTCGGCTACACGGCGTTCTACCCGCTGCCGTCCGTCGCGTTCAAGGACATGACGGCGTTCGGCGCGGACCCCGTCGGCGACGGCCCGTACATGTTCAAGAGCGCCTCGTCCTGGGAGCACAACGTCAAGGCCGACGTCATCCCGAACCCGGGCTACATCGGTGACCGCAAGCCGATGAACGGCGGGGTCTCGGTCAAGTTCTACACGTCGCAGGACGCGGCCTACCAGGACCTGCTGGCCAACAACCTCGACGTGCTCGACGCGATCCCGGACAGCGCCTTCGGCGTGTACAAGACCGACCTGGGCGACCGGGCCGTCAACCAGCCCGCGGCGATCTTCCAGTCCTTCACGATCCCGCAGAACCTCGCGCACTTCACCGGCGCCGAGGGCAACCTGCGTCGCCAGGCGATCTCGCTGTCGATCGACCGGAAGACGATCACCGACAAGATCTTCCAGGGCACCCGCACGCCGGCCAAGGACTTCACGTCCCCGGTCATCGCCGGGTACAACCCGAACCTGACCGGCTCGGACGTCCTCGACTTCAACGCGGCCAAGGCCAAGCAGCTCTGGGCCCAGGCCGACGCGATCTCGCCGTGGTCGGGCTCCTTCACGATCGGCTACAACGCTGACGGTGGCCACCAGGCCTGGGTCGACGCCGTGGCCAACAGCATCAAGAACACGCTCGGGATCGACGCCCAGGGCAGCCCGTACCCGACGTTCAAGGACCTGCGTACCGTCATCACGAACCACACCATCAAGGGTGCGTTCCGGACCGGCTGGCAGGCCGACTACCCGTCGCTGTACAACTTCCTCGGCCCGATCTACGGCACGGGAGCAGGCTCGAACGACGGCCAGTACTCGAACCCGCAGGTCGACACCCTGCTCAAGCAGGGTCTCGCGGCGAAGTCGGTCGACGCTGCGAACAAGTACTTCGACCAGGTCCAGGAGATCCTGTTCAAGGACCTGCCGGCGATCCCGCTCTGGTACTCCAACGTGACCGGTGGCTACGCCTCGACGGTGACGAACGTGCAGTTCGGATGGGACTCCGTCCCGCTGTACTACCAGATCAAGAAGGCGTGAGCTCGGCGCTCTGACGGCTGGGGGTGGGGACCCGCGAGGTCCCCACCCCCAGCCGTGTCCGCGAAGTCGTCCTTTCGGAAGGACGCACACTAGAGTGGCCCGCCGTCGGCGCACGTCGGCCCGTCCCGATCCCTACGAGGAGGAGACCTGATGGCCTGGTACATCGGGCGCAGGCTCTTGCAGATGATCCCGGTCTTCCTGGGTGCCACGCTGCTGATCTACTTCATGGTCTTCGCTCTCGCCGGCGACCCGATCGCTGCGCTCGGCGGTGAGCGAGGGTTGAACCCCGCGGTCGCTGCCCAGCTCCGGGAGCACTACCACCTGAACCAGCCGTTCCTGGTGCAGTACCTGCTCTGGCTCAAGGGGCTGCTGACGTTCGACTTCGGGACGTCGTTCTCCGGCCGCCCGGTTCGGGACGTCATGGCCGGTGCCTTCCCGGTGACCATCCAGCTCGCGTTCGTGGCCCTGTTCTTCGAGGCGGTCTTCGGCATCGCCGTCGGGCTCGTCGCCGGCCTCCGCAAGGGCAAGCTGTTCGACTCGACGTTCCTGATCGTCAGCCTGATCGTCATCGCCGTGCCGGTCTTCGTGATCGGCTTCACGATGCAGTTCGTGGTCGGCGTGAAGCTCGGCTGGCTTCCGCCGACCGTGGGCGGGAACGTGAACCTCCGGACGCTCCTGATGCCCGGGATCGTGCTCGGCTCGGTGTCGTTCGCCTACGTGCTGCGGCTGACGCGGACCTCGGTCGCCGAGAACATGACCGCGGACTTCGTTCGGACCGCCACCGCCAAGGGCCTGAGCCGCAGGCGGGTCGTCACCGT
>JAKBFW010000145.1 GCA_021833345.1 Pseudomonadota bacterium | reverse complement strand
CTACCAGATCACCGGCACCGACACCTGGGAACCCATCCCCGGCAACGCCACCACCACCACGACCACACACCCACTCACCGTCCACACCGCCCGATCCCACCTCGTCGACGGGCCACTCCACTGACCGACAGGGTTCAGGCGGTGCGGGACTTCTCGGGGACCGGGGTGGTGCCGGCCGCACGTCGGCTGCGGTAGTACGCGCGGGCCTCGTCCTGGCGCTCGCGCTCGATGCCGGTCGTGATCGTCGCGCGCACGGCCTCCGGCGCGTAGCCGAACGCATCCACGAGGTCCTGGGCGTGCGGGCGGAGGCGGGTGAGCAGACGGTCGACGTAGGACGTCACGGTTCGCGCGCGCCCCGCCGAGAGCCGGCCGTGGATGAGGTACCAGGACAGGTTCCGCTCGATCAGCGTGAGGCCGAACAGGTCGCGCAACCAGGCGAGCACGCGGGCCGTCCCGGGGTCCTCGACGGTCGCGAGCGCCGCCGTGAACGCCTCCCACTGGATGAGCTCGGCGTGCGCTCGGGCCGTCTCGATCAGCACGTGCTGGTGCCGGTTGACGAGCGCAGCGGCGTCCGCCCGCGAGGCCCTCGTCGCGGGCCGCAGCGCGGCGGCGAGCTCCGCGACCATCGAGTCGACACGGTCGGTCGGCAGCTCGCGCTGAGCCTCGGCGCCTCGGAGCTGCCCGACGGAGCGACGCGCGTCTCCCTGGTCGGCGAGCGTCTGCAGAGCACGCTGCAACGGTGTGCGATGCAGCGCGGCGTCGGCGGCACGCGTCGCGATGTACCGGGCGATGCCCCCGGCGTCGACGTCCGTGAGCTCGCGCCCGTAGTCCGCGAGCAATCGCTTGGCGACGAGCTGCAGGAGCACGGTGTTGTCGCCCTCGAACGTGACGTACACATCGAGGTCGGCCCGCAGCGACGTCAGGCGGTTCTCGACCATGAAGCCTGCGCCGCCGCACGCCTCGCGAGCCGTCTGCAAGGTGGAGAGCGCGTGCCAGGTGGACATCGGCTTGAGGGCCGCCGCGAGCGTCTCGAGATCCTGGCGATCGGCGTCGGTGTCGGTCCGGCCCGAGAACACCGAGTCGAACAGCTCGAGCAGCCGCTCGTGCGCGAACGCACCCGCATACGTCTCCGCGAGCAGCGGGAGCAACCGCCGCTGGTGCTGCTGGTAGTCGAGCAGCACGGTCTCGTCGGAGTCGGAGCCGCCCGCGAACTGTCGACGCTGGTTGCCGTACGTCACGGCCGTGATCAACGCGATCTTCGCGGCGTTGTTCGCCGCGCCGTCGAGAGACACGCGACCCTGCACCAGGGTGCCGAGCATCGTGAAGAAGCGCCGCCCCGGGCTGGCGATCGGCGACGTGTACGCACCGTCCTCGGCCACGTCGCCGTACCGGTTGAGGAGGTTCTCGCGAGGCACCCGCACGTGGTCGAAGCACAGCTGGCCGTTGTCGATGCCGTTGAGCCCACCCTTCAGGCCGTCGTCCCGGGCGCTCACCCCGGGCAGGAGGTCCATCGTCTGCGGGTCCCGGAGCGGGACGTAGAGCGCGTGCACGCCGTGGTTGACGCCGCGGGTGACGAGCTGGGCGAACACCACCGCCGCGGTGCCGTGCTTCGCCGCGTTGCCCAGGTACTCCTTCCACGCCCCGCGGAACGGCGTGTGGATCACGAACTCCCGCGTCGCGACGTCGTAGGTCGCGGTCGTCGCGATCGAGGCGACGTCCGATCCGTGCCCGACCTCCGTCATCGCGAACGCGCCCGGTACGGCGACCGACATCGCGTCGGGGAGCAGCCGCTCGTGATGCGAGGCGGTCCCGAGGTGCATGATCGCCGATGCGAACAGCCCCCACTGGACCCCCGCCTTGATCTGCAGGGACGGGTCCGCCGCGACGAGCTCCTCGAACCGCGCCAGGCTCGCGCCGTGCTGGTCGGAGCCGCCGAGGGCGGTCGGGAAGGCCCGCAGGACGTCGCCCTCGGCCGCGAGCGTCATCAGCTGGCTCAGCACGCGCTCGCGATGATCGGCCATCGAGAGGCCCTCGATCCGGGCGAAGCGCGGGTCGCCCGCGAGGGTCCGCGCGGCGAGGCGCATCTCCGCCCAGCGACCGAGCAGCAGGGTCGCGAGAGAGTCGACGTCGACGACGGGTTCGGGAGTGGGAGCGGTGACGGTCGGGCGTTCGGCGGTCGCGGTCATGGGGTCTCCAGGTCGGCAGTCGGGCGGCGGGCGGGCGGATGCGGTGCGGGACGGTCGGGGCTGCTGCGGTCGCGGGTGAGGAACCCGACCGGGCCGACCCAGAGCCAGCTGGCGATCTGGCGGGTCAGCTCGTCGCGGCTCGGGGTTCCGGGCTGGCCCCGCTGCGCCATCCACCACTCGCCCGCGCCGCGCACGAACCCGACGGCGCCCGCCGCCCACGACTGGGCGAGGGCCGACGTCGGCCCCGGCACCGCGACGCCGCTCTCGGTGAGGGCGCGGACGAACGGCGTGGCGACCATGGCGGTGACCGCGTCGAGGAAGTGCACCATCGGGGCCCCGGACTCGGGCTGGCGCGTGACGAACGAGTACACGTGCGGCGAGGACTCGACCATCTCGAGGTAGACGGCGACCATCGACCGCAGACCGTCGCGGGGCGTGCCCGCCGAGCGCAGCGCACCCTCGAGGGCGCCCTGCATCTGCAGCAGGACCGCGTCGGCGAGGGCGATCTGCAGCCCGGTCTTGTCGGCGAAGTACCGGTAGACGATCGACTTCGAGGTACCCGCGGCCGACGCGATCTCGTCCATCGACACGTCCGGACCCTGGTGGTGGACCACGCGGCGGGCGATGCGCACGAGCTCGGCTCGGCGCGCCTCGCGATGGTCCGCCCATCGGGTGGAGCGGCCGTCCGGCTGCAGCGGGTCGGGGTGACCGTGCTCCGACGACCCCGTCGGAACCGGTGTGATCTGGCTCACGAAACCGACGGTATCAGGTACTCTGGGTCTCGCACATACCATCTGACCAACGGGCTCGCCTGGGACCGAGGTCCCCGATCGGCAGAGGGCCCGCACCACCCGACCTCCGGCAGCACGCACCTCAGCAACGACGCGAGAGGACCTTCATGCCTGCAGCACGACGCGAACCCGCCACCCCGACCCGCACGCCCACGCGGCGCGCGGCCGTGATCGGCGGCAACCGCCTCCCGTTCGCGAAGGTCGGCGGCCCGTACCGCGACTCGTCGAACCTCGACATGCTCACCGCCGCGCTCGACGGCCTCGTCGCGCGGTTCGGCCTTCAGGGCGAGCGCATCGGGGAGGTCGCCGCGGGCGCGGTCCTCAAGCACTCGCGCGACTTCAACCTCACACGCGAGGCCGTGCTCAGCTCCGCGCTCGCCTCGGAGACCCCCGCGTACGACCTCCAGCAGGCCTGCGCGACGGGTCTCGAGGCGGTCGTCGGCCTGAGCAACAAGATCCGGCTCGGTCAGCTCGACTCCGCGATCGCCGGTGGCGTCGACAGCGCGTCCGACGCCCCGGTCGCCGTGAGCGACGGGCTGCGACGGGCCCTCCTCACGTTCGCCCGTGCGCGCAGCTCTCGGCACAGGCTCGCCGCCCTCGCCGGGGTCCGGCCGGCCGACCTCGCGCCGTCGGCGCCGACCACCGCCGAGCCGCGCACCGGCCTCTCGATGGGCGAGCACCAGGCGCTGACCACCGCGCAGTGGGGGATCACCCGGGCGGCGCAGGACGAGATCGCCCTGCTGAGCCACCAACGCCTCGCCGCCGCGTACGACGCCGGGTTCTTCGACGACCTCGTCACGCCCTACCGCGGTCTCGTCCGCGACCAGAACCTCCGCGCCGACACCTCGGCGGAGAAGCTCGCGGCGCTCAGACCGGTCTTCGGCACGCACCTGCCGACGCCGGCGACGATGACGGCCGGCAACTCCACCCCCCTCAGCGACGGCGCGTCGACGGTGCTGCTCGGCTCGGAGGAATGGGCGCACGCGCACGCGCTGCCCGTCCTCGCGTACGTCGTCGATGCCGAGGTCGCGGCCGTGGACTTCGTGCACGGGAAGGACGGGCTGCTGATGGCCCCGGCGTTCGCCGTGCCGCGGCTGCTCGCCCGGCACGGGCTGACGCTCGCCGACCTCGACTTCCTCGAGATCCACGAGGCCTTCGCGTCGACCGTGCTGACGACCCTGGCGGCCTGGGAGGACACGGCGTTCGGTCGTGAGCGGCTCGGGCTCGACGCGGCGTTCGGCACCGTCGACCGGAACCGGCTCAACGTCAACGGGTCGTCATTGGCGGCGGGGCACCCGTTCGCCGCCACAGGTGGGAGGCTCGTGGCAACGACGGCAAAGCTGCTCGCGGCCCGCACCGCCGAGACCGGCCGCCCGGCCCGCGCACTCATCTCGGTCTGCGCAGCCGGTGGACTGGGCGTCACCGCGATCCTGGAGGCGGCATGACCGACACGTACCTGCACCTGGTCAACTCGGGGTTCACCAAGAAGCTCGCGAAGCAGCTCGGCCTGCCCCGGCCGGCTCCGCTGCGGCGCCATCGCGCGGGCGACCCGCTCGTGGACGGCCCGGTGCTCGTGATCGGCCTCGGGGGCCAGGACGGCGCGAGCACCCCGCAACCCGACGCCGACGCGCTCGCGCAGCTCCTGGCCGGTACGGGCGACACCCCCGGGTGGGACCTCGACATCCACCGACACGTCGCCACGACCGAGACGGTGAAGGCCGTCGTCCTGGTCCTGTCCGACGTCGAGCACCCTGACGGCCTCGCCGCACCGGTCGCCGCGCTCGCGGCCGTGCTGCGTCGGCTCGCACCGGGAGGTCGGGTCGTGACGATCTCGCGGACCTCGACCGCGGACGACGCCCCGGCGGTCGCCGCTGCGCGTCAGGGGGTCGACGGGTTCCTGCGTTCCCTCGCCAAGGAGCTTCGCGGCGGGGCGACCGCCAACGGCGTCGTCCTCGCCGAGGGGGTCGACGTGCTCGCGCCGTCCGCACTCGGGGCGCTGCGGTTCTTCCTGTCGACGCGGTCCGCGTTCGTCGACGGGCAGCTCCTGGAGATCGGCTCCGACGCGGGCACGTTCCCGGCCGACTGGGAGGTGCCGCTCTCCGGACGCGTCGCGGTGGTCACCGGTGCGGCGCGCGGGATCGGTGCGGCGATCGCCCGGACCCTCGCCCGGGACGGGGCGACCGTCGTCGTCGTGGACGTGCCCGCTGCGGGTGAGGCTCTCGCCAGGATCGCCAACGAGGTCCGCGGCACCGCGCTCCAGCTCGACATCACGGCCGAGGACGCCGGGCAGCGGATGCTGGAGCACGCGCTGGGCCGCCACGGGCACCTCGACATCGTGGTGCACAACGCCGGGATCACGCGCGACAAGCTGCTCGCCAACATGAGCCGCGACCGGTGGGAGGCGGTGCTGGCGGTGAACATCGCCGCCCAGCTCCGCATCAACGAGGCGCTGCTGACGTCCGGGGACTTCACCGACCAGCCGCGCATCGTCTCGCTCGCCTCGACGAGCGGGATCGCCGGCAACCGCGGCCAGACCAACTACGCGGCGTCCAAGGGTGGTGTGATCGGGATGGCGCGGGCGACAGCCCCCTTGCTGGCCGCCTTCGGCGGTACCGCCAACGCCGTCGCGCCCGGCTTCATCGAGACCGAGATGACCGCGCGGATCCCGGCCGTCACCCGCCAGATCGCCCGGCGGCTCAACTCCCTGCAGCAGGGCGGGCTGCCCGAGGACGTCGCCGAGGCGGTGGCCTTCCTCGCGTCACCGGCGGCGGGCGGGGTCGTCGGGCGGGTCCTGCGGGTGTGCGGGCAGAACCTGGTCGGGGCATGACGACCCGACGCGTCGTCGAGCTCGAGGAGGTCCCCGGCCTCGGCAGGCTCTACGGGCGCGGCGGAGTCGGTGCGGCGCGGATCGCGCTCGCCCGGGCGCTGTCCCGCGAGGGGGGTCGTCCGCTCGCCGCCGACGCGCTCCCCGCCGTCGAGTACGCGGTGCACGACGTCCGCGCCTCCGCCACGCACCTGACCGCGTACCAGCACCTGATCGGCGAGCCGGCGAGCGATGCCCTGCCGGCCGGGTTCGTGCACGTGCTCGCGTTCCCGGTCGCCACGGCGCTCATGGTGCGGCCCGACTTCCCGTTGCCGCTGGTCGGCATGGTGCACCTGGCCAACAGGGTCGAGCAGCACGAGGCGCTGCGACACACCGATGCCCTGCACGTGCGCGCGTGGACCGAGCGACTGCGGCCGCACCGTGCCGGCGTCCAGCTCGACCTCGTCGTCGAGGTGCGGCGCGAGGGCCCGACGGACCCGGCCGAGCGACCCGCCTGGCGCGGGGTGTCCACGTACCTCTCGAAGGGCGCGCGACTCACGGGCGCTGCCGCACCGGGTGAACGGCCACCCGCTCCGGCGGTCCCGCACGGGCTCCCCACCGCGGTCTGGACCCTTCCCGCCGACACCGGACGGCGGTACGCGGCGGTCTCCGGCGACCGCAACCCGATCCACCTGTCGGCGCTCTCGGCGCGC
>JAKBFW010000144.1 GCA_021833345.1 Pseudomonadota bacterium | reverse complement strand
TCAGTAGGTGAAGGTGCTCATGCGGGTGCGCAGGTCGGTGGACAGGCGCGCGAGCTCGGTCACGGCGTCACCCATCTGACCCAGCACGTGGGCACTGGAGTCCGCAGCCGAGGCCACCCCGGTGATGTTCACCGCGATCTCCCCCGACCCCGCCGCCGCCTCCGCCACACCCCTGCTCATCTCGTTCGTCGTCGCGGTCTGCTCCTCCACCGCACTGGCGATCGTCAGCTGGAAATCATTGATACTCGCGATGATCGCGCTGATCTCCCCGATCGCCGCCACCGCACCCGTGGTATCGGTCTGGATCGCCGCCACCCGCCGCGCAATATCCTCCGTCGCCCGCGCCGTCTCCTGCGCCAGCTCCTTGACCTCCCCGGCCACCACCGCGAACCCCTTACCCGCCTCCCCCGCACGCGCCGCCTCGATCGTCGCATTCAGCGCCAACAGGTTCGTCTGCTCCGCGATGCTCGTGATCACCTTGACCACGTCCCCGATCTCCTGCGAGCTGACCCCCAGCTTCACCACCGTCTCATTGGTCACCGCCGCCACCCCCGTAGCCCGGCTCGCAACCCTCGCCGCCTCATTCGCATTCTGCGCAATCTCCCGGATGCTCGCCCCCATCTGCTCCGCACCCGCCGCCACCGCCTGCACGTTCCGACTCACCTGCTCCGCCGCAGCCGCCACCACCCCCGCCTGCACACTCGTCTCCGCCGACCCCGCCGACACCTGCGCACTGGACGCCGACAACTCCTCCGCCGACGACGCCACCAACCCCGCCGACTCCACCACCCCCGACACCAACGACCGCAACGCATCCTGCGCCGTCACCAACGCCGACGCCATCTGCCCCACCTCATCACCCGAGAACACCACCGGACGCACCGTCAGATCACCACGCGCCAACGCCTCCACCGACCCCTTCACCGACACCACCGACCGCACGATCCCCCGAGCCGTCGCGACGGCCAGCGCGATCACGGCAGCGAGCGCGATCACGAGCGAGATCACCAGCGTCCGGATCGCCGCGCCGGACTCGCTCGCCGCCGTCGTGGAGATGCCGGTGCTGTACGTCGTCACCGCGCCCTGCACGAGCTCGAGGTTGTTGAGGTAGGTGTCCTTCAGCGGCTCGGTGACGTTGATCAGGACCGTCTGGTACCCGGCGAGGTCGCCGGCGAGAGCGGGCGGGATCAGCTTCGTGTCACGCGCGGACTTCCAGGCGCTCCACCCGCTGACGAACTCCGTCCAGCCCGGGAAGACCCTCGGGGTGGCCTTCTCGAAGGCCGCGATCTCCCCGTCGATCTCACCGTCGTTGGTGACCTGGTCGGCGAGCCACTTCTTCTTGGCGTCGGGCGTGTCCGCGGCGGCGACCTGCGCCGCGATCATCCGGGCCTTGAGCTGGGCCTCGTGCAGACCACTGAGCGGCACCACGACATCGGCCTGGATACCGGCGAGGACGGCGCTCTCGTGCGCGAGCGTGCGCAGCGAGGTGACCGCGAGCGTTCCGGATCCCACCACGACGAGGACGAGCAACCCGATCACGGAGAGGATCTTGGTGCTCACGGACCTGTTCGCCACGAGGGCCGTCACGCCGCGACGCGCACGGGTGGCATCGGGGTGCAGAGCGTTCGACATGGGGACTCCTGGGGGATGAGGTCGAGGTCACCCCCCTATCGGCCGCCCGCCGAACGAGTGGACGATTGTCCAGCCAGATGTGACGCAAATCACATCTGATGGGCTTGACCGCCCGTACCCGGATCCGGGGCCGTGGGGCACCCGTCCTCCCCGGTGTGTCTCCAGGGAACGGCCGTACCATCGCCAGCGTGCTCCGGCCGATGACGATGCCCCCGCCGGCGTCCGGCGGACCGATCGCGATGAGCGGGCCGATGTGGATGCCGAGGCAGCCCCCGACTCTCGCGCGCCTCGTGGCGTGGCATCCCCAGCCGATCCCGATCCTGCCGCTGCTCTCCCTTGCGCTGCTCGTCCTGTACGTGGCGGGGGTCGTCGTGCTGCGCCGTCGCGGCATCCGCTGGCCCGTCCACCACACGATCTGGTGGCTCGTCGGCGTGCTCTCCGTCGTCGCCGTGACGGCCACGGGGATCGACGGGTACGGCATGGAGCTGTTCAGCGTGCACATGGTGCAGCACATGGTGCTCAACATGCTCACGCCCGTCTTCCTGGTGCTCGGCGCGCCGGTGACCCTGCTGCTGCGTGCGCTGCCCACCGGTTCCGGTCGACGAGGCCGGGTCCGGCGCGGGGTCCTGCGGCTCCTGCACTCACGGGTGCTCACCGCGTTGACGCACCCGGCGGTGACGTTCGTGCTGTTCATCATGAGCCTGTACGGGCTCTACTACACGCCGCTCTTCGACGACCTCATGAGCACCTGGTGGGGGCACAACCTGATGCTCGTGCACTTCCTGGTGATCGGCTTCCTCTACTTCTGGGGCGTCCTGGGCGTCGACCCGAACCCGCGGACCACGCGCCGCGGTCCACGGTCGATGCCCGCTCCCGTGGTCTCGGTCCTCGAGGTCGCGGCCACGGCGCCGTTCCACGCGTTCTTCGGCGTGGCGGTCATGATGTCGACGGCCCTGCTCGTGCGCTTCTACGCCATGCCGTTGCCCGGCTGGCACGTCGTGCCGCTTGCCGACCAGGCGACCGGCGGCGGCATCGCGTGGGGGTTCACCGAGATCCCGACCCTCCTGGTGCTCGGGGCCCTCGTCGTGGCGTGGCAGCGGTCCGACGAGCGCAGAACCCGGGCGGCGGACCGCCGCCAGGCGCGCGGCGACGACACCGAGCTCAGCGACTACAACGCGTACCTGCAGGCCCTCGCCCGCGCCGACGGGGCGCAGCAGTGACCGCCGCTCCGCCCGCCACCGGGCTCTCGACGGCGGTGATCCGCGCGGCCCTGACCCCGGTCCCATCGACATGACCCCGTCGTCGTCCGGCTCGGGCCTCGTCCTGTACGCCTTCTCGCTCGGCCTCGTCGCCGCAGTGAACCCGTGCGGCCTGCCGATGCTGCCCGCCTACCTGGCGCTGTTCACGGGCCGACCGACCGGCCCCGACGGCGCGAGGATCGCCAGGAGCCTGCTCTCCGGAGCCGGCGTGACCGTGGGCTTCGTGGCCGTCTTCGGCGTGCTCGGGGTACTGGTCGAGAGCGGCGTCCAGCTCGTCGCCGGCTGGCTCCCGTGGGTCATGATCGTCGTCGCCCTGGGGATGACCGTCGCCGGGGTGCTCACGCTCGCAGGCCGGGGACCGAGCCTGCACCTGCCGACGCCGCGCGTCCGGCCCGGCCGCTCCGCGCTCGCGATGATCGGCTACGGCGCGGCCTACGCGATCGGCTCCCTGAGCTGTTCCCTCCCCCTGTTCCTCGCGGCGGTCGGCGGATCGTTCACGCGCCGCGGTGCGTGGGCCGGCCTCTCCACGTACCTCGCCTACGCCGCAGGGATGGGGCTCTTCGTCACCGCAGCCGCGGTCCTCACGACGACGGCGGGGGCGACGGCGCTCCGCCACGTCCGCGCCGCCTCGCGGTGGCTGCCGGCGGTCTCGGGCGCCGTGCTCGTCGCGTCGGGCGCGTACCTCTTCCTCTCCTGGGCGAACGACCTGCGCGACGCGACCGCCGGCTCGCCGGTGACGACCGCGGTGGGGCACCTGCAGTCCGCACTCACCTCGGCCGTCGGTGCGGACCCGGTCCGCTCGACCGTCGTGCTGGGCGTGATCGTGCTGGGCGCCTTCGCCGTCGTCGTCCGGCGTTCTCTCACCGGGACCGCAGCGGTGACTCCCGTCCCGGACCCCGGACCGAGCCCGAGCCTGGATCCGAGCGACCCTCCCCCCACCCGAGAGAGCGACCCCGCACGATGACCGAGACACCACCCGTCGGCCCACGTCGACACGGCCGTGCCACGACAGTCGCGTGGGCCGGTGCCGGTCTCGTGGTCGCCGTCGGCCTGGCCGCGATCGTGGCGATCGGGCTGCCGCACGCGCCGGCGACCACGGGAACGACGGCGGAGCCGGGGATCGACGCGGCAGCGACCGACCTCCTCCAGCTCGACGTCCTCTCGCCGCCCGCCCTCGCCGCCCCGGACTTCGCCCTGACCGACCAGCACGGCCAGCCGACGAGCGTGTCCCGGCTCCGCGGCAAGGCCGTCGTGCTGTCGTTCGACGACGACGAGTGCCAGGACCTGTGCACCCTGCTGGCGCAGGACGTCGCCACCGCGAACACGGACCTCGGTGCGGCCGCGAAGGACGTCGTGTTCCTCTCCGTCAACGCGAACCCTCTCCACACCGCCGTCGCCGACGTCGCGTCGTGGACCGACAGCCATGGTCTGGGTAGCGCCGACAACTGGGTCTTCGCGACCGGGACAGCCGCCCAGCTCGCCCAGGTCGCCGACAGCTACCACGTCTCGGTGACCGTCGACCCGAAGACCCAGGAGGTCACGCACGGGACCGAGCTGTTCTTCATCGACCCGACGGGACGCGAGGTGGCCATCGGGCAGTTCGGCACCGGCTCCGCCAGCACGGCGTCGTTCGCGCACGCCATGGCACAGATGGCGATGGACCTGCTGCCCGTCGGAAGGCGCACCCCCGTGGCAGGTCCCACCGGGACGACCGGGACCGGCACCGCGACGCTGAACGCGCCGGCCCCGCCCCTCACGCTCCCGGTGCTCGGGGAGCCGTCGACCCGGGTGTCGCTCGCGGGGACGCACGGCTCGTACACCGTCGTGAACTTCTGGGCCAGCACGTGCAGCGCCTGCGTCCAGGAGATGCCGGCGCTCGAGCAGGCCCACCAGGCCCTCGGCGGCTCGGTCGCGTTCCTGGGGGTCGACGTCGCCGACCCGGCCGGGGCCGCCACGGCCTTCGCCCGCACGAGCGGCGTGACGTACCCCCTGGTCGCCGACGCGAATGGCACCGCCGCCGGCACCTACCGGGTCCCGGGCCTGCCGTTCACCGCGATCATCGGTCCGGACGGGACGCTCCTCGTCCGTCACCCCGGCACCTTCACGGCCGAGCAGCTCGAGTACGTCGTCCGGAGCCTCCAGCAGAGCTGACGCCCCGGCCTCGCGGGGTCGACCGCCGGGGGAGTGCAGCCGGCACCTGCGCCGCGGGTACGACCCCGGTGTCAGCTCTCGCGGTCGACGTAGCGCGGGTCGCTCTCCCACCACGGCGGCATGCGTTCCGACTCACCCGTCGCACCCGCCTCTGCGGCCCAGGTCGCCGACTCCGCCGCGCGCGCGTCCAGCGCCGCGTCCACGGCACGCGCATCCGCCTCGTCGGCACGCACCCAGTCACCGATGATCGCGCCGAGCACCGGGAGCCCGACGACCTCGGCGATCGCGAGCATGGTGCCCCCGCCGACCTTCTGGTCCCAGGCCGGCGTCGCCCCCCAGGTCCGGCTCGCGTACCCGAGCACCCCCGCGGCGAGCGGCGCGCTCGCGGTCATGACGAGGATGCCCGGGATCGCGTCGAGCAACCCGTCGGCGAACGCGAAGAGGGCCCGCACCGGCGGGGTGCACCAGCGCGGCAACAGCTCCTCACCGAGCAGGGGGAGGACGACGAGCACCCCGGTGACGAGGAGCAGCGCATACACGCCGTCGCGCGCGAGGACGCTCGACATCGAGGCGGTGAACAAGCTCGAGTAGAAGACCGCGATGAGCGACCCGACCGCCAGCACCGAGCTGACCAGGGGAAACATCAGCACGCGGGCCAGCGGTCCGCGGAGCGCGCGGTTCAGTCGGGCGACCGCCGCCGGACCGAGCGCGCGTTCTGCGAGCCCGACGGGGTCGCCGAGGGCGATCCCGGCCGGGGTCACCGCAGAGAGGAGCGCCGCCTGGGCCGCGCCCACCGAGAACAGCGCAGAGCGGTACACCGCGAACCCGCCGCACGTCGTCAGCACCAGGGTCCCCACGCCGAGGCCGAGGAACGCCGCACCGCGCCACCGGCTCCACCGGCCCCCGTCGCGTCGCACCCGACGGACGAGCGCGACGTACGTCCACGCGAGCACGACGGCGAGCCCGACGCCCAGCGGGTCGAGCACCCATGAGGTCAGGAACGACGCGAGGGTCATCGGTGGCGGCACGACCTTCATGATGCGCCACGCGACTGTGCGGCGCGCCGATCCGCCGGGACCCCGGACGCCCTTTCCGCACCCGGCGCTCGTCGTTCACGACATGCTCACACGATCGACGACGAATCGGACACCTGACGTGCCAGGATCTCTCCTGCGGGCGCGCCCGGGTGCTGCTGCCCAGCGGCCCTTCCGTCCGTCTCTCTCGTCTCCTTCCACCCACGGCACAGGGCGGTCGCATGTCACTCACCGGCGCCGGCACCACCTGGGTGCTGTGGCTCGTCGCGGCGGCGACCTTCGGCGCGGGCATCGTGTGGCCGCGCGCCCTGCCGGCCACCCGGCGGCACGGCGCCTGGCCGGCGCGGCTGCGTCGCGCCGCGATGCAGCTCGCGGTGGTCGCGACCGCCGTCGCGGCCGTCTCAGGGACGTTGAACGCCCAGTACGGCTGG
>JAKBFW010000143.1 GCA_021833345.1 Pseudomonadota bacterium | reverse complement strand
CGTTCGACTTCGAGCAGATGGCGAGACTCGTGCGGCCGGAGGACTTCGAGGGGCGGATGGTCATCTCCGCGGACCCGGATCGGCACCGCGCCGAGATCCAGAAGTACGTCGACCTCGGCTTCGACCGGGTGTACCTGCACAACGTCGGTCGCAACCAGCGCGAGTGGATCGAGACGTTCGGGCGCGACGTGCTGCCGGCGCTGGTGCGGTGACCGGCCCGTTGACGGTCTGGGCTCCGGACGGTCTCCCGGAGGTCCGGACCGGCGACGACCTCGTCGCGGTGATGGCACCGGCCCTCGCGGGGCTGCAGGACGGCGACGTGGTGGTCGTCACGTCGAAGATCGTGTCCAAGGCCGAGGGACGCGTCGTCGCTGCGACCGACCGCGAACAGGCGATCACCGACGAGACGGTCCGCGTCGTCGCCACGCGTGAGCACCCGGGCGGCACCACGCGGATCGTGGAGAACCGGCTCGGGCTCGTCATGGCGGCCGCGGGCGTCGACGCGAGCAACACGCCCGAGGGGACGATCCTGCTCCTGCCGCTCGACCCGGACGCCTCGGCGCGCACGATCCGGGCGGGTCTGCAGCGCCGTCTCGGCGTGCGGCTCGGCGTGGTCGTCACCGACACCGCCGGTCGTCCGTGGCGCCAGGGCGTGACGGACCTGGCGATCGGCGCGGCGGGGGTCGCGGTGACCGACGACCTCCGCGGCCAGCGCGACACCTTCGGGCGCGTGCTCACCGCGACCGTCACCGCGGTCGCGGACGAGATCGCGGCGGCGGCGGAGCTCGTCAAGGGGAAGAGCGCGGGGCGGCCGGTCGCGGTCGTGCGCGGGCTCGGCCACCTGCTGACCGACGACGACGGACCCGGGGCGCGTTCGCTGGTGCGGCTCGGGCCCGACGACATGTTCGCCCAGGGGAGCGCCGAGGCGTACGCGCAGGGGTGGGCCGACGCGCAGTCCCGGGACAGCGACTCGGCCCTCGAGCGGAGCTGACATGACCGGACTTCGGTGGACGCTCGTCGTGCCGCTCAAACCGCCTGTGGAGGGCAAGTCGCGTTTGTCGTGGTGGCTCGCACCCGGCCCGCGCATGTCGCTCGTGCGAGCGATGACGGCCGACACCCTCGCGGCGGCCGCGGCGGCCGAACGCGTCGACCGGATCGTCGTGGTCACCAGCGACGCGGACACGGTGCGCCGCGCGCGCGAGGTCGCCGTCGGCGCCGTCGTCGACGTCGTCGACGAGCCTGAACCGGCCGGTCTCAACCGGGCGGCGCTCGCCGGCATCGACCACGCGCGCCGCGTCGAGCCGACCCACGGCGTGGGCGTCCTGCTCGGTGACCTGCCTGCGCTGCACCCCGCCGACGTGGACGAGGCGCTTGCGGCGGCTGCCGCGCACCCGCTCGGCATCGTGACCGATGCGACCGGCCTGGGGACGACGCTCCTGACGGCGCTCCCGGGGGTTCCCGTGCGTCCGGCCTTCGGTACCGGGTCGGCCCAGCTGCACCTCGACCGTGGTCACGTCCGGATCGCTCTCGCTCCGGGTTCCGGCCTCGGTCACGACGTGGACGTGCCTGACGACCTGCCGGCCGTGATCGCGCTCGGCGTCGGGGACCGGACCCGCCGGGTGCTCCGTGTGGTCGGGTCTCTCCCTCGACCGCGGCGCAGCGGTCGACCGGGCTCGCCGACGCACGGGTGGAACTCGCGCTGACGGCAGCTCGCGGTCCGGGTCGGCCGCTAGAGGCCGACCAGTCCCAGGGCGGCCGCGGCGATCCGGGCGGTCGCGGGGACGTCCGTCATGAGAGTCGGCACCGCACGGGTCGACCAGCCGTCACGAGCCAGCGCCGTCGCGGCCGCGGCGTCCACCGTGTCGACGAGCCACGCGTCGAGGACCCCGTCACGCGTCCGCAACCCGAGGTGTCGCGCGACGGCCTCGGCCGAGGTCTCCACGCCGATCGCCTGGAGGCAGGCGTCCGCCATGCCGCGGACCGCGGCACCGCCGATCACGGGTGACACCCCGACGACAGGTGCGCGCGTGGCGACGACCGCGTCGCGTATGCCGGGGATCGCCAGCACGGTCCCGATCGAGACCACCGGGTTCGACGGCGGGAGGATGACGACATCGGCGTCGCGCAGGGCCTCGACGACTCCGGGTGCGGGGACGGCGTCCTCGAGGCCGACCTGGACGAAACGTCGTGCCGGCAGGATCGCCCGGTGGCGCACCCACCACTCCTCGAAGTGCAGGAGACGTTGCCCGGTCGGCCCGTCGTCCACGACCACGTGGGTCTCGACCTCGTGGTCCGTCATCGGAAGGAGGGTCACGCCGGGCTCCCACCGACGGCACAGGTGGGCCGTGACCGCCGACAGCGGACGTCCCTCGCGGAGGAGCTGGGTGCGCGCGAGGTGGGTCGCGAGGTCGAGGTCGCCGAGGGTGAACCACTCCCACCCGACGTCGTAGGACGCCAGGTCCGTCGAGACCCGGCTGCTCTCGGCACGCCGCCCCCAGCCCTGGTCCTCGTGCACCGCGCCGCCGAGGGTGTACATCACCGTGTCGAGGTCGGGGCACACCCGTACCCCGTGGAGCCACAGGTCGTCCCCGGTGTTCGCCACGACGGTGACGGCGGCCGTCGTGCCGCCCTTCCCGTCCGGAAGGCGTTCTGCGAGAAGCGCCAGGAGCCCGCGTGTGAAGCGAGCGCCGCCGACGCCGCCGGAGATGACGGTGACCTTCATGCGGGTCCTCCACAGTTCTCGGTCGATGGGGCTTCAGTCTGCCCGGTCAGACGCGTTCGGGCACCGCGCTGATCGGCCCGCGCGGAGCGGCGCCGTCGCGCGGAGAGACCTCCCGAGGGCAGTCGACAACGCGAGCAGGACCAGGGACGATCGAGGCCGGCGGCACGCCACACATCCCGGAGAGGCGCAGGACATGACGGCACAGCCGGACGGACGGCTCGCGTACACGCTCGACCGCGAGCACGTCTTCCACTCGTGGTCGGCGCAGGCGACGCTGGACCCGCTCGTGGTCACGACGGCGCGCGGCTGCGAGGTGGAGACCGCCGACGGCACGCGGTACCTTGACTTCTCGAGCCAGCTCGTCAACACGAACGTCGGTCACCAGCACCCGCGGGTCGTCGCCGCGATCGTCGAGCAGGCGCAGATCCTGACCACGGTGGCACCGTCGCACGCGGTGCTCCCGCGCGGGCTCGCAGCCAGGGCGATCCTGTCGCACGCGCCGACGCGCTTCTCGAAGGTCTTCTTCACGAACGCCGGAGCCGACGCCAACGAGAACGCGATCCGGTTGGCTCGTCAGGTGACGGGGCGCGACAAGGTTCTGTCGTTCTACCGGTCGTACCACGGCAACACCGGCGCGGCCGTCGTGGCGACAGGCGACTGGCGACGGATCCCCAACGAGTTCGCGCGGGGTCACGTGCACTTCTTCGGCCCGTACCTGTACCGCAGCGAGTTCTGGGCGAGCACGCCCGAGCAGGAGTCCGAACGTGCGCTGCGCCACCTCGAGCGGGTGATCCAGTCCGAGGGGCCGGCGTCGATCGCGGCCATCCTCATCGAGACCATCGTCGGCACCGGCGGGATCCTCGTGCCGCCGCCCGGTTACCTCGCCGGGGTCCGCGCGCTGGCCGACCGCTACGACCTGGTGCTGATCCTCGACGAGGTGATGGCGGGTTTCGGTCGCACCGGTCGGTGGTTCGCGTTCGACGGCTACGACGTGGTCCCCGACCTGATCACCTTCGCCAAGGGCGTGAACTCGGGGTACGTACCCGCGGGAGGGGTCGTCATCTCCGAGCGGATCGCGTCCGCGTTCGACGACACGGTCTTCCCCGGTGGCCTGACCTACTCGGGTCACCCGCTCGCGATGGCGTCGATCGTCGCGACGATCGCCGCGATGGAGGACGAGGGGATCGTCGAGAACGCGGCTCGGGTCGGCGCGGACGTGATCGCGCCCGGGCTCGCGGAGCTCGCTGCCCGCCACCCGATGATCGGGGAGGTGCGCGGGGTCGGCGTCTTCTGGGCTCTCGAGATCGTGAGCGACCGTGAGACGAGGACGCCCGCGACCGCGGCGACGATGGGCGCCGTGAAGCGCGAGCTCATGGCCCGACGGCTGCTGCCGTTCCTCGCAGACAACCGCATCCATGTGGTCCCGCCCTGCATCGTGACCGATGACGAGGTCGCCCGCGCCCTCGCGATCTACGACGAGGCCCTGACCGCGGTCGAGACCGCCACCTGACCTCCCCAACCGTGGGGAGGTGGAACGTGAGCCCATCAGCACGCTGACCGAACGGGAGTCCTTCATGACCAGCAGCACGCGGCGCGCCGTCGTCACCGGAGCGTCGAGCGGGATCGGCGCCGCCACCGTCCGTCGGCTGCGCAGCGACGGCTGGGCCGTCGTGGCCGTGGCCCGGCGCGCCGACCGCCTCGCGGAGCTCGCCGCCGAGACCGGCGCCGAGGCGTTCCCCGCCGACCTGACCGTCGCCGACGACGTCGCCCGGCTCGCCGCACACGTCGAGGCCACGGGCGGGTTGACCGCGCTGGTCAACAACGCCGGCGGGGCGTTCGGGCTCGACCCCGTCGCGACCTCCGACGTCGACGACTGGCGCCGGATGTACGAGGTCAACGTGCTCGGCACCCTCCGCGTGACCCAGGCCCTGCTGCCGGTGCTACGGGCCGACGGGGGCGGGGACGTGCTCGTGGTGACCTCGACCGCGGCGGACGGCGCCTACGAGGGCGGTGCCGGGTACACCGGCGTCAAGCACGCGGAGCGGATGCTCGCCACGACCCTCCGGTGGGAGATCGTCGGCGAGCCGATCCGCGTCATCCAGATCGCGCCCGGCGCGGTCGCGACCGAAGAGTTCTCGCTCGTCCGGTTCGGTGGCGATGCCGAGCGGGCGGCCAAGGTGTACGAGGGCTTCCAGCCGCTCGTCGCGGACGACGTCGCGGACACGATCGCGTGGGCCCTCAGCCGACCGCCGCACGTCAACATCGATCTGATCGTGGTCCGACCACGTGCGCAGGCCAGCAACACCAAGACGGCGCGGGAATAGGGCCGCCCCGTCGGCGCTCGGCCCAGACGCGTTCCTCCTGGAGGAAGGCGACCGTCATGAGTGTGCCGACCACCTCCTCCACGACGTCGGCGGCGGTCAGGGACGGCACGCGGACCCTCGTGCCGCGCTGGATTCGGGGGGCGCGCGGTCTCGGCTCCCGACGGGGCGCCGACGGCCCCGGTGACGAACCCGGAGACGAACCCGGCGACCGGGCGCGTCACCGGCGAGGTCCCTCTCGGCGGTGCGGTCGAGGTCGACGCCGCGGTCGCGGCCGCGCGTGCCGCGTTCCCCGGGTGGCGGGACGTAGCCCGCAGCAGGCGCACCGCGATCCTGTTCGCGTTCCGTGAGCTGCTCGACGCGCGCAAGAACGAGCTGGCGGCGATCGTGACCGCCGAGCGCGGCAAGGTGCTCTCGGACGCGCTCGGTGTGTTCAGCGTGGTGCACGGGGCCAAGGAGTCGGTCGACGCGCTGCTGGGGCACCCGGACGTCGCGTCGGTCTCGTCCGTCGGCTCGACGCCGATCGCGCGCTACGTGTATGAGACGGGTACCGCGCACGGCAAGCGCGTGCAGGCCCTCGGCGGCGCGAAGAACCACATGCTCGTCCTTCCCGACGCGGACCTCGACCTCGACGCCGACGCCGCGGTGAACGCCGGCTTCGGCTCGGCAGGAGAGCGGTGCACGGCGATCTGGGCGCTCGTGGCGGTCGAGCCCGTCGCGGTCGAGCTCGTCGCGAAGATCGTGGACCGCATGTCAGGTCTCCGGACCGGGGACGGCGCGGTGCACCGCGAGGCCGACGGGGTCCTGGCTCGGCCCGACCCTGTTCGACCCCGTCACCCCCGCGATGTCCATCTACACCGACGAGATCGTCGGCCCGGTGCTGTCCGTCGTGCGCGTCTCGTCGTACGACGAGGGGCTCGCCCTCAGCCATGCGAACCGGTACGGCAACGGGACGGCCGTCTTCACGAACGCCGGTGGCGCCGCGCGCCGGCTCCAGAACGAGGTGCCGGTCGGCATGGTCGGGGCAACGTCCCGATCCCCGTCCCGATGGTGGGCTACTCGTTCGGAGGCCGGAAGTCCTCGCTCTTCGGTGACGCGCACGCACACGGGGTCGAGGGCGTGCAGTTCTTCACGCGGGGCAAGGTCGTCACGTCGCGTTGGCTCGACCCGAGCCACGGCGGGATCAACCTGGGGTTCTCGCAGAACGGCTGACGGTCCTCGCGGCGCCGACGGTCCGCTGCGCGGCGGCACCGGCGACCCGCGGCACGGACGACCGTGTCGCGCGGTCGACGGGCCGTCGGCACCCCTCGAGGCTCACAGGTCCCCTTCCGCGTACAGCCGAAGCGCGTCCCGGACGAGCGTGGCGTTCTGCTCTCCGCCGTAGTGCGCGGCGAAGCGGGGGTCGGCGACGTACATCTCGCCGAGACCGAGGACGTACTCCTTCGCGGGACTGCCGGTCTCGTGGCCCGGCGTGCCGG